>NZ_CBCPLW010000002.1:0-339636 GCF_965119515.1 Aeromonas sp. Marseille-Q7275
TGGCTTTCTGCGTTGCCGCTTGCCCTGTCGATGGAGGCGCATTATAGGGAGCCAGCTCGGATTGGCAAGGGTGATTTCGCATAAAATTCGCATTTCCGGCTCAACCGCTCACCAATCAACCAGGATGATGTTTAAATGCTCAATCAGGGTTCCGTATGCAGGCACTTTCTACCCCTTGCCGGGTCAAGGGTGTCGGTAGATCAAGGTTGTATCGAATTGCCTTTCCCGAACGCCATAACCATGGTGATCGGGATCCGGCCTTCGGGTAACATAGCGCCCCTTTGCGATTCTCACACTCTTGGGCTTTGGAGAGTTTAATGCCTTTTGCACTTGGCCAGCGTTGGATTAGTGATACAGAGACGGATCTGGGGTTGGGGACTGTCGTTGCTGTTGAAGGACGCATGGTTACCCTGTTGTTTCCGGCTACCGGTGAAAACCGCATGTATGCCAAAGAAGAGGCGCCGGTCACCCGGGTCAGCTTCAATGTGGGCGATCAGATTGCCAGTCACGAAGACTGGACCATGACGGTCGAAGAAGTGCAGGAGAAAGACGGCCTGCTTATATATGTGGGTGTGCGCACCGACAATGATGAGCCCGTTGCCCTCAAGGAAGTGTTTCTCAACAACTTCATCAAGTTCAACAAGCCGCAGGATCGCCTGTTCGCCGGCCAGATCGACCGGATGTCCCGCTTCACCCTGCGCTACGAAGCGCTGATCAACCAGCACCAGCGCCGCCGTAACCCGACTCGCGGTCTGGCCGGTGGCCGGGTCAGCCTGATCCCGCACCAGCTCTATATCGCCCATGAAGTGGGTCATCGCTACGCCCCGCGCGTACTGCTGGCGGACGAAGTGGGTCTGGGCAAGACCATAGAAGCGGGCATGATCATCCATCAGCAGCTGCTCTCCGGCCGCGCCCATCGGGTGCTGATCCTGCTGCCCGAGACTCTCCAGCACCAGTGGCTGGTCGAGATGCTGCGCCGCTTCAACCTGCACTTCTCCCTGTTTGACGAGGAGCGCTGCATCGAGGCGTTCGCCGATGCGGAGAACCCCTTCGAGACCGAACAGCTGGTGATCTGCAGCCTCGACTTCCTGCGCAAGAAGCGTCGTCGCTTCGAACAGGTGCTGGAAGCCGAGTGGGATCTGCTGGTTGTCGACGAGGCGCACCACCTGGAGTGGAGCGAAGAGGCGCCGAGCCGCGCCTATGAAATGGTGGAAGCGCTGGCCGAACAAGTGCCTGGCGTGCTGCTGCTGACCGCCACCCCGGATCAGCTGGGCCACCAGAGCCACTTTGCCCGTCTGCGCCTGCTCGACCCCGAGCGTTTCTACGACTACGACACCTTCCTCGCCGAGGAGCAGGCCTATGGTCAGGTCGCCAGCGCCGCGCAGGAGCTGCTGGATGGCGAGACCCTGAGCGATGAAGCCAGGCAGATCCTCGCCAGCCAACTGGAAGGGCTGGACTTGAGCGATGCTGCTGCCCGCCAGCAGGCGGTCGCCAAGCTGCTGGATCAGCATGGCACCGGCCGGGTGCTGTTCCGCAACAGCCGTGCCAATATTCAGGGCTTCCCCGAGCGTCACCTCAACGTCTACCCCATGCCGCTGCCGGAGCAGTACAAGACTGCCATCAAGGTGATGGGCATGATGGGTGGCAACGGCGGCGATTTGCAGACCCGCGCCCTGCGCTACCTCTACCCCGAGAAGATCTTCCAGCAGTTCGAAGGTGACAACGCCACCTGGACCCAGTTCGACCCGCGCGTCGAGTGGTTGCTGGAGCTGCTGCTCTCAGCCCGCCAGCAGAAGGTGCTGGTGATCTGCTCCGAAGCGGCCACCGCCATCGCGCTGGAAGAGGCACTGCGTACCCGTGAAGGGATCCGTGGTGCCGTGTTCCACGAAGGGATGTCGATCCTCGAGCGGGACAAGGCCTCCGCCTATTTCGCCCAGCAAGAGGGGGGCGCCCAGGTGCTGCTCTGCTCCGAGATCGGCTCAGAGGGTCGCAACTTCCAGTTTGCCAGCCATCTGGTGCTGTTCGATCTGCCCCTCAACCCGGATCTGCTGGAACAGCGTATCGGCCGACTGGATCGTATCGGTCAGCAGAATACCGTCGAGATCCACGTCCCCTATCTGGAAGGGACTGCCCAACGCGCCCTGCAGCTCTGGTATCACGATGGCCTGGATGCGTTCGAGCAGACCTGCCCGACTGCCCGCCCGGTATTCGAAGCTGTGCGTGACGAGC
The DNA here is from genome assembly GCF_965119515.1 of Aeromonas sp. Marseille-Q7275. Taxonomy (NCBI): domain Bacteria; kingdom Pseudomonadati; phylum Pseudomonadota; class Gammaproteobacteria; order Aeromonadales; family Aeromonadaceae; genus Aeromonas; species Aeromonas sp. Marseille-Q7275. The sequence goes on from NZ_CBCPLW010000002.1 coordinate 2,230, forward strand.
TGTTCGAGCTGCTGGCCGCCAACAGCGGCGAGCAAGGCCCGCTGGACGCCCTGCTGGTCAAGACCCGCGAGCTGCACGAGCCGCTCAAGGCCCGGCTGGAGCAGGGCCGCGATCGCCTGTTGGAGATCCACTCCAGCGGTGGCGCCGCCGCCCAGCAGCTGGTCGACAAGCTGGCCGCCGAAGATGACGACACCGGCATGATCTCCTTCGCCCTCAAGATGTTCGACGAGATCGGCGTCAATCAGGATGACAGAGGCGAGAACGCGCTGGTGCTGACCCCGGGGGATCACATGCTGGTCTCCAGCTTCCCGGGCTTGCCGCAAGACGGCATGACCATCACCTTCGATCGCAACACCGCCCTGTCGCGGGATGACATGGCGCTGCTCTCCTGGGATCACCCCATGATGCGCGGCGGTATCGACCTGATCCTGGGCTCCGAGATCGGTGCTACCTCGGTCGCACTGCTCAAGAACAAGGCGCTGCCCATCGGCTCCATCCTGCTTGAGCTGATCTTCGTTGCCGAGTCTGCGGCCCATCCCCAGCTCTACCGCTTCATGCCGCCGACCCCGATCCGTCTGCTGATGGACAAGAACGGCCAGAATCTGGGTGAGAAAGTGGCGTTCGATGCCTTCAACCGCCAGCTGACTCCGGTCAACCGCCACCTCGGTAGCAAGCTGGTCACCGCGTCCCAACCGGTGATCCACGGTCTGATTGGCAAGGGCCAGGCCATTGCCGACGAGCTGAAAGCCGGGATTGTCGACAAGGCCCGTGCCCAGATGGCGCAGACCCTGCAACAGGATCTGGATCGTCTGGAAGCGCTCAAGGCGGTCAACCCGAACGTGCGCGACAGCGAACTGGATTATCTGCGCAATCTGCAGGCAGAATTGCACCACCTGATCGATCAGACCCAACTCAAGCTGGACGCAATCCGCTTTATCGTGGTCACCCATAACTGACAAGGTACCGATCGACAGCGGCCAGACCCAGCTCAAGCTGGGTACCCAGTGCCGCTTTGTCGTGGTCACCCATAACTGACAAGGCAGTGAAGTGGCATGACCGGCTCCGGCTCACGCGGGATCCCATGCCCTTTATGATTGTGGTTACCCATAACTGATGGGGGCTTGTCCCCACCTTTTGATGCGAGACATTTATGTTTGAATACTCACCGCCTCTGGAACCCTGGCTCGATATCCTGTTCAAGGACAAGGACATCATGGTGGTCAACAAGCCCACTGGCCTGCTAAGCGTCCCCGGGCGCGGCCCCGAGAATGAAGACAGCGTCCTGCATCGGGTGAAACAGCAGCACCCCAAGGCGGCGGCAGCCCATCGCCTCGATATGTCTACCACTGGCGTCATTGTCATACCCCTCAATCCCAATTCCCATCGGGAGCTGAGCCGGCAATTTCGCGAGCGGGAGACCGAGAAGCACTACCTCGCCTGGGTGTGGGGCGAACCGGAAGCAGCATCGGGTCAGGTTGACCTGCCGCTCTGCGTCGACTGGCCCAACCGGCCGAAACAGAAGGTGGACTTTGAGGAGGGGCGCCACGCTCTGACCCTGTGGGAGAAACTGAAGGTGGAGAACGGCAACAGCCTGATCAAGCTGACCCCCATCACGGGTCGCTCGCACCAGCTGCGCGTCCACATGCTGGAGCTGGGGCACCCCATTCTGGGTGACAACCTCTATGCCCATCCGGATGCGCTGGCGGCAGCCCCTCATCTCTACCTGCATGCGGCCATGCTGACCATCAGCCACCCCCGCAGCGGCGAGCGGATGACCTTCGAGGCCCCGGCCCCCTTCCCGGTCTGAGCATTGTACCGAGCAGTGAAGCCGTCAGATAAAACCCCATAAAAAAGAAAGCCCCCATCGAAAGATAGGGGCTTTTTCGTTCAGGTCAGACGCGAATATCGATCCTGCTTCCGAGGGAAGCGCTGGCCGATGTCGGCGCCGCCGGCGCGGACTGAGCTGCCGTTGCCAGCAGTTTCAGTGCGGATTCGCCCTCCTGGGTCTGCTGCTTCTTGGCCAGGCTGGCCACCATCAGAGCAGAACCAAACGACGCATTTGCAGAGCTAGAAATATCCATTGTGTACCTCCTGCCAAAAGACTATCGGCCGGGGCCCGCGAGACATGAGCCATATCGTTCAGAGCAGGTATGCCTTGTCCGGCGCACGCCGTGCCAGCCAGCGCTCCTCCATCTCCAGCAGGGTCTGATAGGCCTTGGACGCCTGCTCCGGGCGGCTGAACAGATAGCCTTGTCCGTAGAGATGGATGTCGGTCAATGAACGCAGCACGTCGAGCTGCCCCTGGGTCTCGATGCCTTCACACACCAGCTTCTTGCCCAGCATGGAGCCCATGCGGCAGATGTTGGCCACCAGCTCGGCCGCCTCTATGGAGGTGTCTATGCCCTGGATGAAGGATCTGTCTATCTTCACCTTGCTCACCGGCAGCTTCTGCAGATAGCTGAGAGAGGAGTAACCGGTTCCGAAGTCATCCAACGCCAGGTGAATCCCCTGCTGACTGAGATCCTGCATCAGCTGCAGCGAGTTCTTCACCTCGCGCATTGTGGTGTCTTCCGTCACCTCCAGTACCAGGCAGGATGCGGGAATATGGTGTTCCATCAACGCCTTGGCCACCAGCTTCAACAGGTTGCGCTGATACATGCCAGGGGAGATGTTGACGCACATCTGCAGATCGACCAAGCCCAGGTGCTGCCACTGGTGGAGCTGCTCGCACGCCGTGTTCAGCACCCAGCTCCCCAGCTTCTCGGCAAGCTGGAACTCTTCCGCCACCTGGATCACCTCGTTGGGCGGGATGAAGCCAAGCTCGGGATGACGCCACCTCAGCAGCGCCTCCACCGCCTCGCAGCGACCGCTCTCCAGGTTGACTATGGGTTGGTAATAGAGCTCCAGGGCATTGTGTTCAAGGGCCATCACCATGTCGGAGGCGAGGTGCTTGCGCCTGGCGGTTTCGTTGAGCAGGGAGCTGTCATAGATGACATAAGGCACATGGGTCTTGCGGCTGTGGAACAGTGCCTGCTCCGCCCGGCTCAGCAGCTCCTGGGTCTGGTTGCTGTCCGTGGGGAAGAAGGCGATGCCTATGCCCACCTCCAGCCGGAAGGGGTAGCTGTCGATGATGATGTCTTGCTTGATGGCGTGGAGCACCCTCGCCACCAGCTCCCTGACCTGGCGCAGGTCGCTGCTGTCCCGTTGCAACATGGCGAGCTGATCGCCCCCGAGACGCGCCACCCACTCGCCGTTTTCACACAGGACACGCAGCCGCTTCGCCAGCTCCTGCAGCAGTATGTCCCCTGTGCTGTAGCCAAACTTGCTGTTGATGTCCCGAAAGTCGTTGATGTCGATCAGTACCAGACCAAAGGGAGTATCACGGCTGACATAGGACTCCATCTTCTCCAGCAAGGCCAGCCTGTTGGCCAGGCCGGTCAGCGGATCGACCCGGGCCGTTCTGAAATGGCGCCGGGCTTCGCGCACCAGCAGGCCGCTGAGCAGGATCACCGAGATCACCAGCCCCAACACCATGAACAACAGCGCATCGCGCAGCTGGCCGAAGCGCTTGTCATTGCCCGAATAGACGTTGATGTTCTTCTGCATCATGGAGGCGAGGGAGTAGGAGAGCGGCTCCTGCAAGGGCGCAAGGGTCATCATGACCTGCTGGTAGTCCGACATCCCCGGCTTCAGCCTGGTCAGCTCCGGCTCCAGCTTGCGGATATTGCTCTCGGTCAGCTGGACCAGTCGCAGCGTCTTCGGATTGTCCGACAGGCTCTTGCGCAGCTGGCCGCTCAGCAGTATGGGAGTACGGCTCCAGAGAATGTCGTAACGCAGCAGCAGGGTTTCATGGTCGATGCCGCCGTAGTGGTAGATCTCGACGGCATTGAGAAAGCGCCCCAGCTCGAGCTGCAGTTGCATCAAGGCCCAGGAGACGTCATAGGTGTACTTCTCCATCACCCGGGTCGCATTCTGTATCTGCACCAGGCAATAGAGCGTGCTACCCGTGAATAACAGAATGGATAGATAAAGAACGCCGAGTAAGGGCCAGGCCCTGGTCTTCGCTTTCACCCAGTACTCCCGCAAGTCACCGTCTTTACTGCTGAATATCGATTGCGCTCAGTTGCCAGATCATCATGTCGGTAAACTCTGACCGTTTCAGCTCAGGATACTGATCCAGCGGCAGAATAAACCAGAGCGGCCCCTTGTCACGTACCCGCATGGTCACCCCATCATCCTGCCAGGCCAGGATGGGATCGTATTGCCTGACCTTATCCCAGTTGATCCGGATCTGGAAACTATTCAAGGCGGTGAGCGTGATGCTCTTGCCGTTGGCCTTCACCGCCGTCAGCACGTCCGCCAGCCTGGGTCCCACGTATTTGTGCGGTTTATCCACCCAGGGATTGCTCGTCACTATCTCATGCTGTGGCAGGGCCTGGATCATGGCCATGTCGAAATCAACCTCACCATCAGCGGGGTTGGCGGGATCCAGATTCCCCGTCACCTTGAGGATCACCGGCCCCTCGGGAGCGGCCAATGCCATGGTGGGAACGACAAGGGAAAACAGTAACGGGATAAAACCTAATGTTCGCATGCTCACCTCAGATCATTTCACTATCAACAGCTTCAGCTTAGTAGCACTAAAAAAAACGGCCCGCAAAAGCGAGCCGTTTGATGACTATGACGGAATTACATCATACCCATACCGCCCATGCCACCCATATCAGGCATGGCAGGGGTATCTTTCTTCGGCAGCTCGGAGATCATGCACTCTGTGGTGATCATCAGGCCGGCGATGGAAGAGGCGAACTGCAGGGCAGAACGGGTCACCTTGGTCGGATCCAGGATGCCCATGGCCAACATGTCACCGTACTGTTCGGTGTAGGCGTTGTAGCCGAAGTTACCCTCACCGTTCTTCACGGCGTTGGCAATGACGGAGGCTTCTTCGCCGGCGTTGATGACGATCTGACGCAGCGGAGCTTCCATGGCGCGCAGGGCGACCTTGATACCCACGTTCTGGTCTTCGTTGTCACCACGCAGGGAGGCCAGCTTGGCGGCCACGCGCACCAGCGCCACACCACCACCGGCAACCACGCCTTCTTCTACGGCAGCGCGAGTGGCGTGCAGGGCATCGTCAACACGGGCTTTCTTCTCTTTCATCTCGACTTCGGTGGCAGCGCCAACCTTGATGACGGCAACACCGCCGGCCAGCTTGGCCACGCGCTCTTGCAGCTTCTCACGGTCGTAATCGGAAGAGGTATCTTCGATCTGCTGACGGATCTGAGCCACGCGGCTCTCGATCAGGGCGGCATCACCCACGCCATCGATGATGGTGGTGTTCTCTTTGGTGATGACGATGCGCTTGGCACGGCCCAGATCTTCCAGGGTCGCTTTTTCCAGCTCCATGCCCACCTCTTCGGAGATCACGGTACCGCCGGTCAGGATGGCGATATCCTGCAGCATGGCCTTGCGACGGTCACCGAAGCCAGGTGCCTTGACGGCGGCGACTTTCACGATGCCGCGCATGGTGTTGACCACCAGGGTCGCCAGCGCTTCACCTTCCACGTCTTCGGCCACGATGATCAGCGGTTTGCCCGCCTTGGCCACGCCTTCCAGCACCGGCAGCATTTCGCGGATGTTGGAGATCTTCTTGTCCACCAGCAGGATGAAGGGGTCATCCAGCTCGACGGAGCCGGTTTCCGGCTTGTTGATGAAGTAGGGGGAGAGGTAGCCACGGTCGAACTGCATACCTTCTACCACGGCCAGCTCGTCTTCCAGACCCTGACCGTCTTCCACCGTGATCACGCCGTCACGGCCGACCTTGTCCATGGCCTCGGCGATCAGTGCACCCACTTTCTCGTCGGAGTTGGCGGAGATGGTGCCGACCTGGGCGATGGCGTTGTTGTCGGCGCAGGGCTGGGACAGGGCCTGCAGCTCGGCGACGGCGGCCACGACGGCCTTGTCGATACCGCGCTTCAGATCCATGGGGTTCATGCCGGCGGCGACGGCCTTCAGGCCTTCGTTGACGATGGCTTGCGCCAGTACGGTCGCAGTGGTGGTACCGTCACCGGCGGCGTCGTTGGCCTTGGAAGCGACTTCCTTGACCATCTGGGCGCCCATGTTCTGGAACTTGTCTTCCAGCTCGATCTCGCGGGCAACGGAGACACCATCCTTGGTGATGGTCGGGGCACCGAAGGACTTGTCCAGTACCACGTTGCGGCCTTTCGGGCCCAGGGTCACCTTGACGGCGTCGGCCAGGATGTTGACGCCTTCCAGCATCTTGATGCGGGCTTCGTTGCCAAACTTAACTTCTTTAGCTGCCATGTTCTTCAGTCCTTAAATCAATTCGGGAAAAAGGGGGGAGGTGATTACTCTTCGACAATCGCCAGGATGTCGGTCTCGGACAGGATCAGCACGTCCTGGCCATCCAGCTTCTCGGTCTTCACGCCGTAGCCTTCGTTGAAGATCACCTTGTCACCCACCTTGACGGCGAGGGCTTTGACATCGCCATTGTCCAGAATTCGGCCAGTCCCCACGGCAAGAACTTCACCACGGGTGGACTTCTGGGCCGCAGTGCCAGTCAAGACGATGCCGCCAGCGGATTTGGCTTCAGCTTCGATGCGCTTGATGATGACGCGGTCGTGCAGTGGACGAATTTTCATCGATAACTCTCCCAAAATGAGTCTCTGTGTTGCTTGAGGAATGGCCGCAGTCGGCCAAATTTGTTATGCCCCTGATCTGGGGCAATATGGGTAGCCCTTCAAGGGCAAATACAAAAAAAATATTTTCACGTACTATGAGTATCTTCGATGGATCACCCACCCCCAATCAGGAAGGCGGATGGACGCGGCCAGCATTTCGGCCCAGAGCACATAGAGACCCTGCCTTGAGCCGACCCAACCCCATGCTGACCGCCCCCATGACGCCAGTGCTGCTGCGCATGACGGGACCCATGATCCTCGGCATCGTTGCCATCCTCGCCTTCAACCTGGTCGATACCTTCTTTATCGGCATGTTGGGCACCCAGGCGCTCGCCGCCATCAGCTTCACCTTCCCGGTCACCTTCGTGGTCACCTCCCTCACCATGGGGCTGGGAGCGGGACTGTGCGCCCTGCTCGGCCATGCCCTGGGCCAGGGCCGTCACGACGAGGCCGCCCGCATCACCACCGACTGCCTGTTCCTCGCCGTCATCCTGGTGACCCTGCTCGCCGTGCTGGGGGCACTGACCATAGAGCCCCTCTTTACCCTGCTGGGGGCCAGTGCCGAGCTCATTTCGCTGATCCACGACTACATGCTGATCTGGTATCTGACCGTGCCCATGCTGGTCATCCCCATGGTCGGCAATGCCGCCATCCGGACCACGGGGGATACCAAGACCCCCAGCCTGGTGATGGGGGTGGCCGGCCTGGTCAACGGGGTGCTGGATCCCCTGCTCATCTTCGGGCCCGGCCCTTTCCCCGAGTGGGGCATCCGCGGCGCCGCCATCGCCACCTCCCTCTCCTGGCTGATGGCCATGCTGGTCAGCCTGCACATACTGCGCCAGCGGGAGCAACTGCTGTCATGGCGCCTCTCCCCTCGCCCGCGGCTGCTGGCCCACTGGCGCACCCTGCTGCAGGTGGCCGTGCCCGCATCCTTTACCAACATGCTCAACCCGCTGGCCAATGCCGTACTGATGGTCATCTTCGCCGGCCTGGGTACAGAGGTGGTCGCCGCCTACGGCGCCGCCTCCAGGGTAGAGGCGCTGCTGCTGATCGTGATGATGGCGCTCTCTTCCGTGCTGGCCCCCTTCGTCTCGCAGAACTGCGGGGCAGGCAATCCGGCGAGGGCCAGGGCCGCCCTGCTGCTCTGCATGCGGTTCGCCCTGCTGTTCCAGCTCGCCATCTACGGCCTGGTCTGGCTGCTGGCCCCCCTCATCGCCAACCTGTTCAGCGATCACCCGCAAGTCGTGCGCCTCATCGTGCTCTATCTGCATCTGGTGCCCATCGGCTACGGTTTTCAGGGCATGGTGATGTTGCTGGCCTCGGCCCTCAATGGGGTCAGAGCCTCGACGGTATCATTCGTCTTCAACGGCATGCGGCTGTTCGTCTTCTTGCTGCCAGGGGCCTGGCTGGGGGCAAAACTGGGGGGAGAGCAGGGGATCTATCTGGGGATATTGGTGGCAAACCTGGCGGCGGGACTGCTGGCCTGGGGCTATGCCCACCGCAGGTTTGAGGGACTCTGCCATCAGGTCCACCCCTGACGGCGAGGCCCCCGATATGGTGGCCGATTCCGTTCACTCACTCTTTGCGTTCAAATTCCCCTTCAATCGTGGTTCCGCCACCCTTGACCTGATCCGGCTGCCCCTCGCCAGGGCGCGCCCCGAACGGTGGTTGCTGTGCCTGGAAGCCCCCCATCTGCATCCTGAACTGGCTGCTGCCCACCAGCTTGTCGGCCAGCCTGTTGCGCAGCCAGGGCTGCAGCAGCAGGATGCCGAAGAAGTCGGTCACGAATCCCGGAATGATCAGCAGCAGACCGGCCAGCGCCAGCATCATGCCGCCCATCACCTCGCGGCCCGGCATCTCGCCCTGCTGCATCTTCTGCTGGGCGCTGAACAGGGTCTTGATCCCCTCGCTGCGCACCAGGGAAGAGCCCAGCACCGCGGTCAATACCAGCAGGCCCACGGTCGGCAAGGCGCCTATCACCGAGCCCACCTCTATCATCACGGTGAGCTCCAGCAATACCAGGCCAACCAACAACAGTAACAACTTGCCCATAGCAACCTCAGTGCGGTGAATAAATGAACCTGCCATCACGCAGTGAGCGGAGTATGGCCCATGCCAACTCGCCATCGCGCAGGTCTCTTGTCACTAAAATGGGGAGCCATGCCGGTTTTTCAAGTCCGCGGCGTCAGACAACCCGGATTCGGGAGAAATATTTGGTCGCCCAACTGTGATTGAAGTGATTGTTCTGTCAAAGTTAATCGCTCAATTGCAATATCTGTTTAATGACCACAAGATATTTGGGGTTGCCTCAAATTTAGTGATCCAAGTCTAATATCAGATACCTCAATTGAGGTAAGATCTATCCCAGTCATTGCACAGGGAGCCATCGGTTCCCCACTGCCCCACCCGATGTGTGGTGCTTCAGGATGAAATGTGCGTAAGGAAGTCGCGACCACTCGGTGAGGATCGTTTCCATTTATCTGATTTCTGAGGCATTACAATGAGCGACATCAAGAACGTCCGCATTGAAGAAGACCTGCTGGGCACCAAAGAAGTTTCCAACGATCTCTATTACGGTGTGCATACCCTGCGCGCCGTCGAGAACTTCAAGATCAGCACTCAGAAGATTTCTGACGTTCCCGAATTTGTCCGTGGCATGGTGCTGACCAAGAAGGCCGCCGCACTGGCCAACGGTGAGCTGGGCACCATACGTCCCGAGATCGCTGACAAGATCATCGAAGCCTGTGACCTGATGCTGAACACCGGCAAATGCTTCGACCAGTTCCCGGTCGATGTCTATCAGGGCGGCGCCGGTACCTCCGTCAACATGAACACCAACGAAGTGCTGGCCAACATCGCCCTCGAGTTGATGGGTCTGGAGAAGGGCCGTTACGACGTCATCAACCCCAACGATCACGTCAACAAGTGCCAGTCCACCAACGACGCCTACCCCACAGGCTTCCGCGTGGCCGTGGTCAACAGCACCGACACCACCCTGCATGCCCTGGAAGCGCTGATCGCTGCCTTCGATGCCAAGGCTGCTGAATTCAAGAGCATTCTGAAGATGGGTCGTACCCAGCTGCAGGATGCCGTCCCCATGACCCTGGGTCAGGAGTTCCATGCCTTCGCCGTCACCCTGCGCGAAGAGATCAAGTCCATCAAGCGTTGCCAGGAGCTGCTGCTGGAAGTGAACCTGGGCGCCACCGCCATAGGTACTGGCCTGAATACCCCGCCCGAGTACTCCGCCCTGGCCATCAAGCGTCTGGCCGAGATCACCGGTCGTGCCTATGTGCCGGCAGAGGATCTCATCGAGGCGACCTCCGACTGCGGCGCCTATGTGATGCTGCACGGCGCCATCAAGCGTCTGGCCATGAAAATGTCCAAGATCTGCAACGACCTGCGTCTGCTCTCCTCGGGCCCCCGTACCGCGCTCAAAGAGATCAACCTGCCGGAAATGCAGGCGGGCTCTTCCATCATGCCGGCCAAGGTCAACCCGGTCATCCCGGAAGTGGTCAACCAGTCCTGCTTCAAGGTGTTCGGTAACGACGTCACCATCACCTTCGCCGCCGAAGCCGGTCAGCTGCAGCTGAACGTCATGGAGCCGGTGATTGGTCAGGCCATGTTCGAATCCCTGAGCCTGATGGAAAAAGCCTGCATCTCCCTGCGCGAGAAGTGCGTGGAAGGCATCACCGCCAACCCGGACATCTGCATGAACCACGTGCTGAACTCCATCGGCATCGTGACCTACCTGAACCCCTTCATCGGTCACCACGAAGGTGACATCGTCGGCAAGATCTGTGCCCAGACCGGCAAGAACGTCCGCGAAGTCGTGCTTGAGCGCGGCCTGCTGACCGCCGAGCAGCTGGACGAGATCCTCTCCATCGAGAACCTGATGAATCCGCAATACAAGGCCAAGCGTTACACCCGCGAAGCCACCGTATAAACGGAATCCTGGGCCGGGTATATCCCGGCCCCATAGAGTCAGTTCCCGAGCGGCCTCCTGCTAGTCCCGTCGGGAATTGGCTTTCTGCCTAATAAAACCTAAAAAAACTGGAAAATGGAGTGTTCGCTATGATTGGAATCGAGTTACTTGTGGTGCTCGCCGCTATCTATCTGGGGGCCCGGATAGGCAGCATCGGCATCGGCTTTGCCGGTGGTCTGGGGGTGCTGGTGCTGACCTGGGGTCTGGGCATGCCTATCCCGAGCGATCAGCTGGTGACCTACCTGCCCTGGGACGTGATCATGATCATCGCGTCCGTCATCTGCGCCATCGCCTGCATGCAGCTCGCCGGCGGGATGGACTACCTGGTGCACCTGGCCGAGAAGGCACTGCGCAAGAATCCCAAGCACATCACCTTCGCCGCCCCTGTCGTCACCTACCTGATGACCATGCTGGCCGGGACAGGTCACACCGCCTTCTCCACCCTGCCGGTGATCGCCGAGGTGGCCAAGGAGCAGGGCATTCGCCCGTCCCGTCCGCTCTCCATCGCGGTCGTTGCCTCCCAGATCGCCATCACCGCCTCCCCCATCTCGGCGGCTGTGGTTGCCTTCTCCGGCATGCTGGAGCCCCTCGGCGTCGACTACCTGACCCTGCTGGCCATCTGCATCCCGTCCAGCTTCATCGCCTGTCTGCTGGGGGCCTTCGTGGCCAACATGCTGGGCAAGCCGCTGGAGCAGGATGAAGTCTATCTGGAGCGCAAGGCCAAGGGCCTGATCAAGCTGCGCGGCACCAGCAAGGTGGAACTCAAGCCTTACGCCAAGCTCTCCGTCGGCATCTTCATTGTCGCCATCGTCGCCGTCATGGCCTATGCCACCGCCATCTCCGGCAACGTGGGTCTGATCAGCAGCCCGCCCATCCCCCGCGATGGCGCCATCATGGGCATCATGCTCTCCGCCGCCACCCTGATGGTGCTGTTCTGCAAGCTGGACGCCGCCCAGATCACCAACATGCCCACCTTCAAGTCCGGTATGTCGGCCTGTATCTGCGTACTGGGTGTGGCCTGGCTCGGCAACGTCTTCGTGAAGGGCAACATGGTCGAGATCCAGGCGTTCGCCGGCGATCTGCTGAGCCAGTACAGCTGGCTGCTGGCCGTGGTGCTGTTCTTCTCCTCCATGCTGCTCTACTCCCAGGGTGCCACCACCAAGGCACTGATGCCGGCCGCGCTGGCCCTGGGCGTCAGCCCGCTGGCGGCCATCGCCTCCTTCGCCGCCGTGAGCGCCCTGTTCGTGCTGCCGACCTACCCGACCCTGCTGGCGGCGGTCGAGATGGACGACACCGGCTCCACCCGGATTGGCAAGGCGGTATTCAACCACCCCTTCTTCATCCCGGGCGTGGCCACCATCGCCATGGCAGTGGCGCTGGGCTTCTTCTTCGGCGGTCTCATCCTCTGATGACGCGTCACTCCTTGCAGACGGCCCCTCGGGGCCGTTTTTTTATGCCCGCTGCGGGCCAGATCCCACCTCTACGCCCATCAAAAAGCCGCTCAAGGGAGCGGCTCTCGTCATCAGGGGCAGGTCCTCAGCTGGTCTGCCGGGTGCCGAAATAGTCGGCGAGGAAGTCATCGAAGGAGAGGCTGTCACTGCGCTCCCGCTCCCGCTGCTTGGCCAGGGAGTCCCGCGCCTCGCCGGCAAAGTAGGCCTCATCCCAGTACTGCAGCTCACCGCTCAGCATCTCTTCCCGGTAACGGCTCGCCAGGGCGTCGCCGAAGCAGCCGTTGTCCTGGCCGCTTTCCAGCAACTGCTTGAGCAGGCGGGCGGAGTAGGTCAGCTCGGGGTTGAGCAGCTTCTCGCGGTGCATGGCCAGCGTCTCGCGGTAGCGGTTGCGACCGCAGCAGCGATCCAGCAGCTCGGCGACCTGGGCCAGCTCGTCGAACAGCTTGAGCCCGTACTCCTTGAGGCCGATGGCATTGCCCTGCTCGTCTTCAAGCTCGAGACCGGGGCGGCGCCCTTCCAGCACCACCTTGTTCTGGTTGCGACGGTTGCGGGCAATCTCCTCGTCACCCAGCACGGGAGACGGGCGCAGCAGGCACCAGACCAGGAACAGATCGAAGAAGCGGATCTGATCCACCTCGATGCCGAACGGCGTGAAGGGATTGACGTCCACGGTGCGCAGCTCGATGTACTCGATGCCGCGCTGCTCCAGCGCATCCGAGGGCTTCTCGCCGCTGCGGGGGGTGCGCTTGGGCCGGATAGGGGCATACAGCTCGTTCTCCAGCTGCAGCACGTTGTCGTTGAGCTGGCGGTACTCGCCGTTCACCTTGACCCCTATCTTGGCAAACTCGGGATCATGGGTGTTGATGGCGCGGCGCAGGCTGCTGACATAGGCCGGCAGGTTGTCGTGGCTGATCTTGAGCCCCGCCTGGGCGCTGTTGGTATAACCGAGATCGGACAGGCGCAGGGCGGTGGCATAGGGCAGATAGAGGGTCCCCTTGCCAATCTTCTGGAACGGCAGGCTGCTCTTGCGCCCCTTGAGGAAGGAGTCGCAGATGGCCGGGGAGGCGCCGAACAGGTAGGGCACCAGCCAGCCGAAGCGGTAGACGTTGCGAATAAGCCCCATGTACTTGTCGGAGATGAAGCGCTGGCTGCAGCACCCCTCGCCCACCAGATCCTGCCATTCGCACCAGAAGCTGTCCGGCATGGAGAAGTTGAAGTGCACCCCGGCGATCACCTGCATCAGGCTGCCGTAGCGGTTCTTCAAGCCCTGGCGATAGAGGGTCTTCATCCGGCCTATGTTGGAGCTGCCGTACTGGGCCAGGCGAATGCTCTCCTCGTCACCGACGAAGCAGGGCATGGAGAGCGGCCAGATCCGCTCATCCCCCAGGTGATGAATGGCGTGGCGATGGATGTCGCCAAGCTGCTCGATCAGGCTCTCGATGGAGTCGGTCGCCGGGGTGATGAACTCCAGCAGGCTCTCGGAGTAGTCGGTAGTGATGTTGGCATGGGTCAGGGCCGACCCCAGGCCTCTGGGGTGATCGGTCTGGGCCAGGGTCCCTTCTGGGGTGATGCGCAGACATTCACGTTCGATCCCGCGCCGGATCCCCTTGAGGGCGGTCACCCGATCCGGGGTACCCAGCGCAGCCAGCAACTCGGTGAGCGACAAGCTAGTAGTAGTCATATTCACGGCTCATGTATGGCCGCCCCACCTGGGGCGGCGCTCATTTTTTTGCAACGCCCCTCAGGGCAGTTGCAGCGGATAGATGGGAAGATGAAGCTCGCTCAAGGGTTTTTCAAGCTTTTGCTTGTCCCCCACCACCACAATCACCATGTCGGCCGGGTCCAGCCAGCGTGCCGCACTGGCTTTTAGCGTCTCGGGCGACACCGTTTTGATCAGCTGGCTCTGGGCCTGCACATAATCCGGCTTCAGGTCGTACATGATCATCTGCAGCAGGAAGCCCGCCTTCTGGCCCAGCGTCTCGTAGGAGAGGGCATCCTGCTGGGAGACGGCGCTGCGCATGTAGGCCAGCTCCACCGGGGTGGGTCCACTCCCGCGATAGCCATCCATCTCCTTGAGGAACTGACGGATGGCATCCGCGGTCGCATCGGTGCGCACGTTGGCGCCGGTGGCGAACACGCCGGCCTCGCGGTTCGCCTGGAAGCCCGAGCTGGCACCATAGGTGTAGCCCTTGTCTTCCCGCAGGTTGAGGTTGATGCGGCTGTTGAAGTTGCCCCCCAGGTTGAAGTTCATCAGGTTGGCGACGAAGTAATCCCCCGTGGTGTCAAACGGCATGGCACGGCGGCCGATGCGGATCACCGACTGGGGTGCCCCCGGCTTGTCCACCAGGTAGATGCCCGGCTTGGCCTGCTCCCCCTTGAGCTTGAGATCCCCCAGGGTCGGCGCCGCCCCCTGCCACTGGGTGAGGAAGCCGAGCTGCTGTTCGACCTGCTGCTGGGTCACATCCCCGGTCACCACCACCTTGGCGTTGGTCGGGTTGTAGTAGGCGTGATAGAAGCGCTTCACGTCTGCCAGGGTCAGCTTCTCGACGTCGGTCAGCACCCCGTCGGTCGGCTGGCCGAGGCGGTTTTGCTTACCGTACACCAGCTCACGGAACGCCTGCCCCGCCAGCCACTCGGGCTGCTGCTCGCTCTGCTTCATGCCTTGCAGCATCTGCGCCTTGAGCCGCTCGAAGTCCGCCTCCCGCAGGCCGGGTTGCAGCAGCACCTCGCGCACCAGCGCCAGCGTCTGGGGCAGCTTGTCGGTCAGGCTGCTGATGGTGATGAGGTTGTTGTACTGGGCGGTCGAGACGCTGATGCTGGCGCCAAGCTTTTGCAACTCGTCGCTGAGCTCGGCCTCGGAGAGGCGCGCCGTCCCCTGCCCCAGCATGGCGGCGGTGAGGCTGGCCAGCCCCAGCTCGCCCTTGCCCTCGGCCCGGATGCCGCCAGGCAGGGCAATCATGATGGAGACGGCCGGGATCTCGTCACTCCGGGTGCCGATGATCTCGATGCCCTTGTCCAGCTTGCCGTGCCAGATGGCCGGCACCTTGACGCTGACCGCCTCCGCCGTCCTGGGCTGCACGCTGCGATCGAAGCTGTCCTTGATCGTTTGCTGGGCCAGCGGCTCCCCATGCTGGCTGTAATCCGGCAGCTCGCGCTTGGCCGGGGTGAAGTTGGGCGTGCCCGCCTGCCACTGGGTCTTGCCCTTGGGCACCACGCTCAGCACCACGGCCGGCTTGTTCGCGATGAACTTGTCGTAGGCCGCCTTGACCTGCTGGGCGTTCACCTGACCTATGGCATCCAGGTTCTTGAACACATAGTTGGGATCCTGGGCCAGCACCTGCCCCATGGCGAGCTGGCTCACCTTGCCGGAGACGCTGTCCAGCCCCCAGATGGCCGAGGCGCGATAGCTGCTGATGGCCTTCTCCAGATCCTCTGGCTTGATGCCGCGACCGGCAAACTCGCCGATCACCTTGTCCACTTCCCCCTTGAGGGTCTTGAGGCTGCCATCCACCGCCGGGTTCGGGTAGGCGTAGACCGCCAGGGTACAGGCCAGCTCTTCACAGGAGTGGGAGGCCCCCACCTCGATGGCCTTGCCGGTCTTGACCAGGGACTGATAGAGCATGGAGCTGGCGGAGCCGCCGAGCACGTCGGCAAAGATGTCCAGCGCCGGCTCCTGCGGATCCCCAAGGGACACGGTCGGGTAGCTGATATAGAGCAGCGGCAGGTGCACCTTGTCTTCCAGCGTCACATAGCGGGTCTCGGGCAGGGTCGCAGGCTGGGGCGTCGGCTCGGCCACCTCGGGGCCACGGGGGATGGGGCCGAAGTACTGCTCAATCCAGGCCAGCGCCTGCTTGCTGTCGAAGTCGCCGCCCAGGGTGAGGGTGGCGTTGTTCGGCCCGTACCAGCGCAGGAAGAACTGCTTGAGGTCGTTCACATCGACCCTGTCCAGATCCTCCACATAGCCGATGGGCTGCCAGGAGTAGGGATGGCTGCGCGGATAGAGCGCCTCCCCCACCTTCTCGCTCAGCAGGCCGTAGGGCTGGTTGTCGATGCGCTGGGCCCGCTCGTTCTTGACGGTGGCGCGCTGGATCTCGAACTTCTTCTGGCTCACCGCATCGAGCAGGAAGCCCATGCGATCCGCCTCCAGCCAGAGCACCTTCTCCAGCTGGTTGGCCGGTACCGTCTCGAAATAGTTGGTCCTGTCCTTGTTGGTGGTGCCGTTCATCTCGCCACCGGCCTCGTTGATGATCCGCATGTGCTCCTGATCGCCAACGTGCTTGGAGCCCTGGAACATCATGTGCTCGAAGAAGTGGGCAAACCCCGACTTGCCGACCGTCTCGCGCGACGACCCCACGTGATAGGTGACATCCAGGTGCACCAGGGGATCAGACTTGTCTGGCGCCAGGATCACGGTCAGGCCGTTGTCCAGCCTGTACATCTGATAGGGAATGCCGAGCTTGCCTTCCTGCTTGACCTGCTCGGACACCAGGGTGGACGCTGCCAGCACGGGCAGGGAAAATCCCAGGAGAATGCTTAATGGAATGAGTTTGTTCACGGTTACCTCGTGAGTGACAAGAATGGGCTAGAAGATCTGGCTGGCCAGCAGAAACACCAGGGCATAACGAAACAATTTGCCGAGCCCGATCAGGATGAGAGAGCGCCAGAAGGAGAAGCGAAGCCAACCGGCCAGCAGGCAGAGGCCATCGCCGATCACCGGCGTCCAGGCGAGCAGCAGGCACCAGTGACCATGTTGTTTGAGCCAGGCGAGCGCCTTTTGTTCCCCACGGCCTTGAAAATCTTCCGGTTTTTTCTTCAATGTGGCGAGCCGGCCCAGCCACCAGGTGGTCATGGAGCCCAGGGTGTTGCCCAGCGTCGCCCACAGCAGCAGGCTGGCCATGCTCCACTCTCCCCGGGTGGTCATGGCCCCCAGCAGCACTTCCGAGCTGCCGGGCAGCAGGGTGGCCGAGGTGAAGGCGCTCAGAAACAGCCAGCCCAGCCCCATCTCGGCAATGTCGTTCATCCGGGCTGGCCGTCGGCGGCAGGCATGCGCAGCAGCAGCTTGCCCCGCACATGGCCGCCCTCGATGGCGCCATGGGCCAGTGCCCCTTCCGCCAACGCATATTCACCGGAGATGGTGATATGCACATCCCCCTGACGCAGCAGCATCAGCACCTGGGTCAGCTGTTTTTGATCGGGGTGAACCAGCATGCCGAGCACCTCTATGCCCGCCTCGGCCCCCGCCTCCTTGATCTGCTGGGCCGTGATGGTGGGCACAGTCACCAGGCGGCCACCCGGTTTGACGCAGGCCAGTGCCGCCTTGCCGCTCTCGCCCCCCACCAGATCCAGCACCAGATCCACCGGGCCGCCGGCCGCCACCACCTGTGAAGGCCAGTCGGCGTCGTGGTAATCCACCATCTGGCTGGCGCCCAGCCCGTGCAGGAAGCTGTGGTTGTCAGGCCCGGCCGTGACCACGACCTGGGTCCCGTAGGCGGCGGCAAACTGCACCGCCAGATGGCCCACGCCACCGGCACCGGCCAGGATCAGCACGCGCTGTCCGCCCTTGAGAGCACCGTGTTCGAACAGTCCCTGCCAGGCGGTGAGGCCCGCCAGGGGCAGCGCAGCCCCCTGCTTGAGACTGACCCCGTCGAGCCTGACCAGCTCGTCGTCGCGTACCACCACAGATTCCGCATAGCCGCCGGCCGTCAGGGGAAAGCCGACCATGCCGCACACCGCATCCCCTTCCACCAGGGTGGTGACATTGGGGCCGACCTTCTCCACCACGCCGGAGACGTCATAGCCCGGGGTCCAGGGCAGCTTGTCCTTGTTCTGGGCTGCCGCCCAGCCGAGGCCGGCCCGGGTCTTGGCATCTATGGGGTTGACCCCCGCAAAGCAGATGCGCACCCGGACTTCCCCCTCGGCGGGCACCTTGTCCAGGGAGGGGTTGAGCTTAAGTACCGAGGGGTCGCCGAATGCGGTAATCTGTAGCTGCGTCATTGCACAATCCATCCTGTTGATTGATCAAGGATCAACAGAATAACAGCGAGGACACCATGGCTCGAATGTTTCTTATTCCTCTGTTGCTGGCCCTGGGGTGGTGGGCGTTTCTGCTCTACTTCCGCATTCCGCTCAAGCAGGGTGCCAAGGGGTTTTACTGGATCATCGGCATAGGTGGGGGACTGGCCGCCTTCTTCAGCCTGATGATGGTGCTCACCCACTGACGCCCCCTGCGGCAACAAAAAGGCCACCCTGAGGTGGCCCGGATCTCAACCCGCCTGCGCACTGAGGTGGTAGTGACGGTTGCTGCCCTGCCCCAGCACGCCCTCGGCCATCAGATGCTGGAACACCCTGTCCACCTCTTCCAGCGAGAGGGAGAGGGCCTCTGCCACCTTGCGCTTGCTGCACTTGAGCTCGCCGCTCTCCAGCGCGTTGCGCACCTGAGCCACCACGGCCGGTGCGGGCTCGGGTCTGCTCACCACCATGGGCGCGGCGGCAGCTGACTCGCTCGCGCGAGCCTCGGCCTGCTCTCGCGCCCGCAGCCACTGCCACTGGCGGCGGAAGCGGTTCTCCTCGCCGATCAGGCTGACGAAAAAGGCACCGAACGCATCCAACAACACGGAGAGGAAGCAGACCAGCAGGAACTGCACCTGGCTGATGCTCATGCCCACCCCGTCCGCCAGGCTGCTCATCAGCCCCAACATGGAGGACTGCTCATTGACAGGCTTGGCGTCACGCTCCTGGCGCAGCTCATCCTGCTTCAACCTGAGCCGGGTGTTGGCCTGCTGCAACCCGCTCACGCCGCTGGAGATCCGCGCCATCTCTATGTACTTGCGCGCCGCCTCCTCGTTGAGCTGGATCTGCCGCTCTATGCTGGCGATCTGCTCGTCGAAGCGGGCGATCTCCCGCTCGTGGCGCGCCTGCTGGCTCAGGATGGTGTTGGTGGCGCTGTTGATGCCGCCTATGCTGCCACCTATGGAGATGGCGGCCAGCACGCTGTAAAACAGCAGCGACCAGAAGGCTCCGCCGAGATCCCGCCTCGCCTTGCACTCGCCGTATTCATACCAGACATAGAACTTGCCCAGCTCGAAGATGATGGCCAGACCGCCAAACAGCCACTTCATCAGCGGGTTGTCGTCGATGGAGAGAAACAGCAGCAGGGAGAAGACGATGGAGGCCAGAATGGCCAACCCGGTAAAACTGTACACCGTGGTCAGTGCGAACCAGCCCTTGGGATAGCGCAATGCGGCAGGAGCCTGTGTGGTCATGATGAAGAGGGAGTGCCGTGCAGGAAAAGTTGGCTGCCGATTATAGTCACCGGGCGGTCGGAGAGAAGGGCAAATACCTGAATTCCTTCATATGGATAACCAGCTGTCCATAGTGCGACCAAAACGGACAAATCGGCAGCAGAAAACCGCTACAATCGACCTCAGACTTGCAGGGCATGTTTTCGTTGTGCCCGGGTTCAGCCCGGCGCGCTACACTGACTCCCTATTGCCATTATCCGAGGCCATCATGAACAGAACGACTACGCTGCTGCTCTCCCTTCTTCTGGTTGCCGGCACCGCCACCTCATCGGTCCAGGCTCAGGAGCAGGGGGATCAAACTTTCTCCGTTGACGCGCTCACCTTCAAACTGGACTGGAATGACACGCAATTTGACTGGTCGCAGACCGGCTGTCTCGATCTGGGGGTCGGTGAGGAGACCTCGCCCGATTGCAAGGGCACTAAGCTCAACCTGGATGATGAGACGCCTCGCAACCAACCCCCCAGCACCAACCAAATCCCGGCCAGCCCGGAACAGTGACTAGTCACGACAGGAGCCTCTCTGATATGACACACCCCAAGCGCAATACCATGATCAACCGCAGCGCCCTGCTGCTCTCTCTGTTCATTGTCCACGGCGTCGCCTTTGCTGCGCCTCCTTCCAAGAACAATGACGACGTCAAGATCTCCACCGATCGGGGCCAAATCAGCCTGGATTGGGACGACAAGGAGTACGACTGGTGGCAGGACAACTGCCTGGATATCAGCACCCGCAGCAGCAGTATCAAACTCAACTGTGACAACATGGATGGCAAGTATCGCGACCACTACAACCGCAGCATCCACAGCGGCAACAACCCGGGCAAGGGCCACGACAAGAGCGGCTGGGACAGCAACGATAACGGGAAGTACAAAGAAAAAGGTAACGGGAAAGGCAACAAAAAGTGATGGTTCGGGGGCTCCGGCCCCTGAATGCGGTCGCAGGTGCAGGCAGTGGCCGCCATATTCTACGCTCGGCTCACGAGTACCGGCGACTGCCATCCTGCCAGCCAAGGCTCAATGGAACACCTTGATACCCTTGGCAAAAAAGCATGAACCAGGCCATTTTACAAACGTTCGCCGCTCATTTCTCACCAGTTCCAGGCAATGATGCCAAGGTGCCGTTCCGCCCCGGTTAAGGCTGGCGACGATAGACTGCCTCTCCTCCAGCCGTCATCGAGGCCATCATGCGCAACACCGTCACCCATCTGCTCGCCCGGCTATTGAACAGCGGCGCCGCATTTGAAGCCCCTCTTGCCCGACGCGGCGCCGCCCAGGATCCCGGTGCCCACCAGGAAGCACAGGGCGTCAGACGGTCGCCACCGGGCGACAACGCCTGCGCCGAGGGCTCTGGCAAGCACGACGGTGACAAGATAGGTCGCTGACCGTCCCCTGCTGGCGTCTACCAGTAATTCTCCATGCTGATGTTGCCGGGGGCCCGGCGCAGGTTCTTGGCAAGACCGAGATCCAGCAGGGTTAGCTGCGTCTCCTTCACCATGGCGGGATTGCCGCAGATCATTACCTGGCTGTGCTCGGCCGAGAAGGGGAGCCCGACCCTGGCCTGCAGCTCGCCGCTGGCGATGGCCGCCGGGATCCGGCCTGGCAGCGCACCGGGCCAGGGCTCGCGGCTGACGAAGGGCACGTAGTGAAAACGGGGCCCATACTGCTCGACCAGGCTGGTGATCAGGCCCTGATAGGTAAGCTCCTCCCCCTTGCGCACCCCGTGCACCAACACCAGATTCTCGAAACGCTCGAAGGCCTCCCCCTCCGCCAGCATGGCGAGGAAGGGGCCTATGGCCGTGCCGGTGGAGAGCAGCCAGAGATCCCGTCCCGGCGGGAGTTCGTCCAGGGTCAGGAACCCAGTGGCCTGGGACTGAACCAGCAAGGTATCCCCAGGTTGCAAGGCACCGAGAGAGGGAGTCAGTTCGCCATCCGGGATCTCCACCAGATAGAATTCGTGATAGGGGGCAGAGGGGGGATTGACGAAGGAATAGGCGCGCTGGATCCGCTGCTCGCCCCGTTGCAGGGCCAGCTTGGTAAATTGCCCCGCCTTGTAGGGGGCGAGCTCCGCCGCTATGCGCAGGGAAAACAGGGTGGGCGTCCACTCGATGCGCTCGAGTACATGACCTTCGACCCAGGCTGCCATACAGGTTCTCCTACAGAGGAACAGAACCTCACTTTACCCCTGGATCCCCTCTTGATTCAAAAAGAAAAAAACCCGCGCATGTGCGCGGGTTTTTTCTGCAAAGCGAATCGCTATTACAGAGCAACAACCTGGATCTGTACGGTTGCCTTGACGTCAGCGTGCAGCTGAACAACAACTTCGTACTCGCCGGTGTTACGCAGAACGTTGCCCATACGGACTTCGCTCTTGGCAACGGCGACGCCGGCAGCAGTGATGGCTTCAGCAACGTCACGGGTACCGATGGAACCGAACAGCTTGCCTTCGTCGCCAGACTTGGAGGCGATGACAACGGCAGCCAGTTCACCCAGCTTGGCAGCGCGCTCTTCAGCGGCAGCTTTACCGGCAGCCAGCTTGGCTTCCAGTTCAGCACGGCGAGCATCGAAGGTCTCGATGTTGGCCTTGGTAGCCATAACGGCTTTGCCTTGCGGGATCAGATAGTTACGGGCGTAGCCAGCTTTAACAGCGACTTGATCACCCAGACCGCCCAGTTTGGCGATTTTGTCGAGCAGGATAACTTGCATTACCTTTCCTCTATAAAAGTTGAGTTAGGCTTAAGTGCCGGACCGATTCTTACTTGTTGTGCAGATCGGTGTACGGCAGCAGAGCCAGGTAACGAGCACGCTTGATGGCGCGTGCCAGCTGACGCTGATACTTGGCGCGGGTACCGGTGATACGGCTCGGTACGATCTTGCCAGATTCAGTGACGTAGTTTTTCAGAGTAACGATATCTTTGTAGTCGATCTCGGTAACGTTCTCGGCGGTGAAGCGGCAGAACTTACGACGACGGAAATAACGTGCCATGGCCTTTATCCTCTAATGCGGTGATCTAAGAATTACTCTTCGGAAGACGCTTCAACAGCATCTTCGCGGCGCTCGTCGTCACGACGGGTGAAGCGCTCTTCCTTGGCCTTGGCCATCGGAGAAACTTCAGTCACGGCGTGCTTGGTGCGCATGATCATGTTGCGGATAACGGCATCGTTGAAGCGGAAGTTGGTTTCCAGTTCGTCGATAACGGCCTGCTCAGCTTCTACGTTCATCAGAACATAGTGAGCCTTGTGCAGCTTGTCGATCGGGTAAGCCAGTTGACGACGGCCCCAATCTTCCAGGCGATGAATGGTGCCACCAGCGGTGGTGATAGCGCCGGTGTAACGCTCGATCATGCCAGGTACTTGCTCGCTCTGGTCCGGATGAACCATGAAGACGATTTCGTAATGACGCATTTTAGCTCCTTACGGATTAATTCAGCCTCCGCCCAGGTGCAGCCAGACCTCGGAGGCAAGGAACATAGTGGTGTTTAGACGCTGCTTTCTAGGGCGGCGTATTGTACGAAATCGCCTCTCCCACTGCAACTGGCGTCGGCAGATGTTTTTGTCGATGAACCTGATGCAAAACTTCAATTGATAACAATTATCATTTAGATCTATTCTATCTCCATGCTCTTATGGAGGGTGACACCATGCAACCCGCATTGACCACGGCCATCCCGGCCCGCAAATTCAAGCTGACCCTGCTTGGCCCCGCCTTCATCGCCGCCATCGGCTACATAGATCCGGGCAACTTCGCCACCAACATCCAGGCCGGTTCCACCTTTGGTTATCAACTGCTGTGGGTGGTGGTCTGGGCCAACCTGATGGCCATGGTGGTGCAGACCCTCTCCGCCAAGCTCGGCATAGTCACCGGCAAGAATCTGGCGGAGCACATCCGGGACAAATTACCCAAACCGGCAGTCTGGGCCTACTGGGTGCAGGCGGAGATCATCGCCATGGCCACGGATCTCGCCGAGTTCATCGGTGCGGCCGTGGGCTTCAAGCTGCTGTTCGGGGTGACACTGCTGGAAGGGGCCTGCATCACGGCCGTGGTCACCTGGGGCATTCTCATGCTGCAATCCCGCGGCCAGAAGCCGCTGGAGTTCGTGGTGGGCGGTCTGCTGCTGTTCGTGGCCGCCGCCTACATAGTCGAGCTGGCCTTCTCCCGCCCCCATCTGCCCAGCCTGCTGGAAGGCGCCCTCTTCCCCGGCCTGCCCAACGGCGATGCCGTCTATCTCGCCGCCGGCGTGCTGGGGGCGACAGTGATGCCCCACGTCATCTACCTCCACTCGGCACTGACCCAGCACACCCAGGATCAGGGGACCCTTTCCCAGCGGCTGCACAGCACCCGGGTCGATGTGGCCATCGCCATGACCATAGCCGGCTTCGTCAACCTGGCCATGATGGCCATGGCCGCTGCAGCCTTCCACGACGCGGGCCACCAGCAGGTGGCGGAGCTTGAAACGGCCTACCAGACGCTCACTCCCTTGCTGGGTCAGGCTGCCGCCACCCTGTTCGGGCTGTCCCTGGTCGCGTCCGGCATCTCCTCCACCGTGGTCGGGACCCTGGCAGGTCAGGTGGTGATGCAGGGCTTCGTGCGCTTCACCATACCGCTCTGGCTGCGCCGGGCCATCACCATGGCCCCCGCCTTCGTGGTGATCGCCATGGGACTCAACACCACGGAGATCCTGGTGCTGAGCCAGGTCATTCTGAGTTTTGGCATAGCCCTCGCACTCATTCCGCTGCTGATCCTGACCGGCGATCGCGCCCTGATGGGGGAGCATCGCAACCATCCGCTGACCCAGGCAACAGGTCGCGTCATCGTCGCGCTGGTGATCGGCCTCAACGCCTATCTGCTGGTCACCATGATCTAGTGCTCACTCCGCCATCTCCGTGCCGGCTCGTTAACAGAGGTTAATGAGCCGGCCCCCGCTTTGGCGTATGCTGCCGCTTTCTCTTCTCCATTTCTCGTTGCGGAAGCCTTGCCATGGAACATACCCGAGTCAGCTTCGTGCTGGGCCATCATCAGGAACAGGCCAGCGTCGTCTATTGCGAGCAGGGGCAACCCAGCCTGCTGGTCACCGATCTCACCCCCTTCCACCCCCAGAGCCACCTCTGGCCCGATCAACCGGGGGATGTGGGCACTGTGCGCTGGGATGGCGGCGAGGCGGCCGTAGGCCCCTGCCGGATGGGGGCCATCAGCCCGGAAGGCAGGTTGTTCGTGGATCAGGATATTCCGGTCAAGCGGGGCGCTGAGGGCTGGGCCTTCGTGGTGGTGCATCCCCTCGCCGGCTCCCATCAGCTTGCCATCGGCACTCAGCTGGAACTCATGGTGGACGCCGAGGCTCGCCACGCCCTGAGTCTGGGCCACAGCGGCTGCCATCTGGTGGCGCTGGCCCTCAACCGGGCACTCGTCCCTTACTGGCGCAAGGAGGTGAGCGAGCGCGATGCACTGGATCAGCCCGACTTCGACCGCCTCGCCATCCAAAGCTCGCGGGTCGAGCCCCTGGGCTCCCGGGAGCACTACCGCATCGGCAAGAGCCTGCGCAAGAAGGGGGTCAACGGCGAGGCACTGCTGGCGGATCTGGCGCTGATAGAAGAAAAGGTCAACCGGCAACTCGCCGACTGGCTGGCTGCGGGGGGCGAGATCCGCCGCTCGCGCGCAGGCGAGGCCATCATCGACTCCCGCTACTGGCACTGCACGCTCGGGGGAAAAGAGCTGACCATCCCCTGCGGCGGCACCCATGCCGGCACTCTGGCGGAGCTGGGTCAGGTCAGGGTGCGGCTCGCCCCTGCAGAGGAGGGGTTCAGCCTGCTCTCCGAAGTCACCCCCTGAGTCGACGAACGATCCGGCTTCTCCCCATCATCCAAGCCGGATCAACAATATGCCGCCGAGGATCACCAGGGCCGCCATCAGCCTGACCCGCCCCAGCCGCTCCCCCAGCCAGAGCCAGGAAAGCAGCACGGCAAACAGCACGCTGCTCTCGCGCAGCGCCGCCACCAGCCCGATGGGGGCCCGGGTCATGGCCCAGATGACGATCCCATAGGCAAGCAGCGAGAGAGCGCCGCCCAGGGCGCCCGAATACCACTCGGCCCGGGTCAGGCTGCGCAAGGCGGTGCGGCTCTGCCATCTCATCAGCAGCGGCATCATCAGGGCCGTCAGGGTAAAGAGCCAGAGGGTATAGCGTATCGGCTCCCCCGCCGAGCGGGCCCCGATCCCGTCAGACAGGGTATAGGCGGCGGTAAACAGCGCCGTGATCAGCACGGCGCACAGGGCAGCAGGCGCCAGCCGGATGCCGCCGCGCCAGGCCATCAGCAAGACTCCGCCCACCAGCACCATGGCTCCCGCCACAGCCACGACACCGGGCACCTCCCCCAGCAGCAGGGCGCCGAGCAACAGGGTAACCAGGGGCGCGCTGCCACGGGCCAGCGGATAGATCTGGCCAAACTCCCCCAAACGGTAGGCCCGGCCGAGAAAGAGGCAATATCCGCAGTGCAACAGGATGGAGAGTGTCAACCAGGGATACTCGACCGGGGCAGGCCACCCCACCAGCGGCAGGAAAGGCAGGGAGAAGAGGCCGGAGCAGAGGGAGACCAGCAACACGCTGACACGCCCCTCGGCCTGGCGCTTGGCCAGCGCATTCCACAGGGCGTGCAGCAGGGCGGCCAGCAAGATGGCCGCGAAGATGGGGAGGGTCACGACGGGGTTCCAATCAACAAGGGGACGAGATCATACCCGTTTGCGTCGCAGCAATGTGGGAGCCAGCTCATGAAGGCTCCCTGGACTTGCCATCGACTCAGGGGGCTTTGCGCATCCCCATGTGAGGGATGTCGTCTTCGATATAGCCCTCCCCTTCCGGCGCGAAGCCGTGCTGGCCGTAGAAGCCCTGCAGGTGAGCCTGGGCACCGAGCCAGATGCTGTGCGCCGGCCAGCGGGCCGTGCAGGCGGTCACCGCCTCATCGAGCAAGCTGTGGCCCAGACCGCCCCCTCTCGACCGGGGGGAGGTGACCACCCGGCCGATGGCGGCACCACTGTCGTCGCCGATGCCGGGGGCCATGATGCGGGCATAGGCGGCCAAATGATCGCCTTCATAACCGAGCAGGTGCAACACACCGTCCCGGCGATCCACCCCATCCAGATCCTGGAAGGGGCAGCTCTGCTCCACCACGAACACCTCGGCCCGCAGTGCCAGCAACTCGTACAACTCGTCCGTGGTCAGTGCAGACCAGGGTTTCAGGATCCAGTTCATCGGCGACTCCTTATCAATTCGGCCTGCCAGCATAGGTGAGCGCAGCCAGGGCGGCATTAACCTTTGTTAAGACTTTTAAGCCGTTTGCGAATGCGGCTCAGGCTGACTGGCAGGCGTGATGCCGAGACGCACTGTATGAAAGGTTTGAAATCTGGTGGCAACACAGCCCCTCATGGCGCATCGGCAACACTACTCCTTGTTAAGCGCTTTCAACCGCTTGCGAATGCGACTCAGACTGATGGGACTGATGCCGAGATAGGCGGCGATCTGGTGATCCGGCACCCTGGCATCCAGCGCGGGGAAGCACTCCAGGAAGTGCTGGTAGCGGGCCTGGGGGCTCTCGGTCAACAGCAGCAGCTCTTTTTCTTCCTTGATGCGCAGCTGCACTTCCAGCAGGTGCTGATACCAGGCGGACCAGCAGGAGAGCTGGCGCAGGTCGGCCAGCTGGAACAGCTGTAACCGGCAAGGCTCCAGCGCCTCCACGCTGTAGCGGGCGGGTTCGCCACTGAGCAGGTGATGGAAGTCGAGAAACTCGTCCCCCTCCCAGTAGAACTCCTTGATGTACTCCCGCCCATCCGCCAGCACCACCCTGGCACGCAGCAACCCCTGCTCCACCCTGATCAGCAGATCCGGACTGTCACCGGCGTGCCAGAGGCAGGATTTGGGGGCTAGGGTCAGCGGCCGGGCAAAAGAGAGGAGGCGCCTGGCCTCCTGCTCATCTGTGACCCTGTCCCGGAAAAAGGGAGGTCTGTCCATCATCACGGCGTCAGCTGCGGCGCTGACGCACGGCTTCGAACAGGCAGACGCCGCTCGCCACCGAGACGTTGAGGCTGGATACCGCCCCCGCCATCGGTATGCTCACCAGCTCGTCGCAATGTTCGCGGGTCAGGCGACGCATCCCCTTGCCCTCGGCGCCCATCACCAGCGCCATGGGGCCGGTCAGCTTGGCCTGATAGAGGTCGTGGTCCGCCTCGCCGGCGGTGCCGACTATCCAGACGCCGCGCTCCTGCAGCTCGCGCAGGGTGCGCGCCAGGTTGGTGACCTGAATGAGCGGCACCACTTCGGCGGCGCCACAGGCGACCTTGCGCACTATGGAGGTCAGGCCGGTGGCCTTGTCCCGCGGCACTATAACAGCATGGACCCCGGCCGCATCGGCGCTGCGCAGGCAGGCACCGAGGTTGTGCGGATCGGTTACCCCGTCCAGCACCAGCAGGAAGGGGGCGGTCTCTTGCACCGCCAGGCCGTCCAGCAGACTGGCCAGGTCGTGCTCGGCCAGCCTGGGCGCCTCTATCACCTTGGCCATGATGCCCTGGTGATTGTTGCCCTCCGCCTTGTCATCGAGCGTCTTGCGGTTCACGCTCTGCACCTTGATGCCGAGGGATTCCAGCTCGGTCAGCAAGGGTTGCAGCCGGTCGTCATCGCGGCCCTTGAGGGCCCACACTTCGATGAAACGCTCCGGGGTGCGCTCAAGCAGCGCGGATACAGCGTGAATGCCGTAGATCAGTTCTGTACTCATTTAGTGCTCTTGGCCTTGTCGCGAGCGTTTTTGCTCGGTCGTCTGTTGCTGGGTTTGGCGCGGCCACCCTTGTCGGATTTGCCGTGATCCTTGCCCTCTTTGCGTTTCTCGTGGCGCTGGGCGCTCTTGGCCTTCTCTTTCTTGATCTCGGCCTGCTTGCGCGCCATCTCCTTGGCGTTCTTGCCGGTGGCCTGGAGCGGCTCTTCCACCATCACGAAGTCGATCTTCCGATCGTCCAGGTTCACCCCCATCACCTTGACCCGCACCTTGTCACCCAGACGGTAGCGACGGCGGAAGTTCTCGCCGATCAGCTGCATGTGCAGGGGATCAAACTGGTAGTAGTCGTTGGTGAGGGTGCTGACGTGCACCAGACCGTCGATGTGGATATCCGCCAGGCGCACGAAGAAGCCAAAGCCGGTGACGCTGGCGATGACGCCGTCGAAGTCGTCACCCACGTGATCCAGCATGTACTCGCACTTGAGCCAGTCGGCCACGTCGCGGGTCGCATCGTCGGCACGGCGCTCTGTCATGGAGCAGTGCTCGCCCATGGGATCCACTTCTTCCAGCTGGTAGTGGTAACCACCGCTCGGCGTCCACTTGTGGCGCAGGTTGCCCTGCTGCTCCTTGGCCGTCTGATACTTGATGGCACGGTGCAGGATGAGGTCGGGATAGCGACGGATCGGCGAGGTGAAGTGGGCGTAGGACTTCAGGGCCAGACCGAAGTGACCTATGTTGTCGGCCTGATAGATGGCCTGACGCATGGAGCGCAGCAGCATGGTGGAGAGCAGCTCCGCATCCGGGCGCCCTTCAAACTTGGCGGCCAGCTCGGCGAAGTCCTTCGGCTCGGGCTCGAGGCCCCCCTTGAGCTCCAGGCCCAGTTCGGCCAGGAAGTCACGGAACCCGGTCAGACGCTCTTCGCCCGGACGGTCGTGCACCCGGAACAGGGCTGAGGCTTCGTTCTTCTCGATGTAGCGGGCGGCCGCCACGTTCGCCTGGATCATGCACTCTTCGATGATCTTGTGGGCGTCGTTGCGCACCAGCGGCACTATCTGGTCGATCTTGCGCTGGGCGTTGAAGATGAAGCGGGTCTCCTCGCTCTCGAACTCCACCGCGCCACGCTGGTGACGGGCGTGCTTGAGCGCCTTGTAGAGATTGTTGAGCTCCTCGATGTGACCCACCAGCGGCTCGTACTGCTGACGCAGCTTGGGCTCGCCATCCAGGATCGCCGCCACCTTGCTGTAGGTCATGCGGGCGTGGGAGTTCATCACCGCTTCGTAGAACTTGTAACCGGACATGCGGCCGGCGGCGGAGATGGTCATCTCGCACACCATGCAGAGACGGTCAACCTGCGGGTTCAGGGAGCACAAACCGTTGGAGAGCACCTCCGGCAGCATGGGCACCACGAACTCGGGGAAGTAGACGGAGTTGCCGCGCTGATAGGCTTCGGCATCCAGCGCCGTCCCCGGCTTCACATAGGCGGAGACGTCCGCGATGGCCACCCACAGGCGCCAGCCGCCGCCGCGTTTGGCTTCGCAGAAGACGGCGTCATCGAAGTCGCGGGCATCTTCCCCATCTATGGTGACCAGCGGCAGGGCGCGCAGATCGATGCGACCCTCTTTGGCCTTCTCCGGCACCTGCTCGCCCAAGCCGGCGACCTCCTTGGTCACCTCCTCCGGCCAAGTGTGCGGGATGCCATGGGTACGCAGGGCGATTTCAATTTCCATGCCCGGCGCCATGTTCTCGCCCAGCACCTCCAGCACTGTACCGACCGCATTGATACGGGCGGTGGCGCGCTGGGTGATGCGCACAACCACCACCTGGCTCTGGCGGGCCCCCTTGTTCTCACCGTCCGGGATGATGATGTCCTGGCCGATGCGGCTGTCATCCGGCACCACGAACCCCACGCCGTTCTCGACGAAGTAGCGGCCGACGATGTCCGCCTCGCGGGCCTTGAGCAGGCGCACCAGACGCGCTTCCTGACGACCCTTGCGGTCAATCTCGGTCGGCTGCACCAGCACGTAGTCACCGTGCATCAGCCGCTGCATCTCGCGGTTGTTCAGGAAGAGATCCGATCCACCACCCTCGGGGCGCAGAAAACCGAATCCATCTTTGTGGCCGAGCACATAGCCTTTCACCAGATTCAGGCGATCCGGCAGGGCGTAACATTGGTTCCTGGTGAACACGAGCTGTCCATCACGCTCCATGGCGCGCAGACGACGGCGCAAGGCTTCCAGCGGCTCTTCGTCGGTCAGCTTGAGGACCTTGGCCAACTCTTCCCGGGACATGGGTTTTTCATGGCCCTTGATGAGTTCCAGCAGCATCTCGCGGCTGGCGATGGGGTTATCGTATTTTTCGGCCTCGCGTTGGAGGAAAGGATCTTTTTGAGACATAAGCAGGCCTTAGGGTAGGTAGTAACGCAGACATTATATCGAAGGGGGGAGCTAATGGCATCCATCGACTGCCTTTTGCCCAATCTCTCTGTCATACTGGGCACAGTTTGCAGGTATGTGAGACTCGGAACTCATGAGCAAGGACTCGTTCGCCCAATCGGCCGCCTATTTGAAGCAGGCGGTCCCCCTGATGATCAAGTATCAAATCCCCACCACCCCGAACAATTACCACCTTTGGTACAACTACGTCTCCGGCGCCATGCCCGAGCTGAACCATGCCGTCGATCACGCCATAAAACTGCAGGGCACCTTCTCCCTCACCACCTGTGAGCGTCTCTATCACCAGCATCTCGCCAGCCAGGACGAACAGCAGATGGAGACGATGAAGCTCAATCTGGTCGCCATGGCCAACGAGCTCGGCCACTCCATGCAGGATGCGCTGGTCGACACCGGCCAGTTCCAGGCGATGCTCGACAAGAGCTTCGACAAGCTGAGCCTCATCGATGACGAGGGGCTGAGCCTGGACGACACCATGGCCATCTTGCGGGAGCTGGTGCGCGAGTCCCGGGATGTACGCATGTCCACCCTGCACTTTCGCAACCAGCTCAGCAGCGCCGAGAAGGAGATCAAGGAGCTCAAGGCGGCGCTGAACGAGACGCGTAAGATGGCCACCGAGGACTCTCTCACCGCCCTGCTCAACCGCCGCGCCTTCGATCTGGAGCTGGACAGCCTGATCCGCAACAAGCAACCCTTCTCGTTGATCATGACCGACATCGATCGTTTCAAGAACTTCAACGACGAATATGGCCACCTGCTGGGGGATCAGGTGCTGCGCATCGTCGGCAAGCGGCTGCGGGAAGTCAGCAAGGAAGGGATCACCGCCTATCGGCTCGGGGGGGAGGAGTTTGCCCTGCTGGTGCCGGGCCGGGCTCTGGCGCTGACCCGCCAGATGGCGGAGAGCCTGCGCCGGGTCATAGAGCGGATGTCGCTGCTGGATCGCAAATCGGGCCGACGCATCGATCACATCACCGCCTCCTTCGGTGTGGGGGAATACAATGGCCAGGAGACGGCGGACGCCCTGATAGAGCGCACCGACAAGCTGCTCTACAAGGCCAAGGAGCTGGGTCGCAACCGGGTGATGCCGCTCCCCTCCTGAGCCTGTCAGACACAAAAAAGGCCGGTCACTGACCGGCCTTCTTCATTTTTCCGCTGTTGGCTCAGAGGCTTTTCAGCTTCTCTTCCGGCAGCGCCAGCTCATCGTTGTGGTTGACGCCGATGCCGCGTTCCAGCACGTGGCGGGCGATGGCATGGGCCTCTTCCAGGGAGTGCATGCTGTAGGTACCGCACTGGTATTCGTTCAGCTCGGGGATCTTGCCCTGCTCCTGCACGGTCAGCACATCGCTCATGGCCGCCTGCCAGGCCGCGCCCACGCGGGCCTCGTCCGGTGCGCCGATCAGGCTCATGTAGAAGCCGGTACGGCAGCCCATGGGGGAGATGTCGATGATTTCGACCCCATTGCCGTTCAGGTGATCACGCATGAAACCGGCAAAGAGGTGCTCCAGCGTGTGGATGCCGCGCTCGGAGAGGATCTCCTGGTTCGGCACGCAGAAGCGCAGATCGAACACGGTAATGGTGTCCTTGTTCGGGGTCTGCATGGTCTTGGCCACCCGGACTGCCGGGGCTGCCATGCGGGTATGGTCGACGGTAAAACTGTCCAATAACGGCATTTCTGACTCCTGATTGGTTACGAGAACCAGCCCCCGCTGGGGAGCCGATCCTTGCATTGTCGATACTGGGCGCCGTAGCGTTGGGCACGGGCCTCCACCTTGCGGGAGACCTTCATCAGCCACCCCTTGCTGCGGTAGCTGCCACGCCGGTAGCCGCCCCAGCCTTCGTGATAGTTGAGATACTGGCCATAGGCATCCCACTTGGAGGTGCCATTGAGCCGCTGCGCCTTGTTAGTGTACCAGCCCATGAAATCGATGGCGTCGGCGAAGTCGTCGCGATCGCTCCAGCCGTTGCCAGTCTCACGCTGGTAATCGTCCCAGGTCTCATCCTTGACCTGGGCGTAGCCATAGGCAGAGCTGGCCCGCCCGGTCGGGATGAAGAGGAAGTACTGCATCGGCGGCTGGGCATCGTGCACGAAGGAGGACTCCTGATACATCATGGCCATCACCACATGCACCGGGGTCCCCCACTTCTCGTTCATCTCGAGTGCCGCCTTGTGCCACTCCGGCTTTTCCCGAAAGATCTGGCACAGGTTTTCCGGCTGGGCCGGTGGCCGGCTACTGCAAGCAGTCAGCGCCATCAGCAGGCCTGCCGCCGCCACGAGACGCATCCCTGACATCAATGGGGCGGCATCTTCGTACGCTTGATCGTGTCGAGGCACATCCATCACATCAAATCGCGTCTTCGTTCTCTTCGCCGGTACGGATGCGGATCACGCGCTCCACCTCGCAGACGAAGATCTTGCCGTCACCTATCTTGCCGGTACGGGCGGTGTTCTGGATCGCTTCCAGACAGGCGTCCAGCTCTTCGTCCTGCACCACCAGCTCTACTTTCACCTTGGGCAGGAAGTCGACCATGTACTCGGCACCGCGGTAGAGCTCGGTGTGGCCCTTCTGGCGTCCGAAGCCTTTGACTTCGGATACAGTCATGCCGTTGATGCCGATCTCGGCCAGGGCTTCGCGCACATCGTCCAGCTTGAACGGTTTGATGATGGCTTCAATCTTCTTCATGGTGACTCCTTACCAGTTCTGTTTACCGAACCCGGACGTAATGGGGTAGCGGCGATCCTTACCAAAGTTGCGAGCCGTGATGCGGGGCCCGACGGCAGCCTGACGGCGCTTGTACTCGTTGAGATCCACCAGACGGATCACCTTGCGCACCACGGCTTCTTCGAAGCCCTCCGCCACCATGTCGGCGACCGAGGCGTCTTCTTCCACATAGCGCTTGAGGATGGCGTCCAGAATGTCGTAGGGAGGCAGGCTGTCCTGATCCACCTGATCCGGTGCCAGCTCTGCCGAAGGGGGACGATCGATGACCCGCTGCGGGATCACGTAGTCGACCGAGTTGCGATATTCGCACAGCTTGAAGACCAGGGTCTTGGGCACATCTTTCAGCACGTCGAAACCGCCCGCCATGTCACCGTACAGAGTGGCATAGCCGACCGCCATCTCGCTCTTGTTGCCGGTGGTCAATACGATACGGCGACGCTTGTTGGAGAGCGCCATCAAGAGCACGCCACGGCAGCGAGCCTGCAGGTTCTCTTCGGTGGTATCCCGGGCAGTCCCCTCAAACAGCGGCGCCAGCTGGGTCATGAAGCCTTCAAACATGGGCTCGATGGAGATGATGTTGAACTCGACCCCCATTCGCTCGGCCTGCTCCTTGGCATCTTCCACGCTCATCTGGGCGGTGTAGCGGAACGGCATCATCACCGCCTGTACCTTGTCCGCACCTATGGCATCGGCCGCGATGGCGAGCGTCAGGGCGGAGTCGATACCGCCGGAGAGGCCCAGCACGGCCCCCTGGAAGCCGTTCTTGGTGACATAGTCATGCACCGCCAGCACCAGCGCCTGATAGGTCTCGGCCAGGGGCGCCAGCGGCGCAGACGGTTCCCGCTCTTTCAACGGCTGGCCGTCGACAAAACGCACCAGCGCCAGCTCTTCGGCAAAGGGGGCCAGCTTGTGGGTCAGCTCGCTCTGGCCGTTGAACACCTTGGAGCAACCATCGAAGATCAGTTCGTCCTGACCACAGACCTGATTGAGGTAAACCAGCGGCAAGCCGGTCTGCTCGCAACGCTCGGCCATCAGCTCGCGGCGGATCCAGGGTTTCTCCTGATCGTAAGGGGAGGCATTGATGGTGAGCAGCAGCTCGGCACCGGCCGCCTTTGCCGCGAGAGCCGGGCCCGGTTGCCACAGATCTTCGCAGATGAGCAAGCCCAGCTGGTGGCCACGGAACGACACCACGCAAGTATCGCTCGCCGCGGTGAAGTAACGCTTCTCGTCGAACACCCCGTAGTTGGGCAGATCCTGCTTGAAGTAACGGGCGATGAGCTTGCCCTGCTCATAGAGAGAGGCTGCATTGTAGAGTGCTTCTCCTTCACGACAGGGGTGTCCCACCAGGATGGCGCAACGACCCTGCCAGGCCGCGACACGCGCCAGGGCAGCCTCCACTCGTATCATCAGATCGCTGCGCAGCAACAGATCTTCAGGGGGATAGCCGGTCAGCGCCAGCTCGGAGCAAACCAGCAGATCGGCGCCTTGCTGGTCGGCCTCTGCGGCGGCAGCCAGCACCTTGTCACAGTTATCTTCGATGGCGCCTACCGTCAGATTTAACTGGGCAAGCATCAGAGAGAGGGCTTTTGCCATGGCGATGCATCTTGAATTCGAAAATGATGGGGAATGATAAAGAAAAGGCGCTGGCTGTGCCAGCGCCTTGGCTCCCGCAACAACTTCAGGGAGAGCAGGTCAGGTTTGCTGCGTTGGTGACACCGTTGTCCACCAGCAGGGTGCAGGGGCCGCTGATGACCTGGCCGCTGGCTGGCGGTGTCATGGGAATACTTAACGAACTCGGCTTCAGCAGGAAGGTCGTGTTGTTTCCCGAGTAGGAGAAGTTCACCACCAGAGTACTATTCTGTGCAGCCGTACAGGTATAGATGGCCGTCTGGTTATCACTGCTCGGCGCATCCACATGACAAGTGGCCCCGGATGTCGAGGTGCTGATGCCCAAGCTGCTGAAGACATTCTTCTTGCAGGCCTTGGGAGTGGGATCGTTGTTTTTTGTTTTCTCGAGACACTCCACCTTGCCCGTTACCGTCAACAAGGGTTGTGTCACCACGCCAGTGTCTATTTTCACTGCCAGTTCGGTACTGAGTGCCAAGCTTTGATCGCTTGGTGAAATCAGCGTAGCGGTGACCCCTGAATTACCCTGATAGACGGTGGCTTTTACCTTCACGCTCTGCAGCACCTGGCTACTGTCCTTGGTGGATTTCTTGGCTGCCAGATAGCCACGGCTATAGCTGCCGAAGTAGTAGTTATTGAGATCCACTATGGTATCGACCGGCTCATTGCTGACGGTGGCGTAGTCGGTAGCTGCCCCCGTCAACTGGCCATTGAGTGGGGTCATGGACCACTCCGCCAACATGGTCAGGTTGATATCCTGAAAAGGCACCTTTGCCAGATAGCCAGTGACATTGGTATCTATCCCGGTCAGATAGGTGGGGTTCAAAATATCGACATAGATGCCACGGGCAATCAGCTGGCGCGTACCGGTATTGATCGCGATCTCCGTAACCGCATCACCACCAGGCGCAACATTGGCAGGGGTTTGAAGCCATGTGGAAAAATCACTGATCGCAGGTGCGGTTGCCGTCGGGGTCGAGGTCCAGTTCAGGGTCTGTTTCTGCCAGTCGATATAGGTCTTGACCACATACTGGATGTAATTCTGGTAACTGACCTGATTGGCGGCCTTGGCCAAGAAATCCGAGGTGGTAACAATGACCTTGACCAGGTTCCAATCCGGGAGGGGGCGATAGTATCCATCCAGTCGCACAAACCGGCAAGCATCAACATAGGTGCCACTGGCCGCCACGGACAGTGCGCTGTTATAGCGCTGTCGACTGGTATTGAGCGGTGCATAGTAGCTGGTAAAACTCCCCCCCGAACCATCGAAATGATCCTTGCAGCAGCTTGTGCAGAGCGCTGGCTGGTTATTGCCGCTGACGGTCCCGGTCTGCTTGCTCTGCTGTGCACCTACTTTCCAGTAGAGCTGGTTGGTGGAAGTACTGTAGGCCTGACCCGGCAGAGAGGCACTCAAGGTTGAACCATAGGTACAGGCGCAGCTTACCGAGCTGATATCTTGCTGTATTTGCTGGGTATTCCCTTGATTTGCAGGCTGATACGTCACTGTTTCAAACTGTACTTCCTTGCCGACAGTGTTGTTTTTGGCCACCACTGTCGGAGAAGGTTTGCTGGTTTCCTGTCTGCTGCCGTTACCGAGATCGATGGAGATGACGTCCGGCGCCACCCCAGGGGTGTAATTTATCTTCGGCCCTGTCCGAGCGGTATCCAGCCCCCCACTCAACTGTTCCGCAGTCAATGATTCCGTAGGAGAGGCATAACCCGTAAGCGCGACCGAGGCGGTCACTCCTTCGCTGTTGGTCCAGCTCACCGTCGTATTGATCTGCTTTCGCCCAGGGTAGTTCAGCAGATACCCTGCAGGAGCCGTGTTCTGCCATGCAGAAGTAGCTCCGTTCCAATATTGGTTGGTCACTGTCCAGGCCAATGTGTAACTGTCACCAGACTGGCTCTTGGTCGCATTGCCACTCGTAATGGCCGAATAGGCAGTGAGCGGGGCCGTCGCCGTCACCAGACTGTTGAAATTACGAAATTCCTCAATCTTGGATTCCGCGAGTCGCATGGCAACTTCATACCGCCGCCCATCCTGGGAGGCCGTGAGGGCCGACTTCGACAGCATCACCAGGCCGACCACCCCCACCCCCAACACAACCAGGGTTACCAGTATCTCAAACAGGCCAAATCCTTTTTGCCGTTTCATTTGCTTGTCCTCTACCAGTCGCGCCAGCTACCTGGAACCTGCTTAAGAGTCTGAAAGGCGGCACCTGTCCTGATATTGCTCAGTGCAGCCTCATCATATTTCGCATCATAGGTACCATTGGAATTGCCCAGCTTGAAGTTGGCAGCCAGAGCGCCATTGACGATGGCTCCGCCGGTGAGTTTGATATCCGCGGTCGTAGTGGCAGGGTCGGAGGCGTAAGCGAACACCAACCCAAATAGCTGACGGTTACCATTGATGGTCAAGTTGCCATCTCGAATGATCAACACAACAGGGGCGGCCTGAGTACCAATATTGGACCCCGGACTACAATCACCGTCGACAATGATAAGCCCGGTTGTCGTCGGCCCCAGACCATTGCAGTTCGTGACTATCTGATTGGCCCTGGATTCGATGTTTGCCCAACCAGCATCATCGTCATTCTCATTGAACAAATACCACACCAGGTCGGTTGGAAAATCGGGGTCGCTATCCTTGATATCCGACTGCTTACTGCCCGGTTGGCTGATGTTGGCACTGCAGCCACCGGCGTAATCCCCCTGATGGCAGGTCTGGCCGGACCCCGTATTCAGATCTACATAATCATTGGTCCAGATGGACAGCGGCACTCCGGGCCCCCCTCCATTGGGATTGGCAACAACGGTAAAATTCCCCCCCACCGCCATGCCACCGGCAACGGTCAGAGGAGCCGCGGGGGTGCCTGCCAGCACGTTATTTTGCACATATTGTGCCTCGACCGCCGCCTGGGCCTGGCTGTCACTCAAATTGGCCACGGAACGAATACGGATGGGGGCAACGAGTGTGGTACTTCCCGCCACCACGGGAAAGGGGGTTATGCATTCGACTGTCAGGGTATAAGCCCCGCCTGCACCAGATGGAGAAAAAGAGTTCCCTGACCAAGCGGGCAGCGAAGAGGGACAAGATGAGCCTTCAGCAGAGAGGCGACCAAAGCCATAGGATAACCCCTGCTCTGCCAAGGCCATCACTTGACGATAGAGGGTTTCATTCAATGTGATGCGACGATCGGCCACCAGCAGCTTACCCACCAGCAGAGTGACTGCCAGCAGGATCAACAGCAGGATCAGTGTGACTGTGAACGTCGTAAAACCGGACTGGGTTCTCATATCAGTATCCGTCATTGCGCAGCTTGATATCCCGCTGCAAGTTCAACGTCAACGTCGTGTTGTCCTTGTAGCGACCCGATATATTGAGCTGGATGGCCCTGGCGCCACTCACCTGACTATTCGCCAACAAGCCGTAGGTGAGCTGAGTAACTTCTATGGTGTTATCGGTCGAGATGAGACTGCCACTGTCACAGGCAGGGCTGGCTCCCGTCGCCAGCTTGATTCCCTTTTCGGCACTGCTGTAACTGTAAACACGCGTTTCAAGACTGCTGGATGCGCTGTTATTCAGCACACCATTTTCATTGTCATCATAATTCACTCTAATACAGCGATAGAGCTTGGAACCTGTTGCCGTCTCATCCAGCAGGTCGACACTGGCATCGAAATAGAAGGGGGAAGGTGCAGCACCAGATACCAATCTGGTAGCGGTGGCAGCACTGGCATCATAGCCTGCCCGTTCTATATCGCGGGCTATCATATCGGTGATCGCCTGCATCTCCTGATTGAGGCGACTTACCTTCATGGCGGTACTATTGGCCCTGAGAATGGTCGCGAAAAGCGAGATCACCGTGGCCACCAGCAGCAAACCCGCCACCATGGAAACCATCAGCTCCACCAGGCTGAAACCTGCATGTCGCCTCAGCATGCTGGCACCCCGCTTACATTGCTGACGGCACAGGTACGCACCCGTCCGACATTATTGGTGACGACCCGCATGATATGGCTTCCAGATGAGATTTCAATGTTGCCCGCCGTGAGAGAGCCTCGGCGGGGAGAAATACTGAGGGGTCTGATATTGGTTGCCGACTCACTGTAACTCGCCACCAAGGTGATACCGGGAAACTCACTGGCATCTACCCCTTTTCGCCCCTCGATACTGGAACAAGCGTCGGCACAGCTATTGCAGCTACCATCGACATGGACCCGGTAACACCAGTTGCTCGCACCACTGTTAAAAAGGAGGAGATTGAGCGTCTGATTGCGTTTGACCGCCTCGGATTTGAGCAGCATGACATCGGTATAGATGGCCTGCGTCGCAGCCCTGACCATTTGCTCCTGTCGCAATGACTGGTAGCTGGGCAGGGCTACGACCAGCAGCAATGCAGCCACCGTCAATGCCAGCAACAGCTCAATCAGGGTGAAACCGGAAACACGTCCTACTGTGCGCATCATTTAGCTCAAGACTCCTTTCTTTTTGCCCATGCCAGTAGAGCCCAGCGTCAGTACTATTCTATAGTATCAAACCGTTTCCAGAGCACGCCGCCCATGAGAACCAAACAATCAGGTATTACCTTGCTGGAGCTGCTGGTCGTGGTGGCTGTCGTCGCCATCCTGGCGGCTGTAGCCTATCCGAGCTTTACCAATGGACTGCAAAAGTCCCGTCGCGCCGAGGCTCTCAAGGGACTGCTGAGCATGCAACTCAAGCAGGAAGAGTTTCGCATCTCCAATACAAGCTATAGCGGGACACCATCCCAAGTCGGTAACCCGGCAAGCGATTACTACACCTTCACCATCTCTGGCGCTACCGCCACGGTTTATACTCTGATAGCCACCGCCAAGGGCAGTCAGAGCAACGATGCTGGTTGCACCATATTGACCCTCAACAAGGCCGATACCAAGACGCCATCTGATTGCTGGAAGTGAATCACCAGCAGTCAGCCGCAGTGAATGATGCGCCCGAGACGGTTTGCCGCCCCGCCTGATCCACTATCAGCACACCGCAGTTGTCTCCGTTCATGCCCCCCGTTGGCGTCGCGCTGAGGGTGAAAAGACCGCCACTGGCACTGACGGCCAACTGGTAATAGGCAGAGCCACCCTCTCTCGGCAGGGTGCTGAGCCCGGCCGACGCAAGACTGGCCGAGCCATAGTCTCCCGTCAGGGTGAATTCCCGCTCCATGTATTGGGCCGCTTCCATCAGGGCGGCTCTCGCCTCCGCTCTGCGTGACGCCGCGATATGCTCCTGATAACTGGGGTAGGCGATGGCCGACAGGATCGCCACCACCACGACCACTATCATCAGTTCCAGCAGGGAAAATCCCTTGGGCTGTTTCATTCCAGTTGAATCCAAGACTGCCTGCCTCCCAGCTCACCCGCCCCCTCCTCCAGCGTCACCGACACATTGCCGCTGGAACCGCTCATGTATTTACGCTCAACCTCACCATCTTCCACCACGCTAGGGGTCGTCGTCAGCTCATCAAACTGCTTGCCACTGGCGGGCACCTTGGTGGAGCCCCCGTTACCGTCCGGCACGTCGACATAGTCATCATCATTGACGGCATTATCGCCATTGACATCGAATACCGAGTAAGTGAGGCGAGCCCCCGAGAAGGGCTCAATCTCCATCAACCAGGATCGTCCTCCGAAATCACAGGCGTCGGATGAGGGGATGAGAGTGTTGAAGATCAATCGCTTGTGACGATACATCATTTCTGCCACCTGACGCTCACCCACGCCCTTGGAAAGTCCTGGCGAAATGAGCTTGAGAAACCACCCCTTGCGAGCGCTGTAGTCCACCGCACTGTTGGAAACGACCCGTACATTGAACTTGCGAGTAGTGCCATTGGCTGCCAGCTCGTTGGTGATGGACTGACTCTGTAGCTGGCTGGCCGTAATGGTGCTGGTCTGGCCATCGGCATCCCAGATGCCATATACAGCGTCCACCCGCGGCGTACTCGGCAGGCTTTTATCATCGTTGGTAAAATAACTTCCCGTCCCGAACAGGACCATCACCCCACCATTGGGATGTCGAAGTGCCAGTGGTCGAACCGTGATGGGCTGGCGTGTCGTCGCCGAACAAGTACCGTCACATGCCTGATACAAAGGCGCCGGAACCTGATTTCTGCCACTCCCGCTCGTCAGCGCTACAGCCCACTGGTTGCTGTTGTTGGCTGTCAAATCGAACTTCCACAGATTGCCCTGCAGATCGCCGGCATAGACGTAATCGATCAGCTTGTCCCCGTCCACATCCACTGGCAAGGGGCTCGACAGGCCATTTGGGGCTGAATTGGAGCCAACCTCTGTGCTCAATTCCTTTATAAGGGAGCCATCCGCCAGATCGATCACAAACAACCTGGCTATCTGGCTCTGACTGTTATAACCATTGGCCACCAACGCCACCCACTTGTTACCCGCCTTGACCCTTCCCAGGGTCGGCACCGAGAGCGCCACCCCCATCTCGGCATTGCTGCTGGCGTTGAATTCCCACATCACATTGCTGGCCACCATATCGGCAGGGTTCGTCACGTTGATGGCGAACACCGCCTTGCCACCTGCCCCTGTGCTGCCCAGCAGCACCGTCTTCCAGTCACCATTCAGATAGGCATCCCCCACCTTGGGCGAACCATCCACATAGTAGCGGTGGGCATAGCCCGTTTGGGTCAAAGGCGCCAACCCCCCAAGCAGGGATACAGGAACGTAGGCCATGGTCTCTACGCCGTCGCTGGCCCTGAAGCCATGCAGCATACCGTCATTAGCCCCGACATAGAGCATCGGCGGGCGGCCGATCACCAGAGTCGAACTCAGGAAGGCGGCATATCTCTCCCGCTCGGTTTGAGTCAGCCCGCTGGCCGCGCCATAGCCATAGTCCTGACGCCCCACATAGACGGGATCCGAGTTGATGATATCCCCCAGAATGGTGCTGCGGTCTCTGAAGGATCCCCCTCGCCCCTGCTCGCCGCTGCGATCACCACGTAGATAATTCACTCTTGACTCACCAAGAGAGTCTCCTCCTACGGCGAACAGGGCTCTGTTCGCTATGTTGAGAGCCCCCCAAGTGAAGTCGATGCCACTCCCCCCCTGCAGAGTGAAGATGCGGCGCTCGTCGGGTTCTGGCAGTTCAGCCGCTGCATCCCAGGCTTGTCCCCCCAAAGCGCCACTGTCATCGAGCGGGATGGCAATGAGTTGACCTGACCAATCCCCGCTGTTGTAACGGGCTTGATAGATATGGGTATTGCTGTCGAGCCGAGTGGCATTGGCCGTCACCGAGCTAGCCGAGCTGGTACGCGATGCGATTTGGGCCAGTGTATTGCCGAGCGCGGTAGCGAAGGTGGTGGGATCGGCGGCACTGAAAAATCCTCCCTTGCTGTTGACTGCGGCATGCCAGAGGTCATCCACTTTTCTGGCGTCGGAACCGTAAGGGTTGGGCCAGCTAGCTGGCATCCCGTTGGCGGGATTCAATGTGCCATTCACTCCCAATCCCACGGTGAAGTTGACCAGATGCTGCCAATTCGCCGGATCTGCCGTGCTGGTCGGAACCTTGTTGACCAGGTCGGTGCGCAAATCCGTCTTCCAATAGTTGAGGGATACGTCGGCCAAGGTGTCGGCCGTTCCGTCCTTGTCCAGATCACCGACCACAGGGTTCGGATTATAAGAACGCCCCTCGCTCCAGTAGCCGTCTGTCATCAGAATATTGTAACTCTGTCGACAGGTCAGATGCGCTGCAATACTGCCCGCACTGGTTGCCCAGGGGCCATTGTTGTCCGTGCGGGAAAAATAATTTCCCACATCCTGGAGACTGGTCCGCAGCGGCGTGTAATGGATGCCATTAAATTTGCCGTTATAGAGGTCCGTGAAGAAACCAGTGCGCTGGGAGCCGGTAAATGGCGCCACATTGCGCAGCATGGTACTGCCGCTATTGATGGTGGTGAATCCCACCCGGATGGTATTGCCCTGGGTTGCGAAGGCGCGCCCGATCCCTGCCCTAGCTGCCAGGATCCTGGATCGGTAATAGGTATACCAGTTGGCAAAGTTCTGGATCTCTTCGGCATAAGTGCAGACAGGAGCACTCTTGCAATCGCTGCGGTTGGGCCGGTTGTCATAGGTGCTGCCCGACTTGATCTCAACCCGGGTATAGCTGCCAGCCTTCCTCACGTCGCCACTTCCCTTGTAGGCAAAGTAGATGGCTGGCCAGAATGTCTCTTCCGCATTTCTGTTGTAATCGGCGGAAAAACTGGTGTAGTAGTTTGCCCGCAGCTTGTTGTTCTTGGTCAAATCGCGGCAACCTGCCATCGTATTGGTCGGGTTATGTGGCGCACAACTTATATTGGCATTCACCATCAGGGATCCATCCGCATTGGCCCAGGGGCGATAACTCAAGGATGGGTTGTAATAGAGTTTGTTGTTTTGGCTCGACCGGCTATAGGCATTGAGGTCATTGGTAGCGGCGAACGTAACCGTGCTGTTGCTCCAGTCATAACTGCCATACACCTCATCGGCTCTTGGATAGATGAAAAACACGTTGAGGTTGGATGGCACCAGCTCTTCCGGCATCACCTCGGAGAGCATCGAACTCGAGTTGTCCAGGGTGAACATGATGTTGGGCTCGGCACGGGTGCCGAGATAGAGGGGGGTCTGGGCGATATCGAGTGCCCCCTGAGCCGTCAGCACTGGCAACAGTCCCAACAGCATCCATGCTGATCTACGCATCCTCGCTCCCCTCCTATCGACTGTAGGTTGACTGCAACAGCACGAAACTCTCGTTCGACAGACCATATCCCCTGGCAGTGATGCGGTAGAGGCGACGCTCACCCTGAGGTTCGTCCGCAGCCAGATTCTCGTTTAGGCTCTGGGTATAGGGCAGCCGCTCTATGAAATACTCGGGTGATGGCCCCTGACCACCAGTATTGTGGCTGCGCCATGAAGTGGCCGATGCCAGCGGATCCATGGCAGTGTCTACCAACTCATAGAGTCCATCGCTGTTGTCGAAGGGCCCAGCAGTTCCGCCTTCGATATAACGTTCAGCCCCCCGTAGCGCCGCCTCGGCCGCCTGGAATGCCTGCAGGCTCTCCTGATAATTCCCCGCCATCTTCTCCTGCAGCACGCCCCCACGCATGGCGGCCATCGCCAGCAGGCTCACCACCGTCAGGAAGATGAGGCTCAAGATCAATACCATTCCTCGTTGCCGCATCGTGTCTCCTAGGGAACCCTGTTACGCAGCGCCACCGTGGTTTCGGTTGCCCAGTACCAGTGGCTGTCCGCGCTCTGGAAGGTACCGCCAGCAAAGCTGACCGATTGAGGCGATGAGAGCACACCACCCTGACCGCTGCGAAGCAACAGGGCGATCCCGACACTCATCACATTGTCCCAGTTGCTCACTGATCCCGCTGTCACATAAGTATCGGCGGCGCGATCCCTATTGCGATCCTCACCATAGGTGAGCTGCAGATCGGCTATCCCGTCCACCACAGGCGTGCCAGCGGAGCTACCGCTCTTGCGATAGAGGGTCCAGGGACGATCAGCGGCGGGGCGGGCAATGTAGTAAAGCCGAGTCTCCAGTCGGTGAAGCAACGAACCCGGGCCAAATCGCTCCTCGGCAGGGGCGCT
The DNA here is from genome assembly GCF_965119515.1 of Aeromonas sp. Marseille-Q7275. Classification (NCBI taxonomy): domain Bacteria; kingdom Pseudomonadati; phylum Pseudomonadota; class Gammaproteobacteria; order Aeromonadales; family Aeromonadaceae; genus Aeromonas; species Aeromonas sp. Marseille-Q7275. Next base: position 46,830 of record NZ_CBCPLW010000002.1, read on the forward strand.
GTTCCCTCCCCAGGAGCTCACCGTATTGCCTGGGACATAGCTGTTGCTGTTGGAGTGGTTGATATTGATCTCTCCCCCCGCGGCCTGCACATTGGTGATCTGGAAGACCCTCGCCTTCTGGCAGTCGGACACCATGACGATGTCGCCCTCGCAAAAATCACTGTAAGCAGGCTTGTTGGGCGCACAGTAGTTGGCTTTGGTCGACAGCAGTTGGGCAAACAACTGGGCGGCACTGTTGTTGCGGATCACGGGCACTCCGCTCCCGACCGGGCTCTGGATCAGCAGCAGATCACTGCCGCTGCGCGGCTTGGGTTCCCCTGCCCCGAACAACCCGGAGATCGCGGTGGGCAAGGTGCTGCCCAGGTTGTCATAACCACGGATCCGGATGCGAAAGTCATAGGGGGTTGTCGTCGCGCTCAGGGTGCTGGTAATGGTCACCCCTTGCTTGCTGATGCATCCCAGATACCCAGCCAGTCGCAGCTCTTTTTGCATCAGATTGAGAGCGAAGCGACTCTCCTCCTGTACCCGGGCGACCGCCTCAGTGATCAGAAAAGTACGGTGATTGCCCAGAAAGACCTGGATGATGACCCCAATAGTGAACAGGGAGAGCAGCAGGGCAATCATCACCTCTACCAGACCTACACCAGCCTGGTGATGCCTCGATGCGGTCTTCACAACTCAGTCCTCACTATCAAGGCCTGTTGGGCAGGTTCACCCGCCTGACGGCCCCCTTGCCACTGCACCCTGATGGTGGCACGCCCCTGGCTGACCACCACGGCCCCATCCCCCTGCGGTAAGGAGGCGAGTGTTTGCTTCCAGTATTGAAGGTCCGCCACGGCCGCCGTCGCCCCTGACGCGCTCTCACCCAGTGCGATATCGTACTGACCGGCCAGGGCGGCGCTGCGGTTGGCCCGCATCAGATCGCCGATCAAGCTGGCGTACTGGGTCGCTTCGGTCTTGCTCAGCGCCGACTGGTTGCTCTTTAGCGCCTGTAACTGGAGAGTGGCCATACCGAGAATCCCCACCGACAGCACCAACACGGCGATCATGACCTCCAGCAGCGAAAAACCGCTATCGCGCGTCACATGCATGTGACCTCCTCAACCGACGGGTGACCTGTCCCATTGATGCTGATACTGCGCCCGCTCACTCCGGCACAGGAGGATGGCGTGAGACTGAAGACATGTCCCTGAGGAGTGCGGCCATCGAGAAAGCCATTGCTGGTGAAACGCAGCATCGCAGTGTCACTGGTCAAGACGTCTCCCCCGAGCGAGCCAAACTGGCGGATCAGTTCCCCGCCATCCAGACTGCCGTTGCCATTGTTATCACTCCACACCTGCCATCCCCGCTCCCAATGCAAGGCCGTGTTGCCAGCCTGCGCCGACAATAACACGCTGCGATTGCGCCGGACCGCCTCGCTGCGTGCCAGTTGTACGGAAGCCACGAACTGATTCGCCTGCGTCGTCAGGCTCATGTTCCTGATCAAGGAGTGAAAGGAAGGGACTCCCAGCGTCAGCAGGATAGACAAGAGTGCTATGGTGACCATCAGCTCGATGAGCGTGAAGCCGAGAGGCGCAAACGTCCTGTTGTGCACCGTGCCAAACCCTCCTTCAGTTCCATCCATGGTTGGGGGCGGTATTGGTGAGATAGAGACAGTCTAAACAGTGTTGTCGGTGTTGGTAATTGCAACTACGGGTTCAAACGAGAAGTTATGATGGTTTTATATACAAGGTATGGGAGCTTGATCACAAAAATGCCGGCACAGGGCCGGCATGTCAATCAGAGGATACGCAACTCGGGCGGCACCTCGAAGACCACGTTCTCTTCGCGACCCGGGTGTTCGGTCACTATCTTGCCGCCCAGCTCACGCAGACGGGCGATGACATTCTGAACCAGCACATCGGGAGCAGAGGCCCCCGCCGTCACCCCGATACGCTCGACCCCTTCCAGCCAGGGGGATTCAATCATGGAGGCATCGTCGATGAGGTAGGCTCGCGCCCCCACCTTCTCGGCCAGCTCCCGCAGGCGGTTGGAGTTGGAAGAGTTGCGAGATCCCACTACCAGCATGGCATCCACCAGCCCGGCCATCTCCCTGACCGCATCCTGACGGTTCTGGGTGGCGTAGCAGATGTCATCCTTGCGCGGCCCCTGGATCTTGGGGAAGTGCTTGCGCAGCGCATCGATGACGTCCGAGGTCTCGTCCACGCTCAGGGTGGTCTGGGTGACGAAGCAGAGGTCATCCGGGTTCTTCACCTTGAGCCTGGCCACGTCCTCCGGCGTTTCCACCAGATACATGCCCCCTTCCGGATTCTCGTACTGCCCCATGGTGCCTATCACCTCGGGGTGACCGGCGTGACCGATGAGCACGGCCTCGGAACCCTTGCGGCTGGCGCGATGAACCTCCATGTGCACCTTGGTCACCAGCGGACAGGTGGCATCGAACACCTTGAGGGCGCGGGACTTGGCCATCTCGCGCACCGTCTTGGCAACGCCGTGGGCGGAGAAGATGACGATGCTGTCGTCCGGCACCTCGTCGAGCTCCTCGACGAAGACGGCCCCCGCCTCTTTCAGCTTGTTCACCACATAGCGGTTGTGTACCACCTCGTGACGGACATAGATGGGGGCCCCGAACTTCTCCAATGCGCTCTCGACGATGCTGATGGCACGGTCGACACCGGCGCAGAAACCACGGGGGTTAGCCAGCAAAATATCCATCAGCTCACCTTTTCCTCATCATCCACACCCAGGATCTCCACCTCGAAGGTGACGGTGTGGCCCGCCAGCGGGTGGTTGAAATCGACCGTGACCGACATCCCTTCCACCGCCCGTATGATGCCCGGTAGCTCGCTGCCATTGGGCTGATCGAACAGGATGATGGTGCCGACTTTTGGCTCCACATCGGAACCAAACTTGGCTCTGTCCAGATGATAGATGTTGTCGGGATTGGAGTGGCCGAATGCCTGCTCGGGCGCCAGCGTGAAGCTCTTGGCCTCTCCCTGTTGCAACCCCAGCAGACACTGCTCGAAGCTCGATGTCAGGCTGCCGTCACCCATCCGCAGGCGGGCCGGTTTGCCGTGCAACGCAGTGCTGTCGGCCACCGAGCCGTCTTCCAGCTTGATGGAGAAGTGAAACAGCACGCTGCTGTCAGCGCCTATGGCCTGGCTCATGCCGCCTCCTTCTGCTTTTCGGAGCGGAAGCCTTCCAGCACTATCATGGCGGCGCCGATGAAGATGAAGCTGTCCGCCAGGTTGAATGCGGGCCAATGGGAGCGCTGCCAGTAGAAGTCGAGGAAATCGACCACGTGGCCCAGCACCAGGCGATCAAAGACATTGCCAAGGGCGCCGCCGATGATGAGGGAATAGGCGACGCCACTCCAGCGCTGGGTGACCGACTGCTTGCGCAGCCAGTGGATCAGCAGGCCACAGATGGCAAACGCCAGGACCGCGAAGAACCAGCGCTGCCAGCCCCCCTGATCGGCCAGGAAGCTGAACGCTGCGCCCTTGTTGTAGACATGTACCAGGTTGAAGAAGGGGGTGATCTCCACCCCCGGATAGCCAAACGGCAGCAGCTTGACCACGGCGAGCTTGCTCGCCTGGTCCAGTACGAAGGCCAGCACAGCCAGCCACAGCCAACGCAGGCCGGTTTTTTGAGTGTCTTGAGTCATGTTCATCAGGCAAATTGACGCGTTTCGCCGTCACCCTCGACGTTGGTGACGCAGCGGCCACAGATCTCTTCGTGACCGGCTATGGTGCCTACGTCTTCCACATGGTGCCAGCAGCGGTCGCACTTGGCGGCAGCAGACTGGGTCACGTTCAGCCACAGATCATCGCGCTCGGTCACAACGGCACCTTCCGGTGCTGTGTCAGCCACCACCACCTTGGCCTTGGAGGTGAGCAGCACGAAGCGCAGCTCATCGGCCAGGGCATTCAGGCGCTTGGCCAGCTCGGGCTTGGCGAACAGGGTCAGCTCGGCCTGCAGGGAGCCACCGATGCGCTTCTCACCACGGGCGGCTTCCAGTGCCTTGTTCACTTCACCGCGCACGGTGAGGATCTCGGCCCAGAAATCGTCGTTCAGCACTTCGCCCGCTTCCAGCCCGAACAGGCCGTCGTACCACTCTTCGGTGAACACGAACTCACCGCGCTCACCCGGCAGCAGAGCCCAGATCTCGTCGGCGGTGAAGCTCATGATGGGCGCCATCCAGCGCACCATGGCCTCGGCGATGTGATAGAGGGCGGTCTGGCAGGAGCGACGGGCCAGGCTGTCTGCCTTGGCGGTGTACTGGCGATCCTTGATGACGTCCAGATAGAAGGAGCCCATCTCGATGGAGCAGAACTGCATCAGCTTCTGGGTCACGCCGTGGAAGTTGTACTCGTCGAACGCAGCCATGATCTCGGCCTGTACCGCCTTGGCACGACCCACGGCCCAACGATCCACCACTACCATGTCGGCCGGTGCCACCATGTCGGTCGCCGGATTGAAGCCGTTCAGGTTGGCCAGCAGGAAGCGGGCTGTGTTGCGGATACGGCGATAGGCATCGGCGGAGCGCTTGAGGATCTCGTCGGAGACCGTCATCTCGCCGGTGTAGTCGGTGCTCGCTACCCACAGACGCAGGATGTCGGCGCCCAGCTTGTTCATCACGTCCTGCGGACTGACCACGTTGCCGATGGACTTGGACATCTTGCGGCCCTGGCCGTCCACGGTGAAGCCGTGAGTCAGCACCTGGTTGTAGGGAGCCTTGTCTTTCATGGCCACGCCGATCATCAGGGAGGACATGAACCAGCCACGGTGCTGGTCAGAGCCTTCCAGATACATGTCGGCCGGGTTGCCGTTGAACTCGGGACGGGCGTCGACCACGGAGGAGTGGGTCGAACCTGAGTCGAACCAGACGTCCAGGGTGTCTGGCACCTTGTCATACAGGTCGGCGTCGCTGCCCAGCAGCTCGGCCTTGTCCAGATCCCACCAGGCCTGGATACCGGACTGCTCGACCCGCTTGGCCACCTCTTCCATCAGGCGCACGGATTCAGGGTGCAGCTCCTGAGTCTCCTTGTGTACGAACAGGGAGATGGGCACGCCCCAGGTACGCTGACGGGAGATACACCAGTCAGGACGGTTCTCGACCATGGCCTGGATACGGTTCTTGCCCCAGGCCGGCACCCAGCCGCTCTGGCCGTGTTGTTTGATACCATCTTTCTCGATGCGCTCGATCTCTTCCAGCGCGCGCTTGCGCAGCCCCTTCTGCTCCATGCTGATGAACCACTGGGGGGTGGCACGGAAGATGATCGGAGTCTTGTGACGCCAGCAGTGCGGGTAGGAGTGGTTGAATACCTTGTGGTGCAGCAGGGCACCGCGCTCGGTCAGCACCTCGACCACGGCCGCATTGGCCTTGAACACGTGCTGGCCGGCAAACAGCTCGGTATCCGGCAGGTAGACGCCGTTGCTGCCCACCGGGTTGGCCACTTCCAGACCGTACTTCTGACCGACCACGAAGTCTTCCTGACCGTGGCCAGGGGCGGTGTGCACGGCGCCGGTACCGGCATCCAGGGTGACGTGATCACCCAGCACCACAGGCACGTCGAAGCTGTAGAAGGGGTGGCTGAAGCGCAGCAGCTCGAGCGCCGCGCCCTTGGCATAGCCCAGATTGTGGAATTTCTCGATACCGGCGCGGTCCATCACGTCCTTGACCAGCTCGGCGGCCAGGATCAGGCGCTCGGGGTTGTCACCCTCCACCTGTACCAGGGCGTAGTCCAGGTCCGCATGCATGGCGATGGCGCGGTTGGCCGGCAGGGTCCAGGGGGTGGTGGTCCAGATCACGGCAGAGAGCGGGCCACGGCCGGTGTGACCTTCGGGGCAGTCGAACTTGGCGGCAACGCCCGCCTCGTCGACTGCCTTGAAGCGCACGTCGATGGAGGGGGAATTCTTGTCGTAGTACTCCACTTCGGCTTCCGCCAGCGCGGAGCCACAGTCGGTACACCAGTGCACCGGCTTGGAACCCTTGTGCAGGTGACCATTGGCGACGATCTTGGCCATGGAGCGGATGATGTTGGCTTCGGTGCCAAAGTCCATGGTCAGGTAGGGGTGTTCCCAGTCACCCAGCACCCCTAAGCGGATGAAGTCGGTCTTCTGCGCTTCGATCTGGGTCTTGGCGTATTTGCGGCACTCGGCGCGGAACTCGGCGGCGGAGACCTTCTCCCCCGGCTTGCCGACCATACCTTCCACCTTCAGCTCGATGGGCAGACCGTGGCAATCCCAGCCCGGCACATAGGGGGAGTCGAAGCCGGAGAGGCCCTTGGACTTGATGATGATGTCTTTGAGGATCTTGTTGACCGAGTGACCGATGTGAATGCTGCCGTTCGCGTAGGGAGGGCCATCATGCAGAATGAAAGAAGGCTTGCCCGCTTTGGCGCGGCGAATGGCGCCGTAAAGATCCTGATCGTACCAACGCTTGAGCATGTTGGGTTCGCGCTTGGCCAGATCGCCACGCATCGGAAACTCGGTTTCCGGCAGATTCAGGGTGTGTTTATAGTCGCTCATCAGTCCTGGGTTCCCTTCTTTTCTAAAAGAGTGCTGGGTAAATTGAATGGTGGCAGCCCGAACCAGGCTCGGGCCGCCAGGGCATCTCGTTCGATCTGCTCTTTCAAGGCGGTGAAAGAGGCAAACTTCTGCTCTTCGCGCAGCTTGTGGCGAAGCAGCACCTTGACCTGCTGACCGTATAGATCACCAGAAAAATCAAATAGATGTACTTCCAATCTGGCTTGTGTACCGCTCAAGGTCGGCCGTACACCCACATTGGCGACACCGGGGAAGGTCTTGCCGGAACATAACACTTCCACCGCGAACACGCCACCGACCGGGATCACCTGCCGTTTGAGCGCGAGATTGGCGGTAGGAAAACCTATGGTGCGCCCCAGCTTGTCGCCGTGGGCCACCCGGCCGCTGATGGCATAGGGGCGGCCGAGCATCAGCTCCACCTCCGCCATCCGCCCTGCCTTCAAGGCCTCGCGCACCAGGGTGCTGCTGACCCGCTGGCGTTCGACCTGGAAGCTCTGGGTGCTGATCACCTCGAAGCCGAAGCGGTGGCCCGCCTCCTCCAGCAGGTGGAAGTCCCCTTCCCGCCCCTTGCCGAAGCGAAAATCATCGCCCACCACCAGGTAGTGCACACCGAGTTTCTCCACCAGCAGCTGCTCGATGAAGGTGCTGGCGGCCTGCTCGGCGAAGCGGTGCGTGAACCGCACGCAGAGCATGCGATCTATCTGCATCCCCTTGAGGGCTTCGTACTTCTCTCGCCAACGGCTGAGACGGGCAGGGGCGGCGTCCCCCGCAAAGAGCTCAAGGGGCTGCGGCTCGAACAGCATGACGCAGGCGGGCAGGCCAAGCTGGGCGGCTTTCTCCTGCAAGCGGGCCAACACCGCATGGTGTCCCTGATGAACCCCATCGAAGTTGCCTATGGTCAATACACAGCCCCGGTGACGGGGCTTGATATTGTGAATGCCGCGAATGAGCTCCATCAGTGCCTTGTGCGTTGCTGCCATGGAAATCGGCGGATTATATATCAGGCAGCAGGCAGGGTCAGCCCTGCTGTTGAGCCGATTTCAGGTATCTGGCCCGGAACCCGGGCCTCATCAGCCTCATTGCTGACCCGATTTCAGGTGTCTTGGCCTGACCCCCAGCACCAGCAGGACTATTCCATACAACGCGCCCCCAAGGCAGAGCAGCAGGGTCAGCTCCAGAGTGGCCTTGCCCATGCTCCAGGCCCCCCACTGGGCGAGATCCGGTGACAGATAGCCAAGCACGCCCCCCATCAGCACGGTCGCTGCCAGCAACTTGAGGCAGAACAGGCCCGTGTTGCGGGAAGGGCGATAGACCGCCTGCTGATAGAGCCCCTTGAACAGCAGGGCCGCATTCAGGGTGCCAGAGCAGGCGGTGGCGAGCGCCAGCCCCACATAACCAAGCGGATAGATGAAGATGAGGTTGCACACCATGTTGGCTACCATGGCCATGATGCCGATCCGCACCGGGGTCCTGGTGTCCTGGCGGGCGTAGTAGCCAGGGGCCAGCACCTTGATCAGCATCAGCGACAGCAAGCCCGTGGTGGATGCCAGCAGGCTGGCGCTCGACATGGCCACCTCGTGCATGCCGAACTCGCCGCGCATGAACAGAACCCGCAGTATGGGCTCGCGCAATACGGCAATCCCTACCATGGCGGGCAGGCCGAGCAACATCACCATGCGCACCCCCCAGTCCATGGTGCGGGAGAAATCAGCCGGATCCGCATCCACATGCTTCCTGGCCAGCGCCGGCAGGATCACAGTGCTGATGGCGACCGCGAACAGGCCGAGGGGGAACTCCAGCAGGCGATCCGAATAGTAGAGGTAGCTGATGGCACCGGTGGCGAGGAAGGAGGCCAGCATGGTGTTGATCAGCAAATTGATCTGGCTGACCGAGACGCCGAACAGCGCTGGTATCATCAGGGTGCGGATCTTCACCACACCGGGATGGTGCCAACCCCACTTGGGCCACACCAGCATGTTGATCTGACGCAGGAAGGGGTACTGGAACAGAAACTGCACCAGGCCGCCGAGGAAGACGCCGATCGCCAGCGCGATCTCGGGCCGCTCCAGCAACGGGGCTATCCACCAGGCCGCCGCAATCATGGTGAGGTTGAGAAACACCGGCGTGAAGGAGGAAACGGCGAAGCGACCGAAGGTGTTGAGAATGGCCCCGGCCATGGCGGTGAAGGTGATGAACCAGAGATAGGGGAAGGTAATCTTGAGCATCAGGCTGGCCAGCTCGAACTTCTCGGCCGCCGGCCCGCCGTGCAGCCAGTCCCAGAACCAGCCCCAGCCAAAGATGGCGGTCAGCACCCCCGAGCCCAGCACCCCGAGCAGGGTGACTATGGTGACTATACCCCCAAGGGTGCCCGCCACCGCCGCCAGCAGCTCGCGCACGGCCTGCTCGTCACCGTTTTTCTTGTACTCCGTCATCACCGGCACGAAGGCCTGGTTGAAAGCCCCTTCGGCGAACAGCCTGCGCAAGAAGTTGGGAATGCGGTTGGCGAAGAAGAAGACGTCTGCGGCCACCCCGGCACCGAGCAGATTGGCGATGACCACATCGCGCACCAAGCCCATCACGCGGGACGCCAGCGTCATTCCGGACACTATCATGCCGGATTTGATCAATTTCTTACTCAAGACGAGGCCTCTGGAACTGTCAGAAAGAAAAGAATGCTGTTAGAATCGGCCGACAGTTTAACCGTCTCCCATCTGACACACCACCGGGGGGCGGTGTTTATTTGCACAAATCATTTGACAATATGTGGTTGGGAAGGCATATTTCCGGGCCTTTTCAATACACTCGCTAAGACAGTTTTAGGAGTTTTACCTTGGCTAACATCAAATCTGCTAAGAAGCGTGCTCTTCAGTCAGAGAAACGTCGTCAGCACAACGCCAGCCGTCGTTCCATGACCCGTACCTACCTGAAGAAAGTGATCGCTGCCATCGCCTCTGGCGACAAGGCTGCAGCCACTGCCGCTTTCGCTGTTGCTCAGCCGATCATGGATCGTATGGCGACCAAAGGCCTGATCCACAAGAACAAAGCTGCTCGTCACAAGAGCCGCCTGTCTTCCCAGATCAAAGCCATGGCTTAATCAGCTTCGGCTGAACAAAGCTAAAAAAACCGGCCTTAGTGCCGGTTTTTTATTTGGGTTCGCTGCAATACAACTTATGCAACAATCCAATCATCTCGCGTACCTCATGGCTGCGCAGCGAATAGTAGACCGTCTGGGCCTCTTTTCGCGTCGCCACCAGCTCATCGCGCCGCAACACCGCCAGATGCTGTGACAGGGCCGATTGACTCAGTCCAAGCACCCCGTTGAGTTCCCCTACCGATAGCTCTCTGTCCAATAACTGGCACAGAATGAACAAGCGCCGTTCATTGGCCAGCGCCTTGAGCAGGGTCACCGCACGTCCGGCATTCGCCTCCATCTCTTCCAACTGCATCGCATTCCCTCCCCTGCAAGACAGGAATCATACCCCCTGCCCCGTCGATTTAAAATGACAGGGTCGCCGGCTGAATGGTGGTGAAGTCCTCCTGACCGGCAAAGAGGAAGGAGAAATCACTCTCGCACACCCGCTTCACTGCCGGATGCTGGATCATCCGCTCGGCGAAGATGACGTAGTACTCCTCCATCAGATCCTGGGTCTCCCCGATCAGCATCACCTCCTCCCCCTCCAGGATCTCCTCCCGATAGATGGTCGGCGCCATGAAGATACCCTGATTGAAGAAGCCAAACGCCTTCATCAGGGCCGCATCGTCGAATTCCCCCAGGATGCTGGGAGAGATGCCCTGCTGCTCGAACCACTGGGTCAGCTGGCGCCCCATGGCGGTTCGACGGCCAGGGATGAGCAGCTTGCGCTCCTCCAGGCAGGCGGGAAACGGCTTTTCGGGCAGCGGCGCCTTGCAGAAGAAGCTGACGCCGCAGCCACCCAGCCGCTTGGAGAGCAGACCGGCATGCTGGCTGGAGTCCACCGGACAATCGGAGAGGATCATGTCTAGCTTGTGCTCGCTCAGCTGCTCCAGCAGCAGCTCGTGGGTCGATTCGAAACAGCGCAGGTGGATGGAGCCGTCGTTGGGGATGACGGAGAGCAGCACCCGGCTGGCGAGGCGCTTGGAGAGAGCATCGGCGATGCCGACGTCGAACAGGATCTGACTCTCCTTGCGGTAGTTGACGATATCCAGCATCTCGTAGGAGAGGCTGAACATCTTGTCGGCATAGCGAAACACCAGCTGGCCCAGCTCGGTGGCCTCGAGGGAGCGCCCCTTGCGGATCAACAGCTTGCCGCCGAGACGCTGCTCCAGCAACTTGATCTGACCGGTGACGGTCTGCGGGGTCAAGAAAAGGGCTTCCGCCGCCTGGGTGACGGAGCCCTTCTTCTGAGTCATCCAAAAATAGTAAAGGTGGTTGTAATTAAGGTGTGACATCCGATGGGGTTCCCGCGCTGCGCGGGCTCCGGTAGCAGCTGAGTTCAACCGCCAGAATGTCATACATGTCGCTGATCGAGTCAACCTTGTTCGCGCCGAACTGCTCTTGCAGGGTCAGCTTGAGGTGGGCCGGATCCGGCATCCGCTCCCCGCAGTAGCGCTTGTTCGACTGCTTGACTCGCTCGCCGGCCCGGCTGCTCAGGGCCCGCTCGGTGAAGGTTTCACCGAATCGGGCCTTGGCCTGCTTGTCTCCCAGCATGAGGGCGCTGTCCACCACCCCGTTGAGATAGGCCGAACAACTGGCAGACGCCGCATCCTGCTGGCACTCAGCCAGGCTATTCGCCCAGACTGCCGGGCTCGCCAGCAAGACTAACCATCCGAGTCTTCTCATAACCCCTCCGTGCTTTGATTCGCCTCCCGATTGGGCAGCGATATCCGCAGGGCGATAAAACCGATCACGGCCGCCAGGGTGGATCCCACCAGGATCCCGAGGCGTGAGTAGCTGCCGTAGTCCAGTCCGCCATGCTCGAATGCCAGCGATGCGATGAACATCGACATGGTAAAGCCGATGCCACACAGGATGCTGACGGCAAAGATCTGCCTGAAGTTGACGCCACTCGGCAGCTGGGCAATGCCGAGTTTCACCGACAGCCAGCTGATGGTGAAGATGCCGAGGGGCTTGCCGATGAAGAGCCCCAGAATGATACCCATGGGCACCGGGCTGAGCAGATCCGACAGCTGGATGCCGTCGAGGGAGACCCCGGCGTTGGCAAAGGCAAACAACGGCAGTATCAGGTACGCGCTCCAGGGATGCAGCACATGCTCCAGGTGCTTGAGCGGCGAGGCATAGCGCTTGCCGTTGAGCGGGATCATGAAACCAACGATGACGCCGGCCAGGGTCGCATGGACGCCCGACTTGAGCACGGCCACCCAGAGCACCAGACCCACCAGCATGTAGAGGCCGATCCTGTCCTCACCGCGGCGGTTCATCCAGAGCAGAGTGAGGGTCGCCACTATGCCGACCGCCAGTGCAGTCAGCGACAGCTGCTGGGTATAGAAGAGGGCGATGATGATGATGACCCCTAAGTCATCCATGATGGCCAGGGCCAGCAGGAATACCTTGAGGCTGGTCGGCACCCGCTTGCCGAGCAGCGCCATCACCCCGAGGGCGAAGGCGATGTCGGTTGCGGCCGGAATGGCCCAGCCGGCCCGAGTGATTTCATCCTCGTAGTTGAAGAAGGCATAGATGAGCGCAGGGGCCAGCATGCCGCCCACGGCGGCGATGGCCGGGAAGGTGGCCTGCACCCGTGATGAGAGCGCCCCCTCCAGCATCTCACGCTTTACTTCCAGCCCGACCAGCAGGAAGAAGATCGCCATGAAGCCATCGTTGATCCAGAGCAGCAGCGGCTTGTTGATGTCGAGGGCGGCAATGCGCACCTGCACCTGGGTATTGAGGAAGCTCTGATAGTGCTCCGCCAGGGCAGAGTTGGCCAGACCGATGGCCAACAGGGCGGCCAGGATCAGAATTATTCCGGAGGCTGACTCCAGTTTGAGAAATCGCTTGAACACATCGCTCATGGTCTAACTATCCATAAAATTGTACTTTTTCAGTCTAGGGGGCGAGTGAACTAATGAAAAATCGTTTCTAACTGCCAATAACAACGGAAAAACCGAAGGCAAAGCAAATCATGTCTGCTATAAGCACGTTTTCCCCCGCCTTCCCTCGCCTGTGGAACATTCATTTCTTTGCATATTCATTCTTGTCAGGCATGAAAAAGGCGCCCGCAGGCGCCTTTCGAACAGATGGAATAGCATAGCGGGAGATCCCGCCGAGCACCGCTCGCCATCACGGCGGATGCGGGATCAGATGGCGACAGGGGCCTTGATCCCCGGATGGGGATCATAGCCCTGGATCTCGAAGTCCTCGAACCGGTAGTCGAAGATGGAGTCCGGCTTGCGCTTGATCACCAGCTGCGGCAAGGAACGCGGCTCGCGGGAGAGCTGCAGCGCCGTCTGCTCCATGTGGTTGGAGTAGAGGTGCACGTCGCCACCGGTCCAGACGAAGTCGCCCACGGCCAGATCGCACTGCTGGGCCATCATGTGGGTCAGCAGGGCGTAGCTCGCGATGTTGAACGGCAGACCGAGGAAGACGTCGCAGCTGCGCTGATAGAGCTGGCAGGAGAGCTTGCCGTCCGCCACATAGAACTGGAAGAAGGCGTGACAAGGGGCGAGCGCCATCTTGTCCAGCTCACCCACGTTCCAGGCGGAGACTATGATGCGGCGGGAATCCGGGTTGTGCTTGATGTCATCCACCGCCTTCTGGATCTGGTCGATGACGGTGCCATCGGTCGCCGGCCATGAGCGCCATTGGGCACCATAGACAGGGCCCAGATCGCCGTGCTCGTCAGCCCACTCGTCCCAGATGCTGACGCCGTGCTCTTTCAGGTAGGCAGTGTTGGTGTCGCCATTGAGGAACCACAGCAGCTCGTGAATGATGGAGCGCAGGTGGCACTTCTTGGTGGTAACCAGCGGGAAGCCTTCCGCCAGATTGAAGCGCATCTGATGACCGAACAGGGAGATAGTCCCCGTGCCGGTGCGATCGGATTTGACGGTGCCTTCATCCAGGATCTTCTGCATAAGGTCGAGATAGGCCCTCATTGCTTTGCCTCCTTCGCCGCGTTGCCGAACAGCTTAGGACGCTTGTAGGCCACCCAGATCATCAGGGCGCCGATGATGATCATCGGGGTAGAGAGGATCTGGCCCATGCTGATCTCCTGGAAGTAGAGGCCCAGCTGGCTGTCAGGCTGGCGTACGAACTCCACCAGGAAGCGGAACAGGCCGTAGAACAGCAGGAACATGCCGGAAATGGCGCCCCGTGGCGGGTTCTTGCGCCAGAACAGGTTCAGGATGATGAAGAGCACCACCCCTTCCAGGGCGAACTGGTAGAGCTGGGAGGGGTGACGCGGCTCTGGGCCGGCCTCCGGGAAGATGATGGCCCAGGGCACGTCCGTGACCCGGCCCCACAGCTCGCCGTTCATGAAGTTGCCGATGCGGCCGACGCCGAGGCCGAACGGAATGAGCGGTGCCACAAAGTCTGCCACGGTGAAGAAGTGACGCTTGGTCTTGTGGGCAAACCAGATCATGGCGGTGATGACCCCGATCAGGCCGCCGTGGAACGACATGCCGCCGGTCCAGATCTTGAACAGGTAGGTGGGATCGGCCAGGAAGAGATCGAAGTTGTAGAACAGCACATAGCCGATGCGACCGCCCAGGATCACCCCGAGGAAGCCATAGAACAGCAGGTCAGAGACCTCGTTGCGGGTCCAGCCACTGTTGGGCGCGTCGGCGCGGCGGCCCGCAAGCCACATGGCAAAGGCGAAACCAAACAAATACATGAGACCATACCAGCGTACCGATAGTGGTCCCAAACTGAATGCTACGGGATCAATCTGCGAGAAAACCCAATATCCGTCGTGCTGCATGGCGCGGCCCCAGTCATAAGAAAAGCCGCATTCTCCGATCATTCGTCAGCAGGAACAAGACTGAATATCAATCGGGCAGCTTGGTCTTGTGGCCTGCGCGCAGCAAACCGCCCAGACCGTGCTCTTCCAGGTAGCGGGCAAACAGGCCACGGAGCACGTGGGGATTGTCGTGCTTGAGGCCATCCGCCATCAGCGCCTTCAACTCGCCGAGATCGGATTGACGCAGCACGTACTTGATGCGGGAAATGTTGTGGGTGTTCATGCTGAAACGGCGATAGCCCATGGCCAGCAGCAGCAGCACGCCGACCGGATCCCCGGCCAGTTCGCCACATACCGAGACCGGCTTCTGGTAGTGATGGGAGGCATCGACCAGCAGTTGCAGGGCGCGGATCACCGCGGGATGGAAGGCGTCATAGATGCTGGCGACCCGGGCGTTGTTGCGATCCACCGCCAGCAGATACTGGGTCAGGTCATTGCTGCCCACCGACCAGAAGTCGATGAGGGGGGCCATCTCCGGCAGGATGTAGAGGGCGGAGGGCACCTCTATCATCACCCCCAGGCTGGGGTAGCGGATCACCGCCTCGCGGCTCGCCGCCTCTTCCGACACTTCACGCCAGGCCTGATCCAGCAGCCGGCGGGAAGCCTTGATTTCACTGACGCTGCTGATCATCGGCAGCATGATGGCCAGATTGTCCAGCCCTTCGCTGGCGCGCAGCATGGCCTTGAGCTGCACCAGGAACAACTCGGGGTGATCCAGGGTGAGCCGGATCCCCCGCCAGCCAAGGAAGGGATTTTCCTCCACTATGGGGAAATAGGGCAATTGCTTGTCCCCCCCCACGTCCAGGGTGCGCATGCAGACCGGGCGATCCCGATAGGTCTCCAGGATCCCGCGATAGCGCGCCGTCTGCTCCCATTCGGAGGGGAAGCTGTCCTGCAGCATGAAGGGGATCTCGGTGCGATAGAGCCCGACCCCGTCCGCCAGATGGTTGAGGGAGATCTCGGTGTCGGCGCTGAGGCCGGCGTTGAGCAGCAAGGAGACAGAGGTGCCGTCCGCCGTCTCCGAGGGTTGGTTGTCGACGCTGCGCACCAGGGTATCGAGCGCCCGCTCCTCGTTGAGCAGTTGCCGGTACTCGGTCAGGATCACCTGATTGGGTTCGATGAAGAGATCGCCGCTGTAACCGTCGATGACCAGAGTGCGCCCGCCTATGTCACCCAGGGGCAGATCCACCCCCATGATGGCCGCGACCCCCATGGCGCGGGCCAGGATGGCGGCATGGGAGTTGGTCCCCCCCTTGAGGGAGACCACGCCGCTCAGAAACTCCCGCGGGATCTCGGCGAGTATGGTGGCGGTCACCTCGTCGGCGACCAGCACCACCGGCTCCCCTATGGTGAGCTGCTCGGGTTCGTCCTGCACCAGCCGGCTGATGAGCCGCTGGGCGATGTCTTTCACATCGGTGGAGCGCTCCCGCAGGTAGGGATCCTTCATCCCCTTGAACTGCTCGATCAGCCGATCGCTGATGATCTTGACCGCAGAGATGGCAGTCCAGTGCTCCTTGCTGACCTTGTTGCGGATGGGCTTGATGTAGCCGGGATCGTTCAGCAGGTGCAGATAGATGTCGAAGATGGCGACCGAATCCTGGCTGTAGCTCTCGCGAAAGCGCAGCGCCAGGCTCTCCAGATCGTGGCGCACCTCTTCCACCGCAAGCTCCAGCCGGGCCAGCTGCTTGCCGTGCTCCTCGTCCTTGCGCGGGGTGATGCTGTTGAGCGCCTTGCGCGGGCGCCACACCCAGGCCTTGGCGATGGCGATGCCGCTGGCACCGGCGATGCCGCGCAGCGGCTTGCTCCAGTCGGTCTTCTGCAACCAGCCCTTGGCCTGGGCCTGGGCGATGCGGGCCGCCAGCTGTGCCGCCAGGGTGACCATGAAGGACTCTTCTCCTTCATCGAACAGCCGGCTCTCTTTCTGCTGCACCACCAGAATGCCGACCACCTGGCGCTGGTGCATGATGGGGGCGCCGAGGAAGGAGCGAAACGCCTCTTCCGCGACATCGGGCAGGAACTTGAAACTGGGGTGAGAAGGCGCATCGGCCAGGTTGATCAGCTCTTCCCGCTGACCCACCAGACCGACTATGCCCTGCTCGAACGGCAAGGTGGCCTTGCCCACCGCCGACTCGGCCAGACCATCGGTCGCCGCCAGTCGATAGCGGCGCATGTCCGGTTCGGCGACATAAACGGAGCAGCAGTCCACCGTCATGGCGAGCCGGGTCTGGCTCACCAATGCTTGCAAGGCCTGTTCGAGGGTGTTGGCCTCGGCCATGCTCTCGACGATGCGTCTGAGTTCCGTCAGCAACTAATTGTGCTCCTTAGCGCGAGCGGTTGCGCCGCCCATCCTTTCGATTAACCTGCACCACCGGCACCGGCATGGCCAGCGGGGCAAACTCCTTCATCACCCGGCGGTAAACTTCCCGCTTGAAGGAGACGACCTGACGAACCGGGTACCAGAAGCTGACCCAACGCCAATCATCAAATTCCGGGTGACCATGACAACCGAACTGGATCCTGGACTCTTTGCCAGGATCGAGCTGCAGCAAAAACCATTTCTGCTTCTGGCCAATACAGACCGGTGAACTGTCCCAGCGAACGAGTCGTTTGGGTAAGCGATACTTCAGCCAGTTGCGACTGGTCGCCAGTATGGTCACATCGTCGGGCTTGAGGCCTATCTCCTCATACAGCTCACGATACATGGCCTGCTCCGGCGATTCACCATCATCAACTCCCCCCTGCGGAAACTGCCAGGAGTGCTGCCCATAGCGCTTAGCCCACAATACTTGCCCGTCACGGTTACAGATCACGATGCCGACATTGGGACGAAATCCGTCGCCATCTATCACGTGATCACCTTATAAAGGCTGAATCTATAAAGAGATTGTTCCACATTCACCCCGTGGCGGCAAACAGGGACTGTCATCTTCCACTCATGAATAACTTGGCATTTCAAGCAAAGTTATAAACAAACCTGAAGGACAAGCTCCGCAAGTTGCCCACCCAGACTGTGCATAAGCCTGTGATCAAGCGGGTATATACAGTAGTTTTATACTACGACTTCAAATCATGCCGTATCATACCCGATTCATATAAAAACAAAATATTCATTTAAATACATATAGTTAATATTTAAAGACTGGATCAAGATCCATGTCTTTTGCGCCCGAGGATCCTGGCTGTCAATTGTGAACAAGTTCGACTGTTCAAAGATCAACCAAGGCTAGTTTATCCACAAGGATGGCGCATTATCTGCACCGATATGGCGAGAAAAATCGGCGTGCTCTCACATTTATTTCTGATGCCGGGCCCTGTATCACCACTTTATGTCAGTTATCCAAGATTTCTGTGGATAACTATGTGCAACAGCCAGGCCAAACCCTTGGACAACTCGTTGCAACCGGGATCCTCCCGTTCTCCAGGCTGGAGAAAAAAGTCAAATTCCTTTAAAATCATTGCCATAGATGATAATTCACAATCTTGCCCCCCCTGTGTATAGCCGGGCAAGGATCGGTTACAAAAACAGCGATCCTCTGTCAGGATCACACTTGTCCACCCCCTTCTCGCCAACAGGAGCCCCTCATGCCCGCTAATCCACAGTCAGAGCAGGAATTGATGGCGCGCGCCTACGCCATGGCGGGCTTCACCCTGGCCCAGCTCGCCGCGACGGCCGGCATCCCGGTGCCACGGGATCTCAGGCGGGACAAGGGCTGGATCGGCCAGTTGATCGAGTGGCAGCTGGGCGCCAGCGCGGGCAGCCGGCCGGAGCAGGACTTCCCCGATCTCGGCATCGAGCTCAAGACGATCCCGATCGATCCTCAGGGCAAACCGCTGGAAACCACCTTCGTCTGCGTGGCTCCCCTCATCGGGATCAGTGGCCAGCGCTGGGAGGAGTCCAATGTGCGCAACAAGCTGTCGCGGGTACTCTGGATCCCAGTGGAGGGCAGTCGCACCATCCCCGTCGGCGAACGCCGGGTCGGCATGCCGTTGCTGTGGAGCCCGAGCGAAGAAGAAGACAGGTTGCTGCGTCAGGATTGGGAGGAGCTGATGGACATGATAGTGCTGGGGGAGGTGGAGCAGATCAGCGCCCGCCACGGTCAGGTCATGCAACTGCGCCCCAAGGCGGCCAACAGCAAGGCGCTGACTCGCGCCATCGGCCGCAATGGCCAGCCAATCCAGACACTGCCAAGGGGCTTCTACCTCAAGATTGAGTTCACTCACCAGCTGCTTCGGCGTCATTTCGCCCTGCCTGCCTGACGATTGCTATCAACTTCTTTGTCATAAGGTGATATAAAAATGAACAGATCTACTTTCTTCGCAGTCAGTGACAAGGAGTCGATATGCCGATCAACAAGCAATTTCTCAAGTCCCGCCCCGAGGTCAAGGTGACCTTCGCAGTGGAAAAAGAGGCCGCAGGCGAGGCCGAACAGGTCTTGCTGCTGGGGGAGTTCAGCCAGTGGCAACCCATTGAATTGAAAAGAATGAAGAGCGGGGAGTTCAAGGCGACCCTCAACCTTCCCACCGATGGCCCCAGTCATTTCGAGTATTGCTATCAACTGGTGCAGCCAGACGGGGAGACCCGTTATGACAACGACTGGGAAGCGGACGACTATGTGCCCGGCCCCTTTGGGCGCGACAACTCTGTGGTGCGGGTCAGCCAGCCTGGCTGAAGCCAGCCTGCGCGAAATCCGCATACAAAAAAGGCTCGCCATTGGCGAGCCTTTTCACTACCTGTCGAGCTATTCGTCGACATACCGACACCAATTCGAATCGAATTAGTTGAGCTTCTCTTTGATACGAGCAGCTTTGCCGGACAGGTTGCGCAGGTAGTACAGCTTGGCGCGGCGAACATCACCACGACGCTTCAGTTCTACACTGTGGATCAGCGGAGAGTGAGTCTGGAATACACGCTCAACACCTTCGCCGTTGGAGATCTTGCGAACGGTGAAAGCAGAGTGCAGACCGCGGTTACGCTTGGCAATGACGATGCCTTCGAAAGCCTGCAGACGCTCTTTACCACCTTCTTTAACACGAACTTGAACACGTACGGTGTCGCCCTGGGCAAAAGCCGGGATGTCGGTACGCAGTTGCTCTTGTTCAAGCTGCTGAATAATCTTGCTCATTGTCTTTCCTTACCTAGGATAAACTGAAAACTCTACTTAACGCTGTCACGCACTTCGCGGACATACTCGGCAAGAAGTGATTCTTGCTCGTCAGTCAGAGCTAGGTTGTTAATAAGTTCCGGCCTTCTCTGCCAGGTTCGTCCGAGCGACTGCTTGAGACGCCAGCGCCGAATCACTTCGTGATTGCCGCTTGTCAGCGCCTCGGGCACCGCCAATCCATCCAACAACTCCGGCCGAGTGTAGTGGGGATGATCCAGCAGGCCATCCGTGAAGGAGTCCTGCTCGGCACTGGCCTGATCACCCAAGACCCCGGGGACCAGACGCGAAACCGCATCGATCAGGGTCATGGCAGGCAACTCGCCACCACTTAACACGTAATCCCCGATAGACCACTCTTCGTCGACTTCGGTTTGTATCACGCGTTCATCGATACCTTCGTATCGACCGGCGACCAGAATCAGTGTCTGATTCGTCGCCAACTCGGTTACGCCCGCTTGAGTCAGCTTGCGCCCCTGAGGAGAGAGATAGATGACTTTCGCCCCGTCTCCCGCCGCTTGCTTGGCTGCATGAATCGCATCACGCAGCGGCTGAACCATCATCAGCATCCCAGGCCCACCACCATAAGGACGATCATCGACCGTACGGTGTTTGTCGTGGGTGAAATCCCGAGGGTTCCAGCACTCAATCTGCAGCAGGCCACTCTTGACGGCCCGACCCGTTACCCCGTGCTCGGTAATGGCTCGGAACATTTCCGGGAAGAGGCTAATCACCCCAATCCACATAAGAAACCTCCGGCACCCGTGTTAGCGCGGGAAACTAGAAACCAGGATCCCAATCAACTTCGATTGTTCGAGCAGTCAGATCAATGTTCTTGATCACCTGCTCTTCCAGGAACGGGATCAGCCGCTCCTTTGCACCAAAGGCATCTTTTACATTGGCCTCAACCACCAACACATCGTTGGAGCCGGTTTCCATCAATTCGGTCACCTTGCCCAAGTCGTATCCCTTGGTGGTCATCACGGAGCAACCAATCAGGTCACGCCAGTAGAACTCACCTTCAGGCAACGCAGGCAACAGATCGGCGGCTACGCCAATCTCGACATTGGTCAATGCCAGGGCATCCTCGCGCACATCGATACCATCGAGCTTGCAGATCAGACCCTTGTTGTGACGCTTCCAGGCCGAGACCTGAATCTCACGCCACACCCCGTTCTGATTGATCAGCCAGGGGTTGTAATCGAAAATCGCTTCGGCAACATCGGTGAAGGAGTTCACTTTAAGCCAGCCCTTGATGCCGTAGACGGTACCCAGGGTGCCCAGAACTATAGGTTTTTCCACCTTAACTCCTTACCGCTTGGCTGATTAAGCAGCTTTTTTAGCGTCTTTGATCAGCTTGGCAACACGGTCAGAAACAGTGGCACCAGTAGCAACCCAATGCTCGATACGAGCCAGGTCCAGGTTCAGCTTCTCAGCGTTACCAGCAGCAACCGGGTTGAAGAAACCAACGCGCTCGATGAAGCGACCGTCACGGGCGCAACGGCTGTCAGAAACTACTACCTGGTAGAACGGACGCTTTTTCGCGCCACCACGTTGTAAACGAATGGTTACCATATCGTCCTCATGAACATCTAATGAACAAGGCCTGCAAATACGCAGACCCTAGCTTAAAATAAGCCGCGTAATTCTACTTGGATTCGTAATAATTGCAACCAAGCCTGCTATTTTTTGCGCAGGAGTTGGCATGAAAAAGGCTCACCGCGGTGAGCCTTTTTGCCTGACAAGCAGGAAAATCAGAACGGACCGCGTCCGCCACCACCGAATCCGGGGGGCAGCATGTTCTTCATCTGGCCCATCATCTTGCGCATGCCACCCTTGCCGGACATCTTCTTCATCATGCGCTGCATCTCGGTGAACTGCTTGAGCAGCTTGTTCACGTCCTGCACCTGCATGCCGGAACCCGCGGCGATGCGACGCTTGCGGGAGCCCTTGATGAGATCGGGATGAGCACGCTCCTTGGGCGTCATGGAGCTGATGATGGCCTCCATCCGCACGGTGATCTTGTCATCCATCTGATCTTTCACGTTATCCGGCAGACCGGACATGCCGGGCAGCTTGTCGAGCATGCCCATCATGCCGCCCATGTTGCGCATCTGGGCCAGCTGCTCGCGAAAATCTTCCAGATCGAAGCCCTTGCCGCTCTTGACCTTGCTGGCCAGCTTGGCGGCTTTCTCCTTGTCGACCGTGCGTTCCACTTCCTCGATGAGCGACAGCACGTCCCCCATGCCGAGGATGCGGGATGCAAGACGGTCCGGGTGGAAGGGCTCGAGGGCATCGGTCTTCTCGCCCATACCGATGAACTTGACCGGCTTGCCGGTGATGTGGCGCACCGACAGGGCGGCACCGCCGCGGGCGTCGCCGTCCGCCTTGGTGAGGATGACGCCGGTGAGCGGCAGCGCTTCGTTGAACGCCTTGGCGGTATTGGCAGCATCCTGACCTGTCATGGCATCCACCACGAACAGGGTCTCGACCGGCTTGATAGTGGCGTGAAGATCCTGGATCTCCGCCATCATCTCGGTGTCCACGTGCAGACGACCGGCGGTATCGACGATCACCACGTCATAGAATTTCTTGCGCGCCTGATCGATGGCGGCGGTGGCGATCGCCACCGGCTTCTGGGTCACATCGCTCGGGAAGAAATCGACCGAGATGTCATTGGCCAGGGTCTCGAGCTGCTTGATCGCCGCCGGGCGGTAGACGTCGGCACTGACCACCAGCACCTTCTTCTTGTGGCGCTCCTTGAGCAGCTTGGCGAGCTTGCCCACAGTCGTGGTCTTACCGGCACCCTGCAGGCCCGCCATCAGGATGATGGCCGGCGGCTGGGCGGCCAGATTGAGCTGCTCGTTCGCCTCTCCCATGACAGAGACCAGCTCGCCATGCACTATCTTGATGAAGGCCTGGCCTGGGCTCAGGGACTTGGCCACTTCCTGGCCGACGGCACGCTCTTTCACGCGGGCAACGAAGTCACGCACCACCGGCAGGGCCACGTCCGCCTCGAGCAGCGCCATGCGCACTTCACGCAAGGTATCCTTGATGTTCTCTTCGGTCAGCCGGCCACGGCCACTGACATTGCGCAGGGTGCGCGAGAGTCGTTCAGTCAAATTCTCAAACATGACGCATTCCGATTCTTGGCGTAACTAGTGGGGCATTATACCCCAGTCAGCACTGTGAGGACGATTACTCACCGCTTGCGGCGGTGACCCGCCATCGAATGAGCGGGTGTAACAAATGGAGGGCATTATACCCCAGTCAACGCCGGAGGACGATTATTCGCCGCACGGGGCTGTCAGCTGCTACTTATATATGGGCAGTTAGCCCCTGGCACAACTGGCGAGCATATCTTGTGCAAGGTATACTGCCCCTCTTATCCATAAAAGCTTGTTCGACAACGACCTGGTTATGATCGTGATCTCTGTTCTGGCCCTGGCGTTTTACCTGCTGGCCATCATCGCCTCTCTGCACCTGCTGCTCAGCGCCAAGCCCGTCGGGCAGGTGTCGCTGTTTGCCTGTGTCGGCCTGGCCCTGACCGCCCATGGCGTGGCGGTGGGCAGCGAGGTGCTGGCCACCCATTCCGGCCAGAATCTCAGCATGTTGAACGTCGCCTCCCTGGTCAGCCTCATCATCAGCTGCTTCATGACCTGCGTTACCCGCCGTTTCAACGGCTGGATCCTGCTGCCCGTGGTCTACAGTTTCTCGGCCTTGTTGCTCGCCGCCAGCGCCCTCATACCGGGTCGCTACATCACCCATCTGGAAGCGCATCCCCAACTGCTGCTGCACATCGGGCTCGCCTTGATGGCCTATTCGGTACTGATGATCGCCTGCCTGTTTGCGCTCCAGCTTGCCTGTCTGGATCGGCAGCTGAAGTCCAGAAAGATAAGCCATCTGCCGGCCATGCCGCCCCTGATGACGGTGGAGAAGCGCCTGTTCCAGCTCATCTCAGCGGGCCTCTTGCTGCTGACGCTCTCCATCGCCTCGGGTCTGTTCTTCCTCGAAGACATGTTCGCCCAGGGCAAGTCCCACAAGGCCATCCTCTCGATCCTGGCCTGGTGCGTCTACGCCTTGCTGCTGTGGGGTCACCACACCCGTGGCTGGCGTGGTCGCAAGGTCATCATGCTGAGCCTCATCGGCAGCGTCATCCTGACCCTGGCCTACTTTGGCAGCCGCTTCGTCAAGGAAGTCTTGCTGAGCTGACGGTTCAGCCACCCAAACACCACCCCAACAGGAGCCCTTCTTGGACAGTATCTCAACGAGCACATTACTGATTGTTCTCGTTATCTTGATTGTGTTGTCAGCCTTCTTCTCCAGTTCCGAAACCGGTCTGATGTCCCTCAACCGCTACAAGTTGCGGCATCTGGCCCAAACCAAGCACAAGGCAGCCCGTCGGGTCGAAAAGCTGCTGGCCCGACCGGATCGCCTGCTTGGCCTCATCCTCATCGGCAACAACTTGGTCAACATCCTGGCCTCCGCCATCGCCACCATAGTCTGCATCCGGCTGTTCGGGGATCTCGGCGTCGCCATCGCCACCTTCGGCCTCACCCTGGTGGTGCTGGTGTTCGGGGAAGTCACCCCCAAGACACTGGCGGCCATGTTTCCCGAGCGCATCGCCTACCCCGCCTCCTGGGTTCTCAAGGGGCTGATGGTGCCCTTCGCCCCCCTGGTCTGGCTCATCAACAGCATCACCAACCTCTTGCTCAAGCTGCTGCGACTGGAACATCGCAAGGATGACTCCCTCAACACCGAAGAGCTGCGCACCATAGTCAACGAGGCGGGCAGCCTCATTCCCCAGCGCCATCAGGAGATGCTGATCAGCATTCTGGATCTGGACAAGATGACGGTGGAAAACATCATGGTGCCGCGCAGCGAGATCTCTGCCATCGACATCAACGACGACTGGAAGAGCATATTGCGCCAGCTGGCTCACTGTGCTCACACCAAGATCCTGCTCTATCGCGACAATATTGACGACGTTGTCGGATTTTTACACTCTCGTGATGCCCTCAGACTGGTCGCCAAGGACCAGTTCAGCAAGTCCAGCCTGCTGCGGGAAGTCGATCCCATCTACTTCATTCCACAGGGCACCCCCCTCAACGTGCAGCTGGCCAAGTTCCAGCGCAATAAGGAGAGGATCGGGCTGATTGTCGATGAGTATGGGGATATTCAGGGGCTGATCACCCTGGATGACATCCTGGAAGAGATAGTGGGCGACTTCACCACCTCCATGGCCCCGGCGCCGAGCGACGAGATCCACCCCCAGCCGGATGGCTCCTTCCTGGTGGAAGGCTCCGCCAGCATCCGCGAGCTGAACAAGGAGATGCACTGGCACCTGCCCATCGACGGCCCGCGCACCCTCAACGGGGTGATCCTGGAGTACCTGGAAGAGATCCCCCAGCCCAACATCAGCGTCAGGCTGGCGGGTTATCCCATCGAGATCCTCGAAGTGGAGAACAACATGGTGAAGATGGCGAGGATCATGCCACACCTCTACCGTAACGAGTCAGGTTACGAGGATTGAAAAAAGGCTGCCGATGGCAGCCTTTTTCGTCTCACTCGCTCTCGTCATCCGGCTCCAGCACCAGGGTCGGGATCAACTCGCCGAACACCTGCTGCAGCTCGTCGCGGTTGGCCAGCAGATCTTGCAGCGTATAGCCGTCCATCACCGCAAGGAAGGCGTTCATCGCCTCCTTCAGGGCACTCTTGAGCAGACAGACGGAAACGATGTGGCACACCGGCGAGCTGCAGTCGATGCCGTCCAGATTGCCCTCCAGCGCCCGGATCACCTGGCCTATGTTCACGCTCTCAGGGGAACAGGCCATGCGGATCCCGCCATTCTTGCCACGCTGGGATTGCAGATAACCCAGCTTCACCAGCTGATTCACCACCTTCACCATGTGATTGCGAGAGACGTCATACAAGGCAGACACCTTGGCCACGCTCGACAATTCCCCCTCCGGCAACGTGGCCAGATAGAGCAGGGCTCTCAATCCAAAATCGGTATAGCTTGTTAGTCTCATAGTGCCTGTGGCGCATAGCGCAAAGAATTGATGATTGATCCAGATCAATTAAACATTTAGGATGCAACTTATTAAGTGACATTCCAGATGTTCAATTAGAAAGGACCTCCTATGTTAGACCAAGCCACCATCGCCGTCATCAAGAGCACCATTCCTTTGCTCGAATCGGCGGGGCCTGCCCTCACCCAGCACTTCTACCAGCGCATGTTCAACCACAACCCCGAGTTGAAGGATGTGTTCAACCTGGCCCATCAGCGCAGTGGCGGTCAGCCCCTGGCCCTGTTCAGTGCCGTGGCGGCCTACGCCAGGAACATCGACAACCTGGGGGCCCTGGCCGGAGCCGTGGAACGCATCGCCCACAAGCACACGGGTTTCCTGATCCAGCCGGAACAATATCACATTGTGGGTAGTCATCTCTTGGCCACGCTCAAAGAAATGGGTGGCAACGCGGTGACGGACGAGGTAGTGGAAGCCTGGGGCAAGGCCTATGGCGTGCTGGCCGACATCTTCATCGGTCGGGAGGGCGAGCTCTACCGGGAGAAGGCGAGCGAGCTCGGTGGCTGGCAGGGGGCCCGCCCCTTCCTCATCAAGGAGAAGCGCCAGGAGAGCGAGCTTATCACCTCCTTCGTGCTGGCCCCCGTCGACGGCAAACCCGTGCTGCGCTTCAAGCCGGGGCAATATATCAGCATCAGGCTCAATCACCCGTCGCTGGAGCATCAGGAGATCCGTCAATACTCCCTCTCCGATGCCCCCAATGGCCGCGACTACCGCATCAGCGTCAAGCGCGAGCCCCATGGCCAGGCCTCCAACATGCTGCATGACCAGCTTCACGTCGGTGACGAGGTGGCGTTGATGCCACCGGCAGGGGACTTCTTCCTGAAGACCGAGACGACCACACCAGTGGTGCTGCTCTCCGCCGGAGTGGGCCTGACCCCCATGCTGAGCATGCTCAACCAGTTGCTGGCCGAGCAACCAGAAACTGAAATCCGCTGGCTCCATGCCTGCGAGCATGGCGCCCACCATGCCTTCAAGGAAGAGATCCAGGCCAAGAGCCGCCAGCATGCCAGCTTGCAGAGCCGGGTCTGGTACAGGGTGCCTGCCGAGCAGGACGTGCAGGGGATGGACTACGACTTCAGCGGCACCCTGGTGCTGGAACAGGTCACGGGCCTCATCCCGGCCAACGCCCACTACTACTTCTGCGGCCCCCTGGGCTTCATGAAGGCGGTGAAAGATCAGCTGAGCAGTTTGGGCGTGCCTGCCGACCGGATGCACTACGAGGTATTCGGCCCCCATCAGGATCTCTGATCCCTCCCTCTGACCGGAGAAATGCACAAGGCCCACGAACTCAGGTTCGCGGGCCTTGTTGTATCGAGTGGCCTGGCTTGCCGGGCTTAATGCATCGCCTTGGCGCGGGCGATGGCATTGGCGGGCATGCGATTGCCGAGCCGGCTCAGCAGGCTAGCCGCCTTCTGGTGGGTCGCCTTGTCGCCGATGACGGCGCCGTGCAGCCAGTGGTAGGCCTCCTCGTAGTCCAGCGGACTGCCCATGCCCTGCAGCAGCATCTCGACCCACTCTATCTGGGCCCGCTGGAAACCCAGGCTGGCGGCCTCCCGCATCAGGGTCTCGGCCCGCACCAGATCCTTCTGGACCAAAATGCCTTTCCAGTAATAGCGCCCGAGCTGCTCCAGTGCGGGAGCCAGACCCTGATTGGCCGCCTCCCACATGTATTGCACCCCGATCTGGGCGTCCGGCTTGATGCAGACGCCCCAGGCCAGCATGTCCCCCCACAGAAACTGATAGGCCGGGATCTTCATCACGGAGGCGCGCGCCTCTATGTCCTGGGTCAGCTGGCACCTGTCCTGCTTCACCCGGGCCAGATGACGTCCCTGCTCTATCCAGTTGAGCAGCTCGTCCTGCCGATAGAGCGGCACCGCCTGCAGCTCTCCGGTGGCCAGGGAGCCAGGGTTCACCGCCCTGGGCAGCGGCGCTGCCGCCGGGGCTGATGCCACTGGGGCGGGTGCATCAACACTCGACAGCACAGGGGCCGGATCAGCGACAGCCGTAGGCAACGCAGCCGACGCCACCGGCGCTGGGGCAACGGCAGCCGCCGGCACTGCGGCTGACGGTACAGGTGCGGTGGCCGGCTGGGTCGCTGATGCAGCCTGTGCTGGTGCCGGGGCGATCGATGGCAAGGCCGCCGAGGGCGTCGGGACTGTGGCGGCCGCCACCGACTGGGTTTGCGCGGCCGCCGAGATCGGCTCGGCCCCCTGCAAGGGGAGGCTGCACAGACCGACGAGGCCGATGAGGGTACTGGGTTTCATCATAGGGATCTCCTGCTGCCCTCTTTATCGGCAGACAGGTCCATCTCCTTAGCTCGCCATGGCAAACCCCGGAAATGACAAAGGGGAGCCTGGGCTCCCCTCATGATCGACGCTGCGGCTTACTTGACGAAGTCGACACCCAGCTGGATATCGGCCTTCAGGGTAGCCAGCATGCTGTCCATGGACTCTTGCTCGAAGGCGCTCAGCTTGCCGTAGTCCAGCACGCTCTCGACGCCATTCTTGCCCAGCAGCACCGGCTGCGCGAAGAAGGTGGCGTGCTCGCCGTTGCCTTCCACATAGGCGCACTCGATGACATTGGCTTCGCCCTGCAGACCCTTGATGAGGGACAGACCGAAACGGCAGGCTGCCTGACCCATGGAGAGGGTGGCAGAACCGCCACCGGCCTTGGCTTCCACCACTTCGGTACCGGCATTCTGGATGCGCTTGGTCATGGCAGCCGCTTCTTCCGCGGTGAAGCTGGCCCCTTCGATCTGGGAGAGCAGCGGCAGTATGGTCACGCCACTGTGGCCACCGATCACGTTGACGCGGATCTTGTCGATGTTCAGGCCCTTGGCCTCGGCCACGAAGGTCTCGCCACGGATGACGTCCAGGGTGGTCACGCCGAACAGGCGACGCTTGTCATAGACACCGGCCTTCTTCAGCACTTCGGCGGCGATGGCGACCGTGGTGTTGACCGGGTTGGTGATGATGCCGATCAGTGCCTTCGGGCAGGAGGCGGCACACTTCTCCACCAGGTTCTTGACGATACCGGCGTTGATGTTGAACAGATCGGAACGATCCATGCCGGGCTTGCGCGCCACGCCGGCAGAGATCAGCACGACATCGGCGCCGACCAGAGCCGGGCTCGGATCTTCACCGCAGAAACCTTTTACTTTCACGTCAGTCGGGATATGGCTCAGGTCCGCCGCCACGCCCGGGGTGACCGGGGCAATGTCATACAGGCTCAACTCGGAACCGGCAGGCAGGCGATTTTTCAACAGCAGAGCAAGGGCTTGGCCGATGCCACCGGCGGCACCCAGAACGGCAACTTTCATGATCAACTCCATGTCTAAGCGTAGGTTTAAGGTTGTTTCTAGTTGGGTTAACGCTGTTTCTTATTGTGCGCCTCACCTTAAAGGATCCCCTGCTAAAAAACAATCTGATAACAGTTGTAATCACGGGTTCTGTGAGCCAGGGAGCAAGCGGCGACGAAAGCGGAGAGGAATATGCGATAAATGAGAGGAAAGACACAGATTTCCTGTGTCTCCCTCACCATTAAGAGGTAAATACGACTGCTTCAGGACTGGAATGCCAGTGCCCGCTTCTCGCACCAGCGGAAACCAATTGTTAACAATCCATTCATGGTCAGGTAGAGGCCCCCGGCCACGGTAAACACCGCCAGGGTGTCATAGGTCTGGGCGTTGAGACGCTGGGCCAGCCCCATGATGTCCATGATGGTGATGGTGCTGGCGAGGGAGCTGCCCTTGAGCACCAGGATCACTTCGTTGGAGTAGGCGGGTACCAACCGACGGGCCGCGTGGCGGGTCTTCATCCACAGAGTCTGGCCGGCGGAGAAGCCGAGCGCCCGGCAGGCTTCCACCTCGCCTGCGGGGATTGCGTCGAGCGCCCCCTTGAACAGCCGGGTGGAGTAGGCCGCGGTGTTGAACCCGAGCGCCAGCACGGCGCAGAACCAGGGTTGCTTGAGCAACGGCCAGAGCGGCCCCGCCTTGAGCCATTCAAACTGGCCAGGCCCGTAGTAGATGAGGAAGATCTGGATGAGCAGAGGCGTGCCGGTGAAGACCAGCACCCACAGCTGCACCAGCTGGGTCACCACCGGAATGCGGCGCTCCAGCACCCAGGTCATACCCGCCGCCATCAGCACGCCAAGCAGCAGGCTGAACGCGGTGAGCTGCAGGGTAATCGCCAGCCCCCCCAGCAGGGTCATCAGGTAATCCTGCATGGTCAGCCTCCGTAACGGCGGGTGTAGCGGGCAGCCTGCTTCAAGCCAAACTCACTCACCAGGCTGATGGCCAGGTAGATGAGGGCGGCCGCGGCGTACCAGGTGAAGGGTTCATAGGTGCTGGCCGAGGCCATCTGGGCCTGGCGCATCATCTCGTTCACCCCGATAAGCGACACCAGGGCCGTGTCTTTGAGCAGCACCAGCCACTGGTTGCCCAGCCCCGGCAAGGCGTGACGCCAGGCCTGGGGCAGCACGATGCGAAAGAAGATGTGGCCCTTGCCCAGGCCCAGTGCCAGCGCCGCCAGCCGCTGCCCGGCGGGTACCGCATTGAGCGCCGCCCGCAGGGTCTGGGTGGCGTAGCTCGCGAACAGCAGGGAGAGCGCCAGCACGCCGCAGGCGAAGGGGCTGAACTCCACGTACTCGCCGGTGATGAGGAACAACACCTGGGTCGAGCCGAAGTAGATGAACAGCACCACCAACAGCTCGGGCAAACCACGAATGAGCGTGGTCAGCGTGGCCACAGGCCACACCAGCCAACTGCGCTTGCTGAGCTCGGCGGCGCTGAACGCCAGCGCCAGCGCCATGCCCCCGACCAGTGATGCCAAGGCCAGCCCCAGGGTCATCCAGGCTGCATCCAACAACAGGCTCAGCATGGCTTACTGCGCGAAGTACTTGTCGAAGATCTTCTGATAGGTGCCATTGGCCTTGATCTCGGCCAGCCCCTTGTTCAGCTGGGTCAGCAGCTCCTGGTTGCCCTTGGCCACCGCGATGCCAAAGCCGGTACCGAAGTACTTGGCGTCGGTCACCGGCGTGCCGATGACGCCGTACTCCTTGTGCTGCTTGAGCCAGTCGGCGGCAACGGCGGTGTCGGCGAAGACGCCGTCGGTGCGACCGTTCATCATGTCGAGGAAGGCGCTCTGGTAGCTGGCGTAGGGCACGGTCAGCAGACCCTTGCTCACCCAGTTGTCCACCAGGTAGGACTGGTGGGAGGTGCCGTTCTGCACGCCGACCGTCTTGTCCACCAGCTCTTCAGGCCCCTTGAAGGCGCCCTTCTTGGCCACGAAGACCGCCGAGTTCTCGTAATAGATGTCGGAGAAGTCGACCTGGGCGGCCCGCTCCGGGGTCACGTCCATGGCGGCGATGACGGCGTCATAGCGACGGAACTTGAGACTGGGGATCAGGCTGTCGAAGGCCTGGTTGTGGAAGCTGCACTCCAGCTTGGCCTGCTCGCAGACGGCGCGGGCCAGATCGATGTCAAAGCCCTGGAACTCGTTCTTGTCATCCAGGTATTCGAACGGCGCATAGGTGGCCTCGGTGGCGAACTTGATCTCCTTGGCCAGCACCGAGGTGCTCAGCAGGCCCATGGCAGCAACCAGCAACAGACTCTTTTTCATGACAGCTTCCTTATCGATTCAGTATCAATGCATCAAGAATTCGGCAAACCGGCTGGTTTGCGGGGATTGGAAGATGGCGGCGGTGCCGGATTCGATGATCCGCCCCTTCTCCAGATAAATCACCTGACTGGCCACCTTGCGGGCGAACTCCACCTCGTGGGTCACCACCACCTGGGTGATGCCGGTCTGGCTCAGGGTGCGGATGATCTCCGCCACCTCTTTGGTTATTTCAGGATCGAGCGCCGCGGTGGGCTCGTCAAACAGCAGCACCTGGGGATCCATCATCAGGGTCCTGGCGATGGCCACCCGCTGCTGCTGGCCGCCGGAGAGGCGCGCCGGCCAGGCATCCCGCTTGTCGGCCAGCTGCAACTGGGCCAGCAGGTAGGCGCCCTTCTCGATGGCAGCCTCGCGGCTCATGCCCAGCACCTTGATGGGGGCTTCGATGAGATTCTCCATCACGGTGAGATGGGGCCACAGATTGTACTGCTGGAACACCATGCCCACCTTGCGGCGCAAGGCCTGGGCCTGGCGGTTGAATTCCGCGGGAGAGAGGCTGGACGGGAAAGAAAATTCACTGTCGGCGATGCGCAGCACCCCCGCATCCGGGGTGTCCAGCAGGTTCATCATCCGCAGCAGCGAGCTCTTGCCCGCACCGCTCGGGCCCAGCAATACCAAGGTCTCGCCGGGTGCAGTCCGGAAGCTGACCTGTTGCAGTACCGGCACCTTGTGCCAGGATTTTTCGATGCCGATTAATTCGATACCCATACAGCCCAATTGAATAAGTTTTCAAAATTTCGTCCTGATTCTAGCGCCAGCATAAGTTGATGCAAGCTATATTTGAATCAATATGCAGAACAAGCGCCGCTTCCTTGCCAAAACAGGCATATGAATGCAAAATAGCAGCGCTGTTCGTATCTGCCGCCTGAGCGTGACAGGCGGTCACCTCCCTCATTCGTGAGTCCAAGATGAAACATAACGACAAGCAAGAAAAACTGGCCAAGGCCTTTAAAGCCTTGCTGAAAGAGGAGCGTTTCGGCTCCCAGGCAGAGATAGTGACTGCCCTGCAAGAGATGGGCTTTGAGAACATCAACCAGTCCAAGGTTTCGCGCATGCTGAGCCGCTTCGGCGCCGTCCGCACCCGCAATGCCAAGATGGAGATGGTCTACTGCCTGCCGGTGGAGCTGGGTGTGCCCACCACCTCCAGCCCGCTCAAGAACCTGGTACTGGATGTCGACCACAACGGCGCCTTGGTGGTGATCCACACCAGCCCGGGTGCGGCCCAGCTCATCGCCCGCCTGCTCGACTCCCTCGGCAAGGCCGAAGGTATCCTCGGCACCATAGCCGGTGATGACACCATCTTCATCACCCCGACCAGCGACACCGACATCGAAGAGCTCTACCTCTCCGCCCTCGAGCTGTTCGAACAGACCCCCTGATCCGGTCGCGCTCGCGCCACCTGAACGAAAAATCCCGGCCAAGGCCGGGATTTTTCGTTTCCGCGCACTCGGCAAGCGGTTACTTGCCTTGAGCGACCAGAAAATCGATGGAGGGGGCGAAGAAGGCGGCCCCTGTCACCGCCCTGGTGAAGCGCAGCAGGTGATCGAAGTGGCTCCCCTCCCCCTTGTACATGCTGGCCAGCATGGCATTGAAGTGCTGCGGGGTGCGGCAGCAGGAGATGAAGTAGAGCCCCTGCTCGCGCATGGTGCCCCAGGGCATGCTCTGGCGCAGTATCTCCATGGACTCTCCCTTCGGGGTCTTGAGGTTGACCCGCTTGATGTGGGAGGTCAGCGGCTTGTCGGCCGACTCGTACTCGATGTTGTCCACCTTGGTACGGCCAATGATGTCCTCCTGCTCCTTCAGCGCCAGCTTCTCCCAGTCGCTTATGGCATGCACCCAGCGCTGGACATGGACATAGGAGCCACCGGCGAACTCGCCCCCGTCGATCAGCGCCACGTCGGCCCTGTGCTCACCCTGGGGGTTCTCGGTGCCGTCGACGAAACCGGTCAGATCCCGGCAATCCTGGTTGCGAAAACCGCGGACTTCCTCGGTCAGCTCCACCAGGCCGGCCAGCAGGGCCATGACACGATGGCCGGCATGATGGAGCACGTCCACCCGATCGGCGCGCAGCTGCACGAAGAGATCGAACGGGGTATTCGGGGCCTCCTGGCCGTTGGCAGACTGCGCCATGAAGCCACGGAACTGGGGCGGACGGGCGGCCGGGTAGATGGCATCCCAGCCCTCGGCGCCGACGGCGACCAGACCGCTGAAACCAGCGTCGGGGAAATCGGCGCTCACCGCATCCCACAGAACCGGCAGCCTGGCCAGACGGGTGGCCAGCTCGACACCGTCACCGGTGCGATTGAACATCAGATAGAGGGCATGCAGATTCGGCTCTGCGCAGATCCCGGCTTGGGCTTTCATTTCTCTCTCCAAAGACATTGGCTATGGGCGTGGCGCGATTATAAACCGGAACGGGGTCAATTCCTTGATTTCACATCACTATCAAGGCATCTGTTCGAACAGCACCAGGGCATGGGGGGCCACGGTCACCCGCGCCCTCTCCCCTTCGAGAGGCTCCCCTATGCTGGCCTCCAGTACCTGGCCGGCGCACTCCACCAACACCCGGCAGTGATGGCCGAGGAACTGCTGCTCCCGCACCAGCAAGTCGCCGTCGGCGGCGGCCGCCAATGCCAGCTGCTGGGGCCTGAGCATCAGCTGCAGCCGCTCTCCCGGGGCGCGACCGTGCGGCTCATGGCCACAGATGACCCCGAGCGCTGTCTGCACGCAGTGGCTGTCCACCACCTCGGCCGCCAGATAGTTGACCCCGCCGAGAAACTCCGCCACGAAGCGGTTCTCGGGGCGGCGATAGAGTTGCTCCGGCTGGCCCACCTGCTCGATGCGACCGGCCCGGAACAACGCCAGCCGATCGGCGAAGGCAAACGCCTCCTCCTTGCTGTGACTGACGAAGATGGCGCCTATCCCCTGACGCTTGAGCAGGGTGCGGATCTCCAGGATCAGCTTCATCCTCACCTGGGTATCGATGTTGGAGAAGGGCTCGTCCAGCAGCATCAATCTGGGCTTGCAGACCAGGGCGCGGGCAATGGCGACCCGCTGCTGCTGACCACCGGAGAGCTGATGGGGATAGCGATCCCCCAGCCCCTGCAGATTGACCAGGGTCAACGCCTCGTCGATCTGCTGCTGGCGGGTGTCGCGAGGCGCCCGGGTCAGCCCGAAGCCGATGTTCTCGGCCACCGTCAGGTGGGGAAAGAGGGCGTAATCCTGAAAGATCATGCCGATATGGCGACGCTCAGGCGACACCGTCACGCCGGGCCCGTCCAGCAGGGTCTCACCGAGATGAATCCGGCCTTCCGCCAGCGGCAGCAGGCCGGCGACCGCCTTGAGCAGCGTGGTCTTGCCACAGCCACTCGCCCCCAGCAGGCAGACGATCTCGTTGTCGGCCACCGTCAGGGAGAGCTGCTCCAGCACGTTCTGGCCGTTGTAACGGCAGCTAACCTTCTCTACTTGCAAGCAAGACACGACTGACTTCCTCTCGTTTCTGGCGGTGCCCTGCCTTTCGGTCAAGCACACCGTATGCAATTTCATTGGCCGGCGTGGCGACTCAGTGCCCCGGGCTGTCCAGGCTGCGGTTGACCCAGATAAGCGGCACCAGCCCCACCAGCACGATGACGATGGCGCCGAGCGCGCCGCGCTCCAGCATCTCGTCCGAGACGAACTGATAGACATGGGTCGCCAGGGTCTCGAAGTTGAACGGCCGCAGCAGCAGGGCCGCAGGCAACTCCTTCATGGATTCGATGAACACCAGCATGGCACCGGCAAAGAGGCCCCGTCGCACCAGGGGCAGATGCACCCGGCGCAGCATGCCCCCCGTCCCCTGCCCCAGGGAGCGGGCCGCCATGTCGAGGCTGGGGGAGATCTTGCCCATGCTGCTCTCCACCGAGCCGATGGCGATGGCCACGAAGCGCACCAGGTAGCCAAACACGATGGCGGTGAGGGTGCCGGTCAGCAGCAGACCTGGCCCCTGCATCCCGAGCCACTCGGCCAGATCGTTGAGACCAAAATCCAGCGCCGTCAGCGGCACCAGCACCCCGATGGCGAGCACAGTGCCCGGCATGGCATAGCCGGTGGCGGCGATACGCAGGGGCAGCAGGCTGCGGGTGCCGCCATCGAGGCGGCGGAAGAAGCCGAGCAGCAGGGCGATGGCCATGGCGAGCAGGGCGGTCAGGGCCGAGATGAGCAGACTGTTGCCGGCGAAGCGCACGAACTCCGGCGTCCACGAGAGTTCGAAATAGCGCACCCCGTAATCCAGCAGGATGACGAACGGCAGGCCAAAACCGGCCAGCACCAGTCCCCAGCACCAGAGCCCGGCCAGCAGACGGCTCGCCCCCTTGAGGGGGTAGCGCAGGGGCTGCTCATGGCCCATGGATTTCTGGAATACCTGCTGGCGCTGGCGGGAGCGGCGCTCCAGGGCGATGAGCAGCACCACCGCCAGCAGCATCAGGCAGGAGAGCCGGGCGGCGGTGGCCAGGCTGCCGTAACCGAGCCAGGTGTCGTAAATGGCCGTCGTCAGGGTGTTGATGGCAAAGAAATGGACGGTGGCGAAGTCCGCCAGTGTCTCCATCGCCACCAGCGACGCCCCCACCATGATGGCGGGGCGGGCCAGGGGCAGGCTGAGGCGACGAAAGCTCTGCCAGGGGGTGCAGCCGAGCAACCGGCTGGAGTGGATCAGGCTGACCGACTGCTCCAGGAAGGAGGCGCGCGCCAGCAGATAGACGTAGGGGAAGAGCACCAGCGCCAGCACCCAGGCGGCACCGCCGAGGGAGCGGATGGCCGGGAACCAGTAATCGGCCGGGCCTTGCCAGTCAAACAGGGATCTCAGCCCCGCCTGCAGCGGGCCCGAGTAGTCGAGCAGGTCGGTATAGACGTAAGCCACTATGTAGGAGGGCATGGCCATGGGCAGCATCAGTGCCCACTGCAGGGCGCGGCGCCCCGGCACCTGGCACATGGCGACCAGCCAGGCGGTGGGCACCCCGAACAGCAGGCTGAGCAGCACTACCCCCAGCACCAGCCCTGAGGTGTTGCCAAGGTAGTCGAGCAGCACCGTATCTGCGAGGTGGCGAAACAGCTCCCCGTCTGCCGAGAAGGCAGAGAAGATGAGGGCAAGCACCGGCAAACCCAGCAGCAGGGCGGTGGCCCAGCTGCCGGCAATCCATCCAAAATTTTTCATGAGTCCACAGCGATTGATGGGGCCTTAGGCCCCATCTGATTACAAGTCGAATTTCACTTCATCCAGCAGCTGCAAGGCGTCCTTGCGGTGCTTGGCATAGTCGCTGACCGGCATGGGGTCAGACTTGAAACTGCCCCAGGACTTGACCATGGCGGAAGGCTCGACTCCGGCCTTGACCGGATACTCGGCATTCACGTCCGCGTACATGTGCTGGGCGGTGTCGCCAGAGAGGAACTCCATCAGCTTCTGGGCGGCTTCCTTGTTCTTGGCATACTTGGTCATGGCCACGCCGCTCACGTTGACGTGGGCACCGCGATCAGCCTGGTTCGGGAAGTTGATCT
Source organism: Aeromonas sp. Marseille-Q7275 (assembly GCF_965119515.1). Lineage (NCBI taxonomy): Bacteria > Pseudomonadati > Pseudomonadota > Gammaproteobacteria > Aeromonadales > Aeromonadaceae > Aeromonas > Aeromonas sp. Marseille-Q7275. The sequence continues at coordinate 83,780 of NZ_CBCPLW010000002.1, forward strand.
CGACCGCGTCGGCCCAGGACTTCTGCGCCGGGTCTTTCAACATGGCGCCCAGGTAGTAGCTGTTGCCGAGGGAGACGTCACAGATACCGTCCTTGATCGCCTTGACCTGATCCCGGTCGTTGCCTTGCGGCTTGCGCGCCAGGTTGGCCTTGACCCCTTCCAGCCAGGTCTTGGTGTCCGCCATGCCGTGATGGGCAATCATGGACGAAACCAGCGCCACATTGTACTCGTGCTTGCCGCTGCGGGTACAAATTTTTCCTTTGAATTCAGGCTTGACCAGATCTTCGTAGCGGATGGTGTCGAGCTTGCCGAGGCGATCCTTGCTGGAGTAGATGGCGCGCACCCGGGTAGTCAGGGCGAACCAGCGGTTGTCCGGATCACGATAGATGGAGGGGATGTTCTCCTGCAATGTCTTGCTGTCCACCGGCTGCACCAGATCCTTGTCCACCAGGTCGGTCAGACGGCTGATGTCGACGGTCAGCATCAGATCCGCGGGGGAGAGCTTGCCTTCGCGCTCCAGGCGCTCGTTCAGCCCCTCTTTGGCAAACACCACGTTAACCTTGATCCCGGTCTCTTTCTCGAACTGCTGGATGATGGGCTTGATCAGCTCATCCTGCCGATTGGAGTAGACATTCACTTCTGCGGCGGCAAAAGCCGACTGGGCGATCAGCGAGGAGAACACCAGCGCCAGCATCTTCATTTTCATCATCCATTCCTTGTCTGTGCATATAGTGATAACTATTTTCGTTTGCATTCTGCATGAATCAGGATGAGAGGATCAAGGCGGTTTGCAGAGGTAAGGCCAGATATTTAATCGTCGCTAAAACAAAAAGACCGGATGGAATCCCACCCAGTCTCTTCATGACCATGCATTCTCTTTTTCTATCGACCCGGCAGGGCCTGAGCGCTCAACCCGACCGGCTCAGTAGCCGGGGTCCTGGCGCGGCATCACAGCGCCTCGTCGTCGCTCTCGCCGGTACGGATGCGCACTGCCTGCAGCAGGTCATAGACGAAGATCTTGCCGTCCCCTATCTTGCCGGTATAAGCCGCCTTGCAGATGGCCTCGATCACCCCTTCCACGTTCTCGTCGGCGGTGGCGATCTCCAGCTTTACCTTCGGCAGGAAGTCGACCTGGTACTCTGCCCCCCGGTATAATTCGGTGTGCCCCTTCTGGCGACCGAAGCCCTTGACCTCGGACACGGTCAGACCCTCGACCCCCAGGTTGGCGATGGCCTCGCGCACGTCGTCCAACTTGAAAGGTTTGATAATCGCAGTAATCAGCTTCATCTGGTTGCTCCCAATCCATGGTATGTCATGAAGAGGTCATCAATTCTTGTGCCAAGTATTTTTATTGTTTATTTTCATAAAGATAGCCATTAACCCTTGAGCCATTTCGGCTCAGGATCACCAAGGAAGCGCATCTCGCCCCATAATGAGGCACCAAGCTGCACCAGACTCCCTTGATGCACCAAATGAGAGCATCACCCCATGTTAGTCATCTCCAACAGCGTGATCATTCCCTGGCATGAGCTGCAGTTTCAGACCATGCGCGCCCAGGGGGCCGGGGGTCAGCACGTCAACAAGACGGACTCCGCCGTCTGGCTGCGCTTCGATTACCGCGACTCCCCCAGCCTGCCGGATCTCTACAAGGAGGGGCTGGAGAAGCTCAGCGACAGCCGGGTTCACGATGGCTTCATCCAGATCAGGGTCGAGACCCACCGCAGCCAGGACATGAACCGCAAGGAGGCCATGAGCCGCCTGACCGAGTTGCTGAAAAAGGCGGCGTGGCGCCCCAAGGCCCGCCACGCCACCAAGCCGACCCGCAGCTCCCAGCGCAAGCGGGTTGACGCCAAGAAGCGCAAGGGCGAGATCAAGTCGGCCCGTGGCAAGCCCGGGATGGAGTGAGCCGTTCAGGCCGAGGAAGAGAGATCCATGAAATACAGTTTTTGTGACAGCGCCCAGGGCCCCCTGCTGGTCGCCATCGATCAGGATGGCCTGCGCTTCGTGGAGTTCCTGCGGGGGGAGCAGCCGGTCACCCCGACAGCGGAATGGCAGCGGGACGATGTGGCCCTGGCCCCCTACCTCGAGCAGTTCGAGGCCTATTTTGCCGGTCGGCTGCGGCACTTCACGCTGCCGCTCGCCGCCCGGGGAACCCCTTTTCAGCAGTCGGTGTGGCGCGCCCTGTGCGACATCCCCTACGGCGAGACCGTCAGCTACCTCGAGATAGCCCAGGCCATCGGCAACCCCAAGGCGGTGCGGGCCGTCGGGGCGGCCAACGGCCGCAACCCCCTGAGCATCATAGTGCCCTGCCACCGGGTGATAGGCAGCAGCGGCGCACTGACGGGGTACGCCGGCGGCATTCCCATCAAACGCTGGTTGCTGGCACTGGAACAGCAGACTGTCGACAACTTTGCGCTGACTCCCTGAGCCCCTGATTAGCCAGCGGCATCCCCTTCATACGCTGGTTGCCGGCACAGGAGCTGCAGGCTGCCGACAACTTCGCGCTGACTCCCTGAGCCCCTGACTAGCCAGCGGCATCCCCTTCATACGCTGGTTGCCGGCACTGGAGCAGCAGACTGTCGACACCTTCGCGCTGACTCCCTGACCCCTGGTTAGCCGGCGGCATCCCGTTCACAACGCTGGCTGCCGGCACTGGAGCAACAGGCTGTCGACACCTTCACGCTGACTCCCTGACCCCTGGTTAGCCGGCGGCATCCCGTTCACAACGCTGGTTGCTGGCATTGGAGCTGAGGAAAAGAGGCTTCGAACCGACGCTACCGGGCGTTTAGCAAAATGAACATAGTATGAAGAATCGCCTCAGAAGGGCTTCAGACTGGGAAAGGCATGATGCACTCACACTTGGATGGCACGGCTCATCCCTCATTCAAGTGGCACCCATGTGACGCTTCCAATCTGTCTTTTTCCCCGCGCCTCCTCTGAGGCGCTTTTTTTTTTTCCCGACAACGGCCACAACAAAGCCCGCCGAAGCGGGCTTTGATTTGAAGGCACGAGCTCCGAGGCCACTCAGAGGGCGAGGAACAGGCCCGCGAGCGAGGCGCTCATCAGGTTTGCCAGCACCCCCGCCAGGATGGCCCGCAGGCCGTAGCCGGCGATGAAGGACTTGCGCTCCGGCACCATAGCCCCCAGGCCGCCGATCAGGATCGCCATGGAGGAGATGTTGGCGAAACCGCACAGGGCGAAGGTGACTATGGCCTTGCTCGACTCGTTCAGGGTCTGATCCTGCACCAGGGCGATGAAGGCGACGAACTCGTTGATGACGATCTTGGTACCGATCAGGGCGCCGGCCGCCTGGGCCTGATCCCAGGGCACGCCGATGAGCCAGGAGACGGGGGCGAACAGCCAGCCCAGGATGATCTGGAAGCTCAGATCCAGCCCCACCAGATCGCCGGCCCAGCCCAGCAGGCCGTTGAGCATGGCAATCACACCGACGAAGGCCAGCAGGGTCGCGCCCACCGCCACAGCGATATTGAGACCGGACATGGCGCCATCGGCCGCCGCTTCAATGACGTTGGTGGCGCGAGGGATCTCCACATCTTCATGATGATCTTCCTCATCGGCACCGGGCGGCACCAGGATCTTGGCCATGGCCAGACCGGCAGGCGCCGACATGAAGGCGGCGGCGATCAGGTATTTCAGCTCGACCCCGATGCTGGCATAGCCCACCAGGGTGCCACCGGCCACCGAGGCCAACCCGCAGCTCATCACCGCGAAGAACTGGGAGTCAGACATCCTGGAGAGATAGGGCTTGACCACCAGGGGAGCCTCCACCATGCCGACGAAGATGTTGGCGGTGGCGGAGAGGCTCTCGGCACGGCCGGTGCCCAGCAGCTTCTGCAGGCCGCCGCCCAGCAGGGCGATGACTTTCGGCATCAGGCCGATGTGGTAGAGGATGGCGATCACCGCGGAGAAAAAGATGATGACCGGCAGCACGTTGAACGCGAAGATGAAGCCCAGCTTGAACTTGGCCAGATCACCGAACAGGAAGGCGATCCCCTCCTGGCCGTAGCCGATCACGCTGCTGACGCTCTCGCTGACGCCGTTGAGCACCTGCTGACCCGCTGGCAGCCAGAGCACCAGGGCGGCGAAGAGGACTTGCAAACAGAGGGCGAAGCCCACTGTTCTCAACGGGATACGACGACGATTATCAGAGCAGAGTGCGGCTAGCGCCAGGATACTCAAGATGCCGAGCAGGGCGATCATAGGGATTCCATCTATTGGGGCTGAAGATGGGCGCGGATTCTGCTCCCCTGCCCCCATCACTGCAAGTCCACCTGGTTACAACCCTGTTAGCAAAAACGTTTGCACGATATCGGTTGCGTCAACTTGCTGATTTGGCTCGTTTTTGGTATCAGGCGAAAGTCAGTGTTCCTGTATGGAAACGATTATTCCTCCACGCCGGACAATCTGCCCCCCAGCCAGGGGGCCAGCCGCTGCGCCCAGTAGGGTTCGGGGCCGAAGCTCTCCTTGAGGAAGTCGATGAATAGGCGGATCTTGGGATCCAGGTGCTCCCGCCTGGCGTAGACGGCGTGCACCGCCATCTTCTGGTTCGGGCGCCACTGGGGCAGCAGGGGGATAAGCTGGCCGGATTGCAGCTCCTTGTCCAGCAGATAGTTGGCAACATAGGCGATGCCGAGCCCGGCCAGGGCGGCATCCCGCACCGCCTCAGCCAGATCCACCCGGTAGTTGCCGGCCACCTGCACCGTCTGGCGCTCCTTGCCCTGGCGAAACGACCACTCGTGGTAGCGCCGCTCCCGGCTCTGATAGGTGATGCAGTTGTGCCTGGCCAGATCCCTGGGGTGCAGCGGGGTGCCGTGGCTCAGCAGATAGTCCGGCGAGGCCACCAGCACGAAGCCGATGTCCGCCAGCCGCTGCCCCACCAGGGCCTCGGGCTTGTCCTCGTAGGTGGTGATCCAGAGATCCAGCCCCTCATCCACCAGATTGGTGCGGTGATCGAACAGGGATACTTCCAGCTCCAGATCCGGGTAGCGCGCCTGGAATGCCTTGAGCCGCGGGATCACGTGCAAGCGGCCGAAGGACTGGCCCACCCCCAGGTGCAGCACGCCGCTCACCTTGCCGCGCCGCTCCGCCACCATGGAGTCCGCCTCCAGCGCCACCGCCACCAGGGCGCGGCAGTGGCGGGCATACTCCTGGCCGAGTTCGGTGAGGGAGAAACGGCGGGTGGTGCGCTGCACCAGCTGGGCGCCGAGCTCGGTCTCAAGCTGGGCCAGCTGCTTGCTGATGTGGGACTTGGAGACCCCGAGCCGCCGCGCGGCCGCCGAGATGCCCTGCTCGCGAACCAGGGCATCGAAGATCACCATTTGGGGAAGACGTTGCAGCACGGGATAACCAGAGTGAGTGGCGGGCCCCCATTATTCCAGAGCCGCCCGCCAGGGGGTAGGGTCAGCGTCCCAGCGCCTGGATCAGCTGTTCCTTGAGGGGATCATCGGCCGGATTCTGATTGGCACCATAGCTCGCAATCAGCTTGCCATCGCGGCCCACCAGGTATTTGTGGAAGTTCCAGTTCGGTGCATCCCCGTCGGCGGCGGCCGCCAGCCCCTTGAACAATGGCACCGCATCGGCGCCACGCACCGAGACCCGGTTGAACATGGGGAAGGTCACACCGTAATCCCGGCGGCACACCTCGGCAGTCTTGTTCTCGTTGCCCGCCTCCTGCCAGAAGTCGTTGGAGGGGAACCCCAGCACCATCAGCCCCTTCTCCTTGTAGCTCTGGTAGAGCGCCTCCAGATCCCGGAACTGGCCGCTGTAACCACAATAAGAGGCGGTGTTGACCACCAGCACCACCTTGCCCTCGGTCAGCTGGCAGAGGTTGTGGCGTTGGGTGTTGTTGAGCTCCCGCATCTCCACATTGAAGTAGTCGGGACAGGCGGCAGATGCCGCGCCAGATCCGAGCAACAGCAGCAGGGTGAACCATTTCATCGACGTGACTCCTCGGGTTTTCTCCATCATACGCGAGATCCCCGAACAAGGTTCAGGGATCAGTGCAGCGGGATCCCGGTCAACCAGCCGTGCCCCCAGAAGATGAGCAGGGCCGTGAGTACCAGACCGGCGCCCACGCTGATCCCCGTCCCCTGCCAGTTGGCCGCCGGCCTCGGCTTGGTGCGCCAGTCCCGCACCGATATCCAGACGATGCTGACCAGCGCCCAGAGCCCCAGGCCACCAAACAGCACCAGGGAGCGCGCCTCGCTGTTGACCGCCAGATGGGCGCAGGCCCAGAGCAGGGTACCGAGCAGCTGGGGGTGTACCAGCCAACGCCTCAGGTGGTTGGGCCCCAGGCCTGCGCAGAGCAGGATCAGCGCGACCGGCATGGCCGCCATCACCAGCATGGGCCCCCAGGCGGGCAGGAAGTAGAGCGGCATGGGGCTAGCGCTGCGCCAGCCGGCGAGGATGCAGCCGATGGCGACGAACACCAGCAGCGAGAAGAGTCCCTTGTAACGGTTCTCCCCCAGCCGATCCCGCAGGCGGGCACGGTGCGCTGCGGCGTAGCAGGGATAGAGATGGATCAGGGTAAACAGCAGTACCCCCAGGGTCAGCAAGATCATGGGTTGCTCCTTGTACTATGGGGGATCACTATGCCGCAAAGGCCCCTGGCAGAATACAAAAACCATAGAGAAGACAGCAGGATAATAAAAAAGCCGATCCTGGGATCGGCAAGGTGCGTCAGAGGGTCCGCCCTCAGGGGAGCAACCACATCCGCTACACGGGGCGGGGTGCGGCCGGTGACGGGCACCGGCCAGAAGAGGATTAACGACGCAGCAGATAGAGGGCGGCGACGTTGCGGGCCGTGAGCTGCAGGTTGGTGGTGGCGGTTGCGATCGCCTCCGGCAGGGACATGGCCCGGTTGACCACGGCAAACACGGCGTCGATGCCATGGTCATGGACCACGCCGCAATCGTCGGTCAGGCAGCCGGCGATGCCGATCACCGGCTTGCCGAACTGCTTGGCGCAGCGTGCGACACCGATTGGCGTCTTGCCGTGGATGGTCTGGCTGTCGATGCGCCCTTCCCCGGTGATGACCAGATCCGCATCGGCCACTTCATCGGCCAGCTTCAAGGCTTCGATGACGATCTGGATGCCGGGCTTGAGCTCGGCGCCGAGCAGGCCGACCAGAGCGGCGCCCATGCCACCGGCGGCGCCCGCCCCCGGAATATCCTTCACTCGGCAGCCGAGGGCCTGCTCGATGCAGTCGGCGTAGCGGGCCAGATTGGCATCGAGCTGCGCCACCATCTCCGGGGTCGCCCCCTTCTGCGGGCCGAACACGGCGGAGGCGCCTTTCGGGCCGCAGAGCGGGTTGTTCACATCGCAGGCCACCTCGATGACCAGCTCGCTCAGGCGGGGATCCAGCTCGCTCAGGTCGATGGACGCGAGTTCGGCCAGACCCGCGCCACCCAGCTCGATGGTAGAGCCATCCGCTTTGAGCAGCTTGCCGCCGAGCGCCTGGATCATGCCGGCACCGCCGTCGTTGGTGGCACTGCCGCCGATGCCTAGGATGAGGTGAGTGACCCCCATCTCCAGCGCCGCCAGGATCAGCTCGCCGGTGCCGACGCTGGAGGTGAGCAGCGGATTGCGCTGCTCCGGTGCCACCAGATGGATACCTGAGGCCGCCGCCATCTCGATGACGGCACGCTGGCCATCCCCCAGCAGGCCGACGAAGCCCTGCACCTTGTTGCCGAGCGGTGCCGTCACCTCGACCGGCAGGATGCGGCCACCGGTGGCATCCACCAGGGACTGCACCGTGCCCTCGCCGCCATCGGCCATGGGCAACTTGACGTAGGTGGCATCCGGCAGCACCTGCTTGAAACCGGCCTCGATGGCATCGGCCACCGCCATGGCGCTCAGGCTCTCCTTGAATGAATCGGGGGCAATAACAATCTTCATATCAATTCCTTAGGCGAGGCCAAACACGCCAAACATCAGGGTGGAGACAGTTGCAATGGTCAGACCCACCGCGGTTTCGTACGGGATGAGCTTGAGGCGCTCACCCACCCCCATGTGGACGCTGCCACCGGTGGCGTGGAAGAAGGAGCCGTGGGGCATGTGGTCAAACACGGTGGCACCGGCGTGGATCATGGCGGCCCCCGCCAGACTGCTGATCCCCAGCTCGATCAAGGTGGAGCTGAACACGTTGGAGGCCACCACTGTCCCGGCCGTGGTCGAGGCGGTCGCCAGCGACATCAGGGCGCCGGAGATGGGGGCCAGCAGGTAGGAGGGCAGACCGGAGGCAGTCAGGCCGCTGATCAGCACGTCCTTCAGGCCGGAGTTCGCGATGATGCCAGCCAGGGTACCCGTCCCCAGCAGCATGATGGCCACCGGCGCCATGCGGGCGAGACCGGAGACCGCAAACTGGTTCACCTTGCTGAACTTGCCCATCATCAGGGCGCCGACCAGGCCGCCGAGGGGCAGGGCGATGAGCGGATCCACGACTATGCCGGCCACCGGGCGCAGGGCCAGCAGCAGTATGGCGACCAGAGGGGCGCTGATGGCGGCGAAGAAGCCGGGCAGCTTGCCACCATCAAAGTTCACCACTTCGTCGGCCGCGACCTTGCTGCCCCGCTTGTTGAGGCGCTTGGCCAGCCAGTAGGCCATCACCAGACCGAACAGACCCGGGATGATGCCAGCCGCCATCACAGAGGTGAGGGGCAGGTGGAAGGCGTCGGACGCGGCGATGGCGTTCGGGTTGGGGGACATGACGTTGCCCGCCTTGCCGCCCCCTATCATGGCCAGCAGGATGGCGGCCTTGGAGAGGTCTGCACGGCGGGCGATGGCGAGCGCTATGGGGGCGACGGTGATGACGGCCACGTCCACGAAGACGCCGACTGCGGTCAGGATCAGGGTCGCCAGGGCCAGGGCCAGCAGGGCACGGGTCTCGCCGAGCTTGCGGACTATGGTCTCGGCTATGGTGGTGGCGGCACCGGATTCGATCAAGACACCCGCCAGCACGCCGGCGGCCAGGATCCGCATCACGGCCGTGGTGATCCCCTGGGCGCCGCCGATCATCAGGGCGACGGTCTGGGTCAGGTCGGCGCCGCCGATCAGGCCACCGGCCAGGGCACCGACTATCATGCCGTAGGCAGGCGGCACCTTCTTCAGAATGAGGAAGATGGCGATGGAGAGCGCAGCGAGAGCACCGAGCGCGGATACAGGGATCATGACGGGCACCTTGAGTGGAAGTAAGTGGTGGCCATTATGGTGATCCCGGCCCGGAATGCTTTGGCTTTAAAACCAAAAATCACGCCTCAGGAACCTTCATTCTTGTTCAAATTAACAAATCAACCGTCGAGATTGAGCCCGAGATAGAGCAGGAACTTGTCATCTAACTTGTTGAAACTTAATCCAGTTATCTGCTCTATCCGGGTCAGCCGGTAACGCAGGGTATTGGGGTGGATGAAGAGCGTTTCGGCACAGGGATGCAGATCACAATCCTGCAAGAAATATTGGCGCAGCGTCTTTTGCAGCGTTCCCTTTGCATCCTCCTTTGCCAGCTTTTGCAGCGGGGCGCGCAGCTGATCCGCCTGCCAGGAGTCCGCCAGGCTGCCGAGCAGTACCGGCAGACGGTAATCCTCGAAGAAGTAGACCTGCTTGCGCGGCGCCTGGCTCATGCCACGGCGCAGGGTGTCACGGGCGGTCTGGTAGGAGCGCGCCAATCCGCCCGTCCCGGCGAAGTAATCACCCACCCCTATGCGTACCTTGAAATGAGGAATGCGGGCCAGCAGCTGCTTGATGCGGCTGCGCTCCTGCGCCGATTGCCAGACGCCGTCACAGAGCTGGGCCGGCTTGAGCACCACTATCTCGTCCAGACCGTTGATGGCCACCAGGTTGTCCCGCTCCGGGTTTTCCAGCAGGTGCACCAGTTCCCGCAGGCGGGCGGGCTCCGCTTCCTCCAGTGCCAGCACGGCGACGACGCGAGGCTGCGCCAGATCCAGATCGAGGAAGCGGGCCGCCTGCTGCAGCTGATCCGCACGCCCCTCGCCGCGGATGAGCTGCAGCACCAGTTCCTCCTTGTGGCGTTTGTCCCACTGCAACTGCTCGGTGAGCGCCGCCTGCTCCAGGATCAGCTCGGCGGTCATCCGCACCAGCTCGGCGTAAGCACGCACTTCTTCCGGATCCCCCGAGATGCCGATGACCCCGAGCAACTCCCCCTGATAGGCGATGGGCAGGTTGATGCCGGGCCTCACCCCCTTGAGCTGCTGGGCGGTCGCTTCACTTATCTCCACCACCCGGTTTTCGGTCAGCGCCAGCACGGCCCCCTCGTGACGCTGATGGAGCCGCTCCGGGTTGCCGGAGGCGATGATGAGGCCCCGCTCGTCCATCACGTTGACCGAAAAAGAGAGGATCTTCATCGCCCGACTCACTATCTGACGGGCAAGGGTGTCATTGAGCTGCATAACATCTCCGGATAGATAGCAGAGGGTTGCCGGAGGCGATGATAAGGCTGCTTTCGTTCATTACCTTGACCGGGAACGACAGTATCTTCATCGCCCGGCTCGCTATCTGACGAGCAAGGGTGTCATTGAATCTCCGGATAGATAGCAGAGGGTTGCCGGAGGCGATGATAAGGCAGCTTTCGTCCATTACCTTGACCGGGAACGACAGTATCTTCATCGCCCGGCTCACAATCTGACGGGCAAGGGTGTCATTGAGCTGCATTGCCTCTCCATTCCATTCGTTGACAGGCCCCCGGGCGGCCTGGATCAGGGGGACAGACCCGTTAAAGATCCCACATCATCAAGACAAGGGCGGGGGGGATCGCTAGAATAGGCCACTTTACGCTATCTGTGCCCCACCCGGGATCATGGAACCGGCGTCACGCCGTTCCGTGTTGTGGTGGCTCCACCCTTCCGATAGGGACTCCGCTATGGACTATGAATTTCGCCGCGACCCGTTCGGTGGCTATCGCGCCCGGTTCTCCATGGGCCATGAGGCCATAGGTCAGTGGCTGATCGATGAAGTTGGCAAGGATGAGGATACGCTCGACGAGCTCTTCTCCATCATCGACCAGCTCTCCAATCGAACCCGCACGGAGTACAGGCGTCACGGCGGTGACTATTCGCTGCTGCTCACCCCTGAGGAGGCCGAGGTGAAAGCCAACGTCCTCAATATCGAGCTGGATGAGGATCTCGACGATCTCGCCTACTACGATGATGAGCAGCTGGCCATGTGCGGACTGGAAGACTTTGCCCAGGTGCTCGGCTCCTGGCGCGCCTTTATCCGCAACGAGGATATGGGCTGAATACCCACATTTCGGGCGAGCATGCCCCTTGCAACCCAACAGGATTGACTATGTCCATTTACGATTTTGATGACGAACTGCCGGAAGACGAAGACCAGGAATCCAGCCAGAAAGCCGCCGTGCCTGCCAAGAAGAAAGGCAAGCAGGTGATGAATACCCAGGTCAACCTGAGCCCGCGCGATGCCAGCCGCCTGAACGGTCTGCACGTCGAAGCCATCACCACCCTGGACGACGTCAGCCTGCCGAAGAACGTCATCTTCAAGGCCGGCCTCATCGCCCTGGGCGAGCTGGAAGCGAGCAAGCGCGCCGACATCATAGCCCGCGTCATCGCCGAATCCGGCCGTTAATCTGGTCTGGGCCCCGTCACCCGGGCCACCACCTGTCCCCAAAGCCGGAGCCTAGCTCCGGCTTTTTATTGCCCAGGCCGGTCAGCGCTGTCGGCAAGAAGGAGCCTGCCTGGGCTCCGACCAGTCCATTGCGCCTTGTGCCAGAGGCGAAGGCTCGTTAAGGTGCGCCCCTTGCAACCCACAAGGAGACTCAATGTTACCACTCCCTGACACCCTCATCTGGCTCGCCCTGGGACTGGCCGTGCTGCTCTGCCTGGCGCGCCAGCAGCGGAGCGGCCTGATCCTGCTGGGGGTCGCCCTGCTGACCGCGCTCTGGCTGGAGCGACTCGGCCCCGTCGCCGCGCTGGTCAGCCTCGCCGGTCTCTTGCTGGCCTGGCGCACGCCCGGCCTGCCCCAGCCCTGGCGTGGCGTCGCACTGACGCTGGTGCTGCTGTGGGCCCTGGCCCTGACGCTGCACCTGGTGCCGGGCTTTGACAACCTCAAGGTGCTGGATCGGGTGCAAGCCGGTCCCGCCAGCGTCCCCTTCACCCTCTACCTCAATCTGGACAAGCCGCTCATCTTCTTCGGCCTGCTGCTGGCCTGGCCCGCCCTGCTCGGCCCGGGCGGCGCGATACGCTGGCGACCGCTGGCTCTGCTCATACTGCCGCTGGCGGCCCTGTTGATCATCGCCTGGCAACTGGGGGCCCTCAAGCCCGAAGTGGGGCTGCCCCACTGGTGGTGGCTGTTCGCTCTCAACAACCTGCTGTTCACCTGCGTGGCGGAAGAGGCGCTGTTTCGCGGCCTCATCCAGCAAGGGGTGGCGAGCCGAAGCAAGCCCTGGCTCGGCCTCCTGGTCGCCAGCCTGCTGTTCGGGGCCGCCCACCTGGCCGGTGGTCCGCTGCTGGTGCTGTTTGCCGCCCTGACGGGGGCCTGTTACGGCCTGGCCTTCCTGCTGAGCGGGCGCCTTGGCGTCGCCATCACGATCCACTTCCTGTTCAACTTCGCCCACCTGGCCCTGTTCACCTACCCGCTGGCCAGCCGCTAACTGCGGAGGCAGGTTCTCGCCGGATAAAAAAATGCCCCGAACCTGTGGGTTCGGGGCATTTTCATCGCATCCGGACAGCTAGTCGACGTAGAAGGTCTGCTGGAAGGTCAGCGTCTGCTGCTGCCCCTCCCCCATGATCTTCAGGGTGAACTGGTAGGTGTCCTCGTTCCGGTAGGGCAGCACCGCCAGGTAGTAAATGGAGTCCCCCTCCTTCACCTCCTGGAAGCTCAGGGTACGTATGGTGCCGGTGAGGTTCTTGGCCTCGCCGCTGATGCCCACCGCCTGAGCCACCCCTTGCTTGTTCTGCACCGCAATGTTGACGACGCCGTTGTAGCGGCTGCGCTCCAGGCCATAGGCCTTGGCCACCTCAGGGGTGAGGAAGCTGGAGTTGAAGGCGCTGTAGTGAACCTGCCAGGGGCCCAGCTCCTTCATCTGCTCGGCCCGCACCGGCAGCGTCATCAAGAGCGCCAGCAGGCAGCTCATCCAGACTGTTTTCATGATGTCATCCTTTTCCTGTTCCACTCTCCAGCAGGGCGGCGATCTCGGCGGGGATCTGTCTTGGTGCCTCGATGGCGACCGTCTTGTGCCGACCGAGCTCCCCCCGCACTATCCTGACCTGCCCCTTGGCCACCTTGCACTGCTTGGCCAGATACTTGATCAGATGGCTGTTCGCCTGGCCATCCACCGGCGGCGCCGTGATGGCCACTTTCAGTTCGTCCCCGTGCAAGCCGACGATCTGATCCCGGCTCGCCTTGGGCTGGATCATCAGGTGCAGTATCAGCGCGTCCCCTTCCAGCAGGACGGCTGGCATCAGATCATCCACCACAGCTGACCGAACAGATCCCCCAACAGATAGTTTATGGCCTGCAGCGCGATGAAGGCGACCAGTACGGAGAGATCCAGGCCACCCAGCGCCGGCAGTATGCGGCGGATAGGGGCCAGGAAGGGTTCGGTCAGCTGATGCATCACGTACTCGATGGGATTGCGGCCCTGGCTGACCCAGCTCAGGATGGCGCGGATCAGCAGCACCCAGAAGATCATGGAGCCCGTCTTCTTCAGCACAGTGAGCAGGGCAAACAGGCTGAGGGTCAGCCAGTCGGTCAGCAGCACGTTCATGCTCTTGAGCAGCGCCAGCTTGGCGAAGGCGATGATGAGCGCCAGCAGCACCGAGGCCATGTCCAGCCCACCGAAGCCGGGGATGATGCGGCGCAGCGGGATCACCAGGGGGTTGGTCACCTTGACCACCATCTGGCTCATGGGGTTGTAGAAATCGGCGCGGGCCCACTGCAACCAGACGCGCAGCAGCACCACCATGAGGTAGAGATCAAAAATCGTGTTAATCAAAAAGTAAGCCGTGTTCATCCGGGCTCCTTGCTAAAAAGGTTCAGAAAAGGGTTTCCATCTCGGCGGCCCGGGTGACGGCCGCCTGCATGGCACGAGCGGTCAGTGGCTTCAGCCCCTGCTCCTGGAATGTCCTGACGGCCTCGGCCGTGGTGCCGCCCTTGCTGGTGACCTGCTCGCGCAGGGTCTGCAGGGAGAGCTCGGGGTTCTGCTCCACCATGGCGGCGGCGCCAAGGGCAGTCTGCTGCACCAGCAGACGGGCCTGCTCGGGAGTGAAGCCCATGGCCTCCGCCTCCTCGGCAATCCCCTGCATGAACAGGAAGAAGTAGGCCGGGGCGCTGCCCGCCGCCGCGATGACGCCGTTGATGCCGCTCTCCTGCGCGACCCAGAGGGTCTTGCCGACGGCCTGCATCATCTGTTCGGCAAAGTCGCGATCCGCCTGTTCTATGCCGCTCGGGGCATAGAGGCCCGTCATCCCCAATCCCAGCAGGGAGGGGGTATTGGGCATGGTGCGGATGATGCGGCCGTGGCCCCCCGCCATCTCCTGCAACCGCTCGACCTTGATGCCGGCGGCGATGGAGACGAGCAGCTTGCCCTCGAGGGAGCCCAGCTCGGCCACCAGCGCCTCCAGCATGGCCGCCATCAGCTGGGGCTTGACCGCCAGCACTATGACCTCGGCCTCACGAGCCGCCTCGGCGTTGCTCTGGGTGATGCGAATGCCGAACTGGTCGGCCAGCGCGTCCAGCTTGGGGCGGCTGGGGTTGGCGGCAGTGATCCGCCCGGCCGGATAACCGGCCTGGATCAGACCGGCAATGATGCTGCGGCTCATGTTGCCCGCCCCGATGAAGGCGATGGTTCTCTTATGCTGCATCTTGCACTCCTGCTGATGAAATGACCGCGGAGCCCTGCGTGCCCGCCCCGATAAAGGCGAGGGTTCTATGTTGCATCACACACTCCTGTTATTGGCTTCCAATACGGCGGTGTGCCCACGCCGGCGAAGGCGAGGAGAGGCGGCACCGCGTGCTTCTGTTTATGAATAATCACGGGCACCGAAGATGGCAGTGCCGACCCGGACCATGGTGCTGCCATGGGCGACGGCGGCCTCGAGATCCTCGGTCATGCCCATCGAAAGGGTGTCGACGCTCGGGTATTGTTGCGCAAGCTCGGTGAACAGAGCCTGCATGCGTAGCATCTGCGCGGCCAGCACCGCCTCGTCGCTGGTGTGCTCCGGGATGGCCATCAGGCCACGCAGCACCAGTCGCTCGCTCTGGGCAACCAGGGCAGCCAGCCGGAAAATCTCTTGCTCCGACGTACCGGATTTGCTGCTCTCTCCGCTAATATTGATTTGCAGACAGACATTTAGCGGTGCCAACCCGGCTGGACGCTGGTTGTTGAGGCGCTCGATGAGTTTGTCACGATCGACGCTTTGCACCCAATCGAATCGCTCCGCCACCAGCCTGGATTTGTTCGATTGCAGCGGGCCGATAAAGTGCCACTCTATGTCTTGGCAGGCGGCCTGCTCACGCAGGGCATTAATCTTGAGCGCGGCCTCCTGGGCATAGGATTCGCCAAAGCGGCGCTGACCGGCGGCATAGGCGTCCTGGATGTCTTCAAGCGGCTTGGTCTTGCTGACCGCAAGCAGCTGGATATGATCGGCGCCACGGCCAACTCGCCGTGCAGCCTCTACAATACGTTCCTTTACCTGAAGCAGGTGCTGGGCAATCTGGCTCATATTTCGTTCGTGATCTTGTGATGGGAGAATAACAAATCTATGGATATCACAGAGTTATTGGCTTTCAGTGTAAAGCATAAGGCCTCGGATCTACACCTCTCGGCCGGGGTTCCCCCGATGATCAGGGTTGATGGGGAGGTTCGCAAGATCAATTTGCCCGCCCTGGATCACCGTGAAGTACACGCCCTCATCTACGACATCATGAACGACCACCAGCGCAAGGAGCTGGAGGAGAATTTCGAGGTGGACTTCTCCTTCGAGGTGCCCGGCATGGCGCGCTTCCGGGTCAACGCCTTCCAGCAGGCACGGGGCTCTGGCGCCGTGTTCCGTACCATACCGAGCACAGTCCTGACCCTGGAAGATCTGGAGGCGCCGGAGATGTTTCGCAAGATAGCGGAATTTCCCCGCGGCCTGGTGCTGGTCACGGGCCCGACCGGTTCGGGCAAGTCCACCACCCTGGCGGCCATGGTCGATTACATCAACGACAACTTCCACCACCACATCCTCACCATCGAGGATCCCATCGAGTTCGTGCACGAGAACAAGCGCTGCCTGGTGAACCAGCGCGAGGTGCATCGCGATACCAAGAGTTTCGCCAACGCCCTGCGCTCGGCCCTGCGTGAAGACCCGGACATCATACTGGTGGGGGAAATGCGCGATCTGGAGACCATACGCCTGGCCATGACGGCAGCGGAGACGGGCCATCTGGTGTTCGGCACCCTGCACACCTCGTCGGCGGCCAAGACCATAGACCGTATCATCGACGTCTTCCCCGGCTCGGAGAAGGACATGGTGCGATCCATGCTCTCCGAGTCCCTGCGGGCCGTCATCTCCCAGACCCTGCTCAAGCGGATCGGCGGCGGCCGGGTGGCGGCCCACGAGATCATGCTGGGGATCCCCGCGGTGCGAAACCTGATCCGGGAAGACAAGGTCGCCCAGCTCTACTCCGTCATCCAGACCGGTATGACCCACGGCATGCAGACCATGGATCAGAGCCTCAAGCAGCTCGTCAACCGGGGCGTGGTTGCCGCCCTGGACGCCAGGGCCAAGGCGGCCGATCCCAACAGCATTTAAGATGCTTTCACACCCAAGGAGACACTATGAACATGGATGTTCTGCTCGCTGCACTGGTTGAACAAAAGGGCTCGGATCTCTTCATCACGGTCGATGCCCCTCCCACCCTCAAGGTCAACGGACGCCTGGTGCCGCTCGAGGGGGGGCCGCTGGACAAGCAGGCGGCGCTGGCCCTGGTCAGGGAGAGCCTGGACGAGGCGCACTTCGAGCGCTACCTGCATAGCCGGGAGGCAAACTATGCCATCCACCGCGAAGGGCTGGGGCGATTTCGGGTCAGCGCCTTCTGGCAGCAGGATATGCCGGGCATGGTGCTGCGCCGTATCGAGACCCGCATTCCCACCTTCGAGGAGCTGGTGTTGCCCCCCATACTGCAAGAGGTCGCCATGGCCAAGCGCGGCCTGGTGCTGTTCGTCGGCGCCACGGGCGCCGGCAAGTCCACCACCCAGGCGGCCATGATCGGCTACCGCAACCAGCACGGCGATGGCCACATACTGACGGTGGAGGATCCGGTGGAGTTCGTCCACCAGCATGGTCGCTGCCTGGTGACCCAGCGGGAGGTAGGCATCGATACCGAATCCTTCGACGTGGCCCTCAAGAACTCCATGCGCCAGGCGCCGGACGTCATCCTCATCGGCGAGATCCGCAACCAGGAGACCATGGAGCTGGCCATCCAGTTTGCCGAGACGGGCCACCTCTGCCTCGCCACCCTGCACGCCAACAATGCCAACCAGGCGCTGGATCGCATCCTCCACCTGGTGCCAGAGGCGAAACACCGCCAGTTCCTGTTCGATCTCTCCTTCAACCTGCGCGCCATAGTGGCGCAGCAGCTAATGCCTTGCACCGATGGCAGCCACCGGGTCGCCGCCTTCGAGATACTGCTCAACACCCCGCTCATCACCGACATAGTCCGCAAGGGCGAGATGCACAGGCTCAAGGAGGTGATGACCAAATCGGGCGAGCTCGGCATGCAGACCTTCGATCAGGCGCTGTTCACCCTGTTCTGCGCCGGCCAAATTGGCTACAGTGAGGCCCTTGCCCATGCCGACTCCGCCAACGACCTGCGACTGCTGATCAAGCTGTCGGGTCGCGAGCAGCTGGGTGCAGGCACACTCGACAACGTGACCCTGGATGAATGAGGGACGTGCGTCACCGCTAGTAAAGGACAGTTATGCTGATTGTGGTTTCCCCGGCCAAGACGCTGGATTACGAGTCGCCGCTGGTGACCTCCCGTTTCACCCTGCCCGAGCTGCTGGATCACTCCGCCCGGCTGATCCACAGGGCCAGGCAGCTGACCCCGGATCAGATCGCCAGCCTGATGAAAATCAGCGACAAGCTGGCGGGACTCAACGCCGCCCGCTTTGCCCAGTGGCAGCCGGACTTCACCCCGAGCAATGCCCGCCAGGCGCTGCTGGCCTTCAAGGGGGACGTCTACACCGGCCTGGCCGTGGAGGATTTCAGCGAGGCAGACCTCGATTTTGCCCAGGCGCACCTGCGCATGCTTTCCGGTCTCTACGGGGTGTTGCGACCGCTGGATCTGATGATGCCCTATCGGCTGGAGATGGGGATCCGCCTCGACAACGAGCGCGGCAAGGATCTCTACCAGTTCTGGGGTGACATCATCACCGAGCACCTGAACAAGGTGCTGGCTGCACAGGGCAGCGAGGTGCTGATCAATCTGGCCTCCGACGAATACTTCAAGTCGGTTCGCCCGAAGGCCCTGAAGGGTCGCATAGTGACGCCGGTGTTCAAGGACGAGAAGAACGGTCAGTTCAAGATCATCAGCTTCTACGCCAAGAAGGCCCGCGGCATGATGGCTCGCCACATCATCAAGCACAGGCTGACCGAGGTGACTCAGCTGACCGGGTTCAATGAGGCTGGCTACTCTTTCGTGCCACAAGAGTCCGACGATCGCACCCTGATGTTCAAGCGCGCTGAAAATTAATTACAAATGGAGGGAACCAAGTTCGGGATCCCCGAGTCTGAACCTATGAATCCTCTGTTGTAAGCACTTTTTGTTGGCCGACGTTCATGCGTCGGCTTTTTTCTGCGCGTCTATCCCCGCAGGCCCGGGTGACAGGTAGCAAAACGGCCATCCGAGGATGGCCGTTGCAGCGTCGATGGGCATTACTTCTTTTTCTTCTTGGCGCTCTTCTTCTTGCCATCCTTCGGCTTTTTCTTCTTCACCGGCACCCGTGCCTCCTTGTGTCTCGGACGCAGCTCCTCGATCACCCGGCGCTTGAGACGCTCCTCGGTGTAGCGCTCTATCTTGGCCACCATGGCCATGTCGTGGGCTTCCACCAGGCTGATGGCGCAGCCACGGTTGCCGGCACGGCCGGTCCGGCCGATACGGTGCACGTAGACGTCGGTGCCGTAGGGCATGTCGTAGTTGATGACGTGGCTGACGTTGGGCAGGTCGATGCCACGGGCGGCAACGTCGGTGGCGATGAGGAAGGGTACCTCCCCTTCATGGAACTTGCGGATCGACTCGACGCGCTTGCTCTGCTCCATCTCGCCACGGATCCAAGCACAGGGGACGCCGGCGGCCTGCAACTGGCCGGAGAGCTCCGCCAGCCGCTCGCGGGTCTTGACGAAGACGATGGCCTTCTGGGTCTGGGGATCCTTCAGAATGTGGATCAGCAGCGCCAGCTTGTGGGCGGCATCATCGGCCAGGTGCACCCACTGGGTGATGGGGCGGCGCTCGCTGCGGGGCGGCTCGGCATGCAGCTCCACCGGATCGTTGAGGATCTCGCTCGCGAACTTCTCGAGACCGGCCCCTTCCAGGGTGGCGGAGAAGAGCATGGTGTGCTTGCGGTAGCGGGCCTCTGCCACTATGCGGTTCACATCCTTGATGAAGCCCATGTCCAGCATGCGGTCCGCTTCATCCAGCACCAGCACCTCGATGTCGTGGCTCTCGAACTCTTCCTTCTCTATGTACTCCAGCAGGCGACCCGGGGTGGCCACGACGATGTCGGTGGTCTTGGTCAGGGCCGGCAACTGCTCCTCATGGCTGACGCCGCCGATGATGGTCTCGATGCTGAGATGGGTATGCACCGCCAGCGCCCTGGCATGGGCACTGACCTGCAGCGCCAGCTCGCGGGTCGGGGTCAGGATCAGCATGCGGCACGGACCCGGCTTGCGACGCGGGAAGTCCAGCAGGTGCTGCATGGCGGGCAGCAGGAAGGCGGCTGTCTTGCCGGTACCGGTCGGAGCGGATGCCAGAATATCGCGGCCGTCCAGGGCTGGCTCCAGCACCATCTGCTGAATGGTGGTGGGGCGGGTGAAACCCATCTCGGCCAAGGCCCGGTTGAGGGCTGGATTCAGGTCGAAATCATCAAAGGACTGGCTCATGGCAATACTCGGTCATTAAGGAAACGGCAGATTATAGGCGATTATGCCGCCGGCTCCTATGGCGACTGTGGCTTAGCCGCTATAATCGCCGACCATTTTCGCCATGGCAGACGAGCAACGAGGGTCAGATGGGGCGTAGCAGCGGTTTTACCTTCAAACAATTTCACATCGACCATGACCGTTGTGCCATGAAGGTGGGCACAGACGGCATACTGCTGGGGGCCTGGACGCCGGTCGACAACGCCCGCCGGATCCTCGACATCGGCACCGGCACCGGCCTCATCGCCCTGATGCTGGCCCAGCGCAGCACGAACGACTGCCTGATCGACGGGGTGGAACTGGATAAGGATGCAGCCGAGCAGGCCAGGGACAACGTGGCGGCCTCCCCCTGGGCCGCCCGGGTCAGCATCATAGAGATCGCCATTCAGGATTATCGGGCGGCGCCTTACGATCTCATCGTCTCCAACCCGCCCTATTTCGTGGCAGGTCAGGTATTTAGCGATCCGGCCAGGGCGCTCGCCCGCCACACTGGCGCGCTCGATCCCCATGCATTGTTGGCGGCAAGCCGTCGTCTGCTGAGTCAGGATGGGCGGCTGGCGCTGGTGCTGCCCACCGCCATGGCTGATGAAATTTTATGCATCTCGGCAGATTATGATCTGTACAGCCTTTGTTATATAGCTGTTATCACCAGGGAGGGGAAAGAGGCAAATCGCGTTTTATTGCTACTTGGCAGAGGATTAAGCAGGTGTGAGCAGGGTGAAATTGTGATCCATTCTACTGCCGGAGGCTATTCCGACAGATATATCCAACTAACCCACCCCTTCTATTTGAAGATGTAAATTTCGCCTTGAACTATTTTTTCACATCATTATGCTGACTAGCAAACGAGCACCCGCTCAAGACCAGCTCAAACCACTGGTGGCGATGAAAAAAGCAGCGGGGCTCTTTTTTTTACCCCTGAACAACGCCGGTCACTGACCAATAAAAAACTATAACAAGCAATAGTTTACAAGACAGACGAGGTTGAACTTGACGAAATCACTCACATTGTCCGATGTACTCGGATTGGGCTTCATGACCTTCGCCTTCTATCTGGGCGCAGGCAACATCATCTTCCCGCCCCTGGCCGGTTACATGGCGGGTGAGCACCTCTCCCTGGCCATGCTGGGCTTCCTGGTGACCGCAGTGGGCCTGCCCCTCATCACCATTCTCGCCGTCGCCAAGGCCGGCAACGGCTGGGCCGGCATGACCAAGTTGCTGCCCACCGGCGTCGCCACCGCGCTGGCCGTCGCCATCTACATCATCATAGGCCCGGCCTTCGCCGCCCCCCGTACCGGCCTGGTGGCCTACGAGATGGGCCTCAAGCCCTTCCTCGGTGACATGGGTCAATCCGGCCTGGCCGCCTACACAGTAGTCTTCTTTGGCGTGGCCATTCTGGTCTCCCTCAACCAGGGCAAGCTGATGGATGCCATCGGCAAATTCCTGACCCCGGTGCTGATGCTGCTGCTGCTGACCCTGGCCGTCGGCGTCTTCGTCGCACCGCAGGGCACCATGCCCGCCGCGTCCGGCGACTATCAGAACAGCCCCCTGGTGAAAGGGATCCTGGAAGGCTACAACACCATGGATACCCTGGCGTCCCTGATGTTTGGCGCCCTGATCGTCGATCTGCTGCGCAAGAAAGGCATCCACGATTACCAGAGCCAGTTCAAGTACCTGGCCATCGCCGGCATCATCTCCGCCATCGGCCTGTCCGTGGTCTATGTCTCCCTGTTCCAGCTGGGCAACACCGCGGCCGGGGTCGCCACCGACGTCAGCAATGGCGGCGCCATCGTCAACGCCTATGTGCTGAGCCTGTTCGGCCAGCCGGGTCAGTTCATCCTGGCAGCCATCATCACCCTGGCCTGCTTCACCACCGCCGTGGGCCTGATCTCCGCCTGCTCCGACTTCTTCCACAACCTCACCGGCGTGAGCTACCAGAAGCTGGTGGTGCTGCTGGGGGTCGTCTGCGCCGTGGTGGCCAACGTCGGCCTGAGCCAGCTCATCAGCCTCTCCATCCCGGTGCTGGTCGCCATCTATCCGGTGGCCGTGGCCCTGGTGCTGGTCACCTTCCTGAAGGGTTATTTCGGGCGCCCCCGCCTGGTGTTCCGCTCCGTGCTGCTGGTTGCCTTCCTGTTCGGCTGCCTGGATGGTCTGGGTGCTGCCGGCATGAAGATGGATGCGTTCGCCTTCCTGCCGCTGTTCGACAAGGGTCTGGCCTGGTTGCTGCCCACCCTGCTGGCCTGCGGCCTGGGCACCCTGGTGCGCGGCGGCGACAAGCTGGCCGCCGAAGCCGCCTGATCCTCATCCCGACGACATGAAAAAGAGGCCAGCTTTCGCTGGCCTCTTTCATTTGTGTTTGTGCAACGGGTGCATGGCAAATCGGGTTAGTGCTCAGAGCACGGATGCCGGCCTGGGTTTGCCGGCCAGCCCGTACCAGTGACTCTCGACCTGGCCGGCATGCCAGCGCAGGGTGCCCCAGGGCTGCTCACTCTGCCAGCGCGGGAAGTTGATCTGCACGCTGTTGTCTTCGTACTTGTAGAGGGAGGTACTGATCTGGATATCCGACAGGATAAGCAGCACGACTCCCCCGATGACAGTCCATTTCAGCATCGTCCACATGGCGGTTACTCGAAGCAGATCTCTATGGTGGCACGGCCGTACTCGGAATCGAACGGCATCATGATCTTGGCACCGTCAGCCCTGTGGGTGATGGTGTGGTTGGGACCGGAGACTATGATGGGGGTCGCCATGTCGAACTCATAGCCCTTCTCCCCCAGCATGCGCTTGGCGCCGCCGGTCACCATGTTGGTGATCTCGCCCACCATGTCGGTCACCTCTTCGTTGATGGTGGCCGGTGCCTCTCCCAGCATGCGGCGCATGATCTCCAGCGCCAGCCCCTTCTCGAAGCTGATGGAGAGCGACCCTCGGGTCTGCGGACCCACCATGCCGATGAGACCGGAGACATCCCCCCGCGCCAGCTCGTCCGTCTTGCGCTTGGGTGCGCCGGGTTTGAGCTCCAGCTGTGCCATGGTGGAGAGCACATTGAGCAGGGAGAGCAGGAACGGGTTTACAAAATCAGCCTTCATCTTCACTTCCTACTGTGTCAGAGCAACGAGCACATTGACCATGAGCCTCTATGGTCTTGTTGGTAATAGTAAAACCATGCTGGCGAGCCTGCTCGGAAAAGGCGCTGTCGATGGCGGGATCGTGCAGCTCCACCACCTCCTTGCAGCGATCGCAGATCAGCAGCTGCATGGGATGGGCATGGTCGAAGTGGCAGCAGAAGATGAAGGCGTTGAGCGACTCCACCTTGTGGGCGAACCCCTGCTCGAGCAGAAAATCGAGTGCCCGGTAGACGGTGGGGGGTTTGGCATGTGCCTCGGTCTGCTGCAACTGGGCCAGCAGATCGTAGGCGCTGATGGCATTGCCATGGGCGGCAAGCAGCCGGAACACCTGGCGCCGGGTCGGGGTGAAACGGATCCCCCGCTGGTCGCAGAGACGTTCCGCTCGTTGTAGAAGTAGGTCTTGATTCATGTTCACGCAGATACCCTGTCAATTAGCCGGATACTATCACAGGGCCCCCTGTGCGCGGCGACAAAATTCATTTTCTGAGGCTGTCTCACTTTGTGGTAGAATCCGGCCCCTTATTTTGCCAACCCGGATGATTTTTATGCAGGCGCAGCGCTTCTCCATCGCCCCCATGCTGGACTGGACCGATCGGCATTGCCGTTATTTCCACCGTCTGATGACCCGCAAGACCCTGCTCTATACCGAGATGGTGACCACGGGCGCCATCATCCACGGCAAAGGGGATTATCTGGGTTACAGCGAGCAGGAACATCCCCTCGCCCTGCAGCTCGGTGGCAGCAACCCGGCGGACCTGGCCCGTTGTGCCAGGCTGGCCGAGGAGCGCGGCTATGACGAGATCAACCTCAACGTCGGTTGCCCGTCGGATCGCGTCCAGAACGGCCGTTTCGGCGCCTGCCTGATGGGAGAGCCCGCCCTGGTGGCCGACTGCATCAAGGCGATGCGCGATGTGGTGGGTATTCCGGTGACGGTGAAGACCCGCATCGGCATCGATGATCAGGACTCCTACGAGTTCTTGCAGGCCTTCATCGAGCAGGTGCGTGATGCCGGTTGCGAGACCTTCATCGTCCACGCCCGCAAGGCCTGGCTGAGCGGCCTGAGCCCCCGGGAGAACCGCGAGATCCCGCCGCTCGACTACCCGCGCGTCTACCGGGTCAAGCAGGACTATCCCGAGCTGACCATCGCCATCAACGGCGGGGTCAACTCCCTCGAGCAGACTCTGGAGCACCTGCAGCAGGTGGACGGGGTCATGATGGGGCGCGAGGCGTACCAGAACCCCTATATCCTGGCCGAGGTCGATAACCGGGTATTCGGTCTGGGGGGCGAGGTGCCGAGCCGCCACGAGGTGGTGCGCATGATGCTGCCCTACATGGAGCAGGAGCTGGCCAAGGGCAACTACCTCTCCCACATGACCCGCCACATGCTGGGCCTGTTCCAGAACATGCAGGGGGCCCGCGCCTGGCGCCGTCACCTGAGCGAGAACGCCTGCAAACCCGGGGCCGGCATCCAGGTGGTGCTGGACGCCATGGCCAAGGTGCCGGAATTCGCCAGCGCCGAGTCGGTGGAGTAAGCATGTATCGCTTCACCGGTTCCTGGCTGCACAAGGCGCTGGTTCGCCTCTGTGCCGGCATGCTGGCCATCCTCGGCATCAAGCTCAGCGCCTTCTATCTGCTCGGGCTCCTGATAGTGCTCGGTCTGCACAGGGAGCAGTTGCTCGGCTGAGCCCGCCAGCCACTCAGGCAAGAAAAAGCCGGAACAGCGATGTTCCGGCTTTTTTATCTGGATGATGGCGCCCGTTCACTCCTCCGGCGCCACAAACTGCAATTCCGGAGGGGAGGAGGTCAGCACGTCGGCGCAGTAATCCCAGGTCGAGATGCGATAGTGCTGCAAGTCCTCGTCCAGGTGCAGGCCATCGGACTCCTGATGGAACCAGCTGGCGAAACGGGACGGGGTGATCAGCTGGATCTGCTCCTCGATGACGTGGCTGTCCCGCCCTTCCGCCAGATCGCAATCCTCCATCACCCTCACGGCGAAGATATGGCGGAAACTGACCCGGTAAAGCGGCTGAGGCGGCAGATCTATGCTGCGGGCGCGCCCCAACACGACCGTCAGATTGTCACTCCAGATATCCTGATGCAGTTCGGCCACAACCAGGCCGGGGGGAAGTTGGCGGGAGGGTGCCCAGGGCACGGCCACCTGCCGGATGGCATTCTTCTGTTCCATATCCACCTCGCTACAGCGCATGCCATATCCTGAGTGTATCTGAAACAAATTTTAACGAAGATGGCAAGAAAAAACCCGGCAGGCGCCGGGTTTCATTTGATTACTTTACGCGATTACTTGACGGCGTCTTTCAGCGCCTTGCCTGCCACAAAGGACGGCACATTGGCGGCTGCAATCTGGATCTCTTTACCAGTTTGCGGGTTGCGACCGGTGCGGCCCGCGCGATG
The DNA here is from genome assembly GCF_965119515.1 of Aeromonas sp. Marseille-Q7275. Lineage (NCBI taxonomy): Bacteria > Pseudomonadati > Pseudomonadota > Gammaproteobacteria > Aeromonadales > Aeromonadaceae > Aeromonas > Aeromonas sp. Marseille-Q7275. Next base: position 109,491 of record NZ_CBCPLW010000002.1, read on the forward strand.
GTTGACCTTGAAGGTACCAAAACCCACCAACTGAACGGCATCGCCCTCTTTCAGGCTCTGGGTAATACCATTGATGATCTCTTCCAGAGCAACTTTGGCCTGAGCTTTGCTCAGGTCTGCTTTGGCGGCAATTGCATCGACAAGTTGAGCTTTGTTCATAACATTTCCTTTATGATCGGGCATTTAGCACCGGGCCACTCTATTCAAAAAAAAACACTCAGGCAAAGGCTTTATCAGCCGGATTGGCTTGAATGCTGGGGTTTTCATCAAGATCTGCGGAAATAGTCACATATCTCGCCCCTGCGTCCTCCTGACAGGCGACGCGGGACCAGAAACCGACGGAGACTTGTATGCAAACCCCCGCCTGATGTAACAATATCCCCACACTCCTATTGACGGTCAACAGGATTTTCCCTAGTTATAGGAGTGTCGTCAGTCGCTGAGAATGACCGAAGGCCTGCAGCCATCGCGCTTCATGCCATGCCCATGGAGGGACTATGTTAACTGAACTGGAACAAACCAAGCGCGCGTTGGCAGGCAAGCACAGGGCAATCGATGACTGGCTGGATGCCAGGCAGGCATTGCTGGTCGAGTACATGCGACTGGCCGGGCGCATGCCCACCAAGTCCAAGCAACGCTCCCTTCCCGGTCATGTCGAACTGCAACGCTTCTGCGAGCAACTGGTCGACTACGTCAGCGCCGGTCATTTCGAGATCTACAACCACGTGGTCACTGCCTTCGAGCAAGCCAGCGGTGACAAGCTGGAACTGGCCAAACGCATCTATCCCCATATCCGTGCCTGCACCGAGTTTGCCCTGGAGTTCAACGACAAATACAGCAATGCCGACGAGGCCCAGCTGTTGCAGCTCGATGAGGATCTGAATCAGCTGGGTCCCGTGCTGGAGGACAGGTTCAAGCAGGAAGACAGGCTGGTCAAGGCGCTCCAGGTGGTCGAATCCCTCAGCCGCCAGCAGGTCTGATGTTCAATATTGGAGCCAGTTCAACATCCTGATGCGCCGGCTACATTACACTCTGGGGCATGGATGGTTAGCACTGTGCTCCCACGCAGACCGGAGATGAACATGGCCGAGCGCCGCCACTTTACCCGAATCTTCTATTTGACCGCCGCCAAGCTGACCCAGGGGGTGCGCCAGTGGCGTACCCAGCTGGTGGATGTCTCCCTGCAGGGTGCCCTGCTGCTCAGGCCCGAGGATTGGGTCGGCAGCGACGACAAGGAGTACGAGATCTGCTTCATGCTGGGCGGCAGTGACATCGAGATCAAGATGCAGGTCGAACTGACCCACGAGGCCAGCAAGAAGCTGGGGTTCTACTGCCACCACATCGACATCGACAGCGCCACCCACCTCAAGCGGATGATGGAGCTGAACATAGGTGAAGAGCAGTTGCTGTATCGCGAGCTGGAGCAGTTGCTGCAAGAGCACAGGGAGCACAATCCCCCCTCCTGACCCGCCAGCAATGAAGAAGGAGCCTGACAGGCTCCTTTTTGTTTCTCTTTTCGGTGGTCACAGCGCCTCGAGGGCATCGGACAGCTTCTTCACCGGCACCACTTCCATCCCCTCGATGGGGTGCTTGGGGGCGTTGGCATGAGGCACTATGGCGCGGCGGAAACCGTGCTTGGCCGCCTCCTGCAACCGCTCCTGGCCGGAGGGCACGGGCCGGATCTCCCCAGACAGCCCCACCTCGCCGAACACCACCAGATCCTTGGGCAGGGGCTGATCCCGGAAGCTGGAGACCATGGCCAGCAGCAGCGCCAGATCCGCGCTGGTCTCCTCGACCTTGACCCCGCCGACCACGTTGATGAAGACGTCCTGATCCGCCATCTGCAAGCCGCCGTGACGGTGCAGCACCGCCAGCAGCATGGCGAGACGGTTGTGATCCATGCCCACCGCCACCCGCCGCGGATTGGAGACCTGGGAGTAGTCCACCAGCGCCTGCAACTCCACCAGCAGGGGGCGCGTCCCCTCCCAGATCACCATGACGATGGAGCCGGGGGCCTGCTCCTCGCCGCGACTCAGGAAGATGGCGGAGGGGTTGCTCACCTCCTTCATCCCCTGCCCCGTCATGGCGAAGACGCCAAGCTCGTTGACCGCACCGAAGCGGTTCTTGTGGGAGCGCAGGGTCCTAAAACGCGAGTCGTGGGCACCGTCCAGCAGCACGGAGCAGTCGACGCAGTGCTCCAGCACCTTGGGGCCGGCCAGGGTGCCGTCCTTAGTGACATGGCCCACCATGAAGATGGCGACATGGTTCTGCTTGGCGTAGCGGGTGAGCAGGGCCGCGGATTCGCGCACCTGGGAGACGGAGCCGGGGGATGACTGCACATCCGCCACATGCATCACCTGGATGGAGTCGATGACCATGATCTGCGGCTGCTCCTGCTGGGCAATGATGCAGATCTGCTCCACGCTGGTCTCCGACAGCATGCGCAGCTTGTCGGTGGGCAGGCCCAGCCGGCCGGCCCGCATCGCCACCTGTTGCAGGGACTCCTCCCCGGTCACGTAGAGCGTCTTCATCCGCTGGGCCAGGCCGCACATGGTCTGCAGCAGCAGGGTCGATTTGCCCGCCCCCGGGTTGCCGCCGATGAGGATGGCCGAGCCCGGCACCACACCGCCGCCGAGCACCCGATCCAGCTCCTTGAAGCCCGAACTGAAGCGGGGGATCTCGGTGGTCGCCACTTCGGCCAGGGTCTGCACCTGGCTGCCGACGGCGCCGGCATAACCCGTGTAGCGGGCACTCTTGCCGGGGGTAGCGACGCCCAGCCGGACCTCGGTGATGGTGTTCCACTCCTTGCACTCGCTGCACTGACCTTGCCAGCGGGTGAAGTCGGCGCCACATTCGGAACAAACATAGGCGGTTTTGTTTTTGGCCATGGATAACTCGGGGACAGGATGAATTCCTGCTTGATATACTGGTTTGCGACCGGCAGATCAAACCCAGAATCGGAAAAGTGACTTTCCGCGGCAGGAATACATGGATTCAGAACAACCACTCCACCTGATAGAACAACTTGTCCCCCTGCTCCGGGAAAAGGACTTCGACGAGATCTTCAACCGCCTGACCCAGAACGAGAATACCAACGGCCGCTTCCTGCTGAAGATGGAACTCAAGCGCAAGTGCACCCCCTGCCGGCGCGTGATCGACATGCGCAACGAGCTGGGGGCTCTCTGCCAGGTGCACGAGTTCGAAGGGGTGACCCACTTCATGCCCGCCGAGGCCGTCGAGCAGTTCCAGTCCCAGTGCTACCTCTACCGGGACAGCTACACCCTCGGGGTCTACGAGGCGCTGCAAGCCTGGTACAGGCTCAATCAGGGGCGCAGCGAGAGCCTCTCCCTGCCCGCCAGCCCGTTCAGCCCCTTCGACGTCAACGCCATCCCCTTCGCCAGCCACTACGGCCGGCAGGAGGAGCGGATGCACTTCAGCTCCCCCATGGTGCTCAAGCTGGCGAGCGGGGAGAAGCTGCAGGCCAAGAGTTCGGACATCTCTCTGGGCGGGATCCGGGCCTCGGTCCCCCATCTGCCCGACTACCAGACCGGCGACCACATCGAGGTCTTCTTCACCGGCCTGGAGCGCGAACACCCCCACCCCCTGCTGCGTGGCTCGATCAGCTACCAGATCCTGGGAGAGGAGCAGAAAGAGGGGAAATTCTGGCTGCGGCTGGTTCGATGCGGCGAGCACCCCGCCTTCGACGAGTTCCTGCGCGACTTCATCGAGCGCAACCGCAGCCGCTATCGGGTCAGTGTCGACTACCTGCTGTCGGCCGCCATCATCAAGGGATACGAACAGTTCTACCTGCCGCGCATGACCGGCATGCCGCTCTACTTCGGCAAGGGCGACGCCCCTGGCCTCGAGATCGCCCTGCGCACCGAGAACAACCAGCACATCCTCGAGTACTGGCGTGACGCCAAGAACCGCGACATGCTCGCCAGCCTCTTCACGGCGGCGCGCATGCCCTCCCTGTTGCCCGCCAAAGGGGGGCTGCGAGAGACCCTGATCTACAGCTTCACCCACTCGGTGCGCAGTCACCTCTACTTCTTCTCCGCCACCCGCGAAGAGTTGCAGCAGAGCGGCCTGACGTCCCTCTTCTTCCAGGTCGGTGCCCGTCGTCCCAGCTGGCGCGTCTACAAGTTCAGCCTGGAGGCCTGCGCCCTGCACGAGGCCGACCTCGACAGCCAGCGGGGAGAGTCGCACCAGTTGCAGGACATGCTGCTGCGTGAGCGCCTCGGCCAGATAGGCTATGTCGGCCTGCTGCAGGAGATAGGGCTGGACCACCAGCGCAGCGAGTTCCACTACGACAACCAGCAGCCCAACGCCAACGCCTTGCAACGCTTCGGCCACGACACCCAGGCAGCCCCCTTCGAGATAGAGACGCTGCACTATGTGCAACTGCGCAAGGAGGCCCGCTATGTCCACAAGACGGCGATAGTGCTCAGGCACAAGGATCGCGCCTGGATCGGCTGGACCCGAGACATCTCGGCCCATGGCATGCAGATCGAGCTGGAGGAGGCATTCGAGGGGGAGAAGGGGGAGACGGTCACCGTCGCCCTGCCCAGGTTGCAGGAGCTCGCCAAGACCATGGACTTGCAGCGCCTGCCCTATCGGCTGATCAGCCTCAATTTGAGCCGTACCGTGCTGCATCTGTGCATCGAAGGCACGGCGGAGCGCCACATCGGCCATCAGTTCTTCAGCCTGCTGATAGAGAGCAACCAGAACAAGCTCAAGACCACCCAGGAGCACAAGCGCTATCGCGGCATGGCACGGGCGCTGCGCAACCTCTATACCCACCACCTGTTCAACTCGCCGGTCTATGTCAACAAGCTCAAGGCGGCCGCAAGACCTGCCGCCGTGGGCATGGCCCCCCGACCGCGCAGTCTCTCCGGCCTGCTGCAGGCCTGTGCCGGGCAGGAGAAGCAGCTGAACCTCTACCCCCTGTTCCAGGGGGCACTGCTCAAGACAGTGCTGCTCAACCCATTGCGCACCCTGGCGCGGGAAGACAAGCCGGAGGAAGAAGAGGTCTACATCGCCAGCCTGCACTCCCAAGGCGGTGTCCCCCTGTTTCGCAGCCACCTGGCCAGCAGCTTTTCCTCGCCGGAGGCGAAGCGCCGCTTCATCGAGCTGGCCCTGCAGCAGGGCGAGTTCTATTCGGTGCTGGTCGGCATCTCCCGCACCGGTCGCCCCGACACCAGCTTCATCGCGGGGGAGCTGGACTACATCGCCAAGTTCGCCATTCACAAGGCCAAGCAGCTGGAGGAGGAGCTGTGGAGCGTGGTGGGGGTCGGTGAGCTGACCGATACCACTGAGGCCACCCTGTTCCGGCTCGGCATCAAGCCCCCGGCGAAATAGCCCGGAAGAGGCCGACCCCGGGTGCCCTCACCCGTCAGGTGTCGGCATCCGGGGCGGGAGGCGGGCAGATGGCTGCCCGTTTCAGTGGGCGATCAGGCTGCCTGGGGGTTGAGCAGCCAGGCGAGGATCTCGGGGAAATGATCCTCCTGGGCCTGGGGCGCCGTCAGCATGTTGATGTGATCGTAATCGAGCCGGTTGCCGTTATCCCGGCCGAGGCGGGTATGGCGGGTCGCCGACCCCATCTCGGCGCTGAAGCGACGCACGTCCGTGGGGTGACCCAGCACCTTGTCCGCCTTGGCCGAGATCATCCAGAGCGGCGGCCAGCTCACCCTGGCGGCGGCCTCGTCATAGGCAAAGCCGTCGTGGGGGTCCTGCCAGGGCCCGCATTTCACCCAGGGAATGGTCTCCTGCAGGTAACGCAAGGGCTCATCATCGGCCCCTATCTTCAACTTGCGGGCAGCCAGAAAACCCTGGCGGCGCGCCAGCCAGGGCGCCAGCCGGTTCCAGATCAGGTCCACCTTCAGCCAGCGCTCGGGGTTCTGCACCGAGACCCCCCGCTTGGTGCCGAAGAACACCAGGCTCGCTATCTGATCCGCCAGCTCGGGGAAGCGCACCAGGGTCGAGGCCATGATGACCCCGCCCCAGGAGTGGGCCATCCAGTGCACCCTGGCCGCGGGATGGCGCGCCGCCACCCAGTGCTGCAGCGCGGGCAGATCCTCGGTGATCAGCTCATGCTGGCCGTGACCGGCCCGCTCGGCGATGGCCGGCGTGCTCAGACCCCGGCCGCGCAGGTCGGCCACGTACACCTGATAACCGTGTCTGGCCAGAAAACAGGCCAGCCCCTTGCCGGACTCGGTGTAGAAGATGCGCCCGTTCTCGATGGCGCCGTGCACCATCAGGATGGGGTCGGCATGGACGGCGACACCGGGCTGGATATGGCGCACATGGAGCCGATGTTCGCCACAGGGGACAAACAGGGATTGTTGCAACAGTTCCATCTTGTTTTCTGCTCCTCCTTGAGCGGGTTTCAACTCCAGCGCCTGTCGCGGCAGGCGAGCGCGCCGAGCAGGCAAAGCACCCCTTCCAGATCATGGTGATTGAGAGTGGCGGCCGCCTGGGCCCGCACCAGGGGCTTGGCGTGGATGGCGATGCCAAGTCCGGCCACCCCCATCATCTTGAGATCGTTGGCGCCATCGCCGACCGCCACCGTCTGGGCGGCGGGGATCCCATGCTGCCGCGCCAGCTGCAGCAGCGCCTCGGCCTTGGCGGCGGCATCCACTATGGGACCGCTCACCTGGCCGGTCAGCAGCCCCCCCTCCACCGCCAGCTCGTTGGCGAAGATGGCGTCCAGCCCCAGCGCCTGCTGCAGTTCGCCGGCGAAACGGGTAAAGCCGCCGGAGGCGATCGCCACTGTCCAGCCCGCCTGCTTGAGGGTGTCGACCATCAGCTGCAGGCCGGGCATCCAGGGCATGGCGGCCGCCACCTCATCGAGGATGGCGACAGGGGCCCCCTTCAGCAGGGCGACCCGGTTGCGCAGGCTGTCGGCAAACTCCAGCTTGCCCTGCATGGCCGCCGCCGTCACGGCCGCCACCTGCTCACCCACCCCGGCCAGACGGGCTATCTCGTCGATGCACTCGATCCGGATCGCGGTGGAATCCATGTCCATCACCAGCAGCCCGGGGAGCGCCAGGGTGGGCAAGGTGGCGAGATGGCAGGCATCTATGTCCCACTCCTGCCCCTTGAGGGCCTGCACCAGCTCGGGGGAGAAACGGCTGGCGCCGAGCAGCAGCAGGGGCACACCGGCCTGCTCCCCCACGGGATAGAGGCTGGCCTCGACCCCATGGTCTGCCAGCAGCGTCGCCACCTGTGTCAGGTGGCGGGCACCTAGCGCCTTGCCAAACAGCACCAGCCAGGCGCCGTCATGGGCACTGGCCGCGGGCAGCAGGGCCTCGGGGGTAAGCTGCCAGCAGGGAGCACCGCACAGGGCCTGGGACCAGTCGTGCGGGGAGCGGGGGAGTTGGGACAACAACATAAGAGAGACGCCTTCCTTGGGGATCATGGGGTTCATCATGCGGGCCCAGAGTAGCGTATTGCTTTTTGTACAGGCAAGCGCCAAGATCCCGCCACCATTGTCCATTCACCCCAAGAGGCTCAGCACTGTGCGTCATCTCCCCATCAAACGTGTTATCAGCCTGGCAGCGGGGATCCTGCTCGGTCTCTGGGTGCTGGTGCTGATGATCCACATGCAGGGAGCAAGCCAGGCCGCATTGCACAGCGCGGCGCGGGACAGGGCTCAGGCGCTGGTCGCCTACGCCGCCCGGGACATGCGACGCTGGATAAAGGAGGACAAGGAGAGCGAGCTGGAGCGCCTGGCCCAGGATCTGGCCGCCGAGCCCGAGATCCTCGACGTCACCCTCTACGACGCCCGCGGCATTCCCCTCGCCCAGTCGGATCAGGCCGTTCCCCTCGAGAACCTGTTGCCCATCGGCACCGACAACAAGTCCCTGCCGGAGCAGGGCAAGGGGCGCACCCAGTTCGTGCAGGAGATCCAGGAGGGGAACCTGACCCTGGGCTACCTGAGGATCACCCTGGAGGAGCAGCGGCTGATCGCCGCTCAGGACACCCACCTCAAGGTGAATCAGGAGAAACAGCGGCTGATGCTGCTGGTGATGCTGCTGGCCGGCCTGCTCATCTCCTACGGGGTGCGCCGTAACTACATGCGGGTACGCAAGCACAAGAAGAGATCGGTGCAGAGCCAGACCTCCGCCGACAACGCCCCGCCGCCCGGCATCGAATAAGGCGCCGCTCGCGAACCCCCTTGGTCCTGTTATTGCCCCCAGCGGTTCGAGTCTCTGATCGAACAGGGCATCGCGACGCTTGGCTCCGCTGAAGCGCTCGATAACGACGTGACGCGCCACGATCACCTCATGCCCTAGTTCCTCGACCAGCCTATCCAGCCATTTGTGCTGCATCGACAGCCAGCTCCTCGATCTCCTCCATCCCCAAGTGCCTTGATTGAATCTCGAGCACCACCGAAGGCGGTATCCCATAGCCCTTAACGTCTCAGATCTGCCCACCTGACTTCGGCGGCATCCAGGGTTTCAGGCCTAGCTTGAGACAGAAGCAAACGAATTTTTCACCCCTTTCCAGCCGGTTTGGGGTGTGATCTCGATTCGTGGTTTATGTTTTCGGTATGAGACGCCCGCATTGAATGCGATGAGATACAACGTTTGTGGACATCTTCAGGCAAGAGGCGCATCAGCCACTCCAGCAGAAGGAAACAAGGTCATGAAACACCCCCTATTTCGCCGTAGCGCGTTGGCGGCCGTGATCGCCCTCGGCACGGTATTGGCTGCCTGCAAGGAGGAGCCCCCCCCCGTCACGCAAAGTGTCCAGCCCAGCGCAGCCTCCAGCACAGCCAACGCTGCGGTCGCACCGCAAGCGCAGCCTCAGCCGATTAACACACAAGCATCGCAATATACCCCAGAGGCGCTCGAGACCCTGCTTGCGCCCATAGCCCTTTACCCCGATGCGGTATTGGCCCAGGTGCTGGCCAGCGCCACCAATCCGCAAGAGGTGCTCGATGCCGGCAACTGGCTGGTCGCCCACCCCAATCTCAAAGGGAAAGAGCTGACCGCCGCCATTGCGCCGCTGGGCTTTACGCCGCCCACCATGTCGCTGATGCACTTCCCGACCGTCATGGACATGATGTGCTTGAAGATGGAGTGGACGACCGAGCTGGGCAGTGCCTTCCTGGCCGATGAACCGGGCGTATTGGCAGCCGTTCAGCGCCTGCGCCAACAGGCGATGGAGGTGGGCAACCTGAAAGACTCGGAGCAGATGAAAGTGGCCAAGGATGAACAGAACAATCAGCAGATCGTCACCATTGCGCCTGCCAACCCTGACGTCATTTATGTCCCGCAATACGACCCAACCGCCGCCTACAGTGCGCCCGCCGCCGGGCCGGCTCCCGCGTCGGTGACCACAGAAACCACGACAACGACCGCGCCTGCGACAACCACCACGACAGTGGTAGAACATGACGACGACGAGGATGAATACGACCGCGGTGATATGGTCTTGACGGGCTTGCTCGCCTTTGGGGCTGGCATGTTGGTCAACGAGGTCTTCAACGACGATGATGATGAAGGCGATTACTATTACCCGCGGTGGGGATCGGGTTATCCCGACGGTTATGTTCCCTATCGTTATAACCCCAACTATGGCAATGGTTTCCGTCCCGCCAATGGGTACAACCGTCCGGTCAACTACCAGCGGGGCTCTAACAACAAGATCTATATCAACGCCGAGGGGGACGATTACTTCAACAAGTTTGAGCGCGGCCCCAACAACTACCTGCGCCAGGCCGACAGCCCCATCACGGCGGCGCGCCCCCAGCGTGCCGAGCTGGCGACCTTGGAACAACGCCCGCTGAATAACGCGGCAGGAACGGCCCGACGAGATGCCGCACCCAAGGGGACTTATGCGGGGGCCAATCGCCAGCCTGAAGGCGCATACGCCGGCGCACCGCGCGCGGTCAACGAGGTGAACCGGGAGGCACGCGCAACCGCGCCGAAGGGGAGCTATGCGGGAGCCAACCGCCAACCCAACAGCGACAATGCCAAGGTAACGCGCGACGCCAGACAGGCGAACAGGGAGGCGAATGTGGCCCAACGCACGCCGCGCCAGGGCGACTACGCAGGAGACAAGGTCAAGCGGCAGCAAATCACGCCACAGACTGCCGGAGCGCGTGATCGCGGCCATGTCCAGCCACGCGCCACTCACAGCAAGAGCGCAACACAGACGGCGACGCGCAGAGCACCTGTTGCCTCGGCCTCAACCTCAAGGAGTGCCTTCCAAGGGGTACATAATTCGGGTAGAACCGAGCGCGCCGCCAGCCAACGTGGGCGCGAAAGTGTGGCCAGTAGCGCGCGTGCCGGGCGCACCACTCAACCCAGACGGAGTACGCGATAATGAAGCCTTTGTTGAAATGGAGCTGGGCTCCCTCATGGGTGTTGGCCCTGCTGGCCCTGACCGTTGCCTGCGACGCAAGCGCCATGGCACAGCGTACCTTCGCCACCCCGGATGAGGCGGTGCAGGCCCTGATCACGGCCCTGGAGCGGAATGATGTCACCGCACTGACACTGTTACTCGGCGAACACAGTGAGGAGGCCATCACCTCGGGGGATGAGGTGGCCGATGCCAATGATCGCACCGCCTTCGTCGCGAGCTTCAAGAGCAAGCACCAACTGGTGGCCGACGGTAAGGATAAAATGATACTGGTCGTGGGGGAGTCGGATTGGCCACTGCCCATTCCCCTCGTGGCCACAGATGGCAAGTGGTATCTCGATGGCGCCACAGGGGCCAAAGAGATCGTCTATCGCCGCATCGGCCGGAATGAGCTGGGGGCGATTGCGGTATGCCGTGGCTTTATCGACGCACAGATAGAGTACGCCGCCATGGGGCATGATGGCCAATCCGCGGGACTCTTTGCGGCAAAACTGCGCAGTGATGCAGGCCAGCAAAATGGACTCTATTGGCCCGTAAGCGAGGGGGAACCAGCAAGCCCGGCCGGCGAGGAGGTCGTCCGTGCCGCCGCAGAGGGTTACAAGGCCGTGGTCGGTCAACGTACCCCCTATCATGGCTACTACTACCGTATCCTGTATGCCCAGGGGGCTGCGGCCAATGGAGGGAGTAAAGAGTACTTCGTCGAAGGACAATTAAGAGACGGTGTCGCCCTGATCGCCTGGCCAGCCGATTATGCCAACAGCGGGGTGATGACCTTCATGGTCAATCACGAGGGGCGGGTTTATCAAAAGGATCTAGGGGCCGAGACCGCAACGGCCGTCGAGGCGATCCAGCTGTTCGATCCCGATGAGAGCTGGTCGCTGGTGGTGAGCGAAGAGGGTGATTAGGGCTCTTTATCCACCATGGGATCCTGGCGAATAGCATGGGCCGAGAGCGGCGTGATTGAGATCGCAGGAGGTGATGCGGGCCCGCCGGTCCCGCCGTCGGCCAACGGAAAGGACATCGTTGTCGATCAGCGGATCTGCCAGCCGTTGCCCCGCGCCCTCGCCGGCCCACGCGATGCTCGGCATCACAATGAAGCGCCGCTGAGTCAGAATATGCTTTCGTTTCATTGTGTTGAACTCGTGATTGGCGGCCAGAAAGGATAGGCGGCGCAGCGGGCCCTCCGGGCTGACTCCCCAAATGAGGCATAAAAAAACGGCGACCCAGGGTCGCCGTTTTGCATGGAGCCGAAGCCGCGGGATCAGTCGCCCAGCAGCACGGAGTCCAGTGCGATTTCGATCATGTCGTTGAAGGTCAGCTGACGCTCTTCGGAGGTGGTCTGCTCGCCGGTACGGATGTGATCGGAAACGGTGCAGATGGTCAGGGCACGGGCACCGTACTCTGCGGCCACGCCGTAGATGCCGGCGGCTTCCATCTCGACACCCAGGATGCCGTATTTTTCCATGACGTCGAACATGGAGGGGTCCGGGGTGTAGAACAGGTCGGCGGAGAAGATGTTGCCCACGCGCACCGGGGTGCCCTTGTTCTTGGCGGCCTGCACGGCATTGGCAACCAGGTCGAAGTCGGCGATAGCGGCGAAGTCGTGATCCTTGAAGCGCAGACGGTTCACCTTGGAGTCGGTGCAGGCACCCATGCCGATCACCACGTCACGCAGTTTCACGTCTTCACGGACGGCACCGCAGGAGCCCACACGGATCAGGGTCTTCACGCCGTAGTCGGTGATCAGCTCCTTGGCATAGATGGAGCAGGACGGGATGCCCATGCCGTGGCCCATGACGGAGATCCGACGGCCCTTGTAGGTACCGGTGAAGCCGAGCATGCTGCGCACGTCGCACACCTGCTCGACGTTCTCCAGGAAGGTCTCGGCGATGTACTTGGCACGCAGGGGGTCACCCGGCATCAGCACTGTGTCAGCAAAGGCGCCATCTTTTGCATTGATATGAGGAGTTGCCATTCTCTTGATTCCTTCACACTAGGTTGAGTTTTATTGTTTTATAAAATTGCCCGCCACCTGAGTGGCAGGCGGGTCAGTTACAAAAAGCAGAGACCCTGCTGCAACCGGGCAGAGCGCACCTGAGATGCCGCCCTGCCCAAGGCATCAGAGGAAGCTGGTGCCGTATTGCAGCTTGGGCAGACCGTGGTAGGCCGCGATGCTCTGGCCGATGTCGGCGAAGGTCTCGCGGCGGCCGACGGAGCCCGCCTTGACCGGCTTGCCGTAGAACAGCACCGGGATGTATTCACGGGTGTGGTCGGTGCCGCTCCAGGTCGGATCGCAGCCGTGGTCGGCGGTCAGCACCACCACGTCGCCATCTTGCAGTATCTCGAACAGCTCCGGCAGGCGGGAGTCGAAATACTCAAGCGCATCGGCGTAGCCCTTGACGTCACGGCGGTGGCCGTAGGAGGAGTCGAAGTCCACGAAGTTGGTGAAGACGATGGTGTTGTCACCGGCCGCTTTCACCTCTTCCAGGGTTCTGTCCCACAGCTCGGTCAGGCCTGTGCCCTTCACCTGCTTGGTGATGCCCTGCTGGGCATAGATGTCGGCAATCTTGCCGATGGAGACCACCTGGCCCCCCGCATCCTTCATGTAGTCCAGCACGGTCGGCGCCGGTGGCAGCACCGAGTAGTCGTGACGGTTGCCGGTGCGCTTGAAGTTGCCCTTGCCGCTGCCCACGAACGGACGCGCGATGACGCGGCCTATGTTGTAGGGCTCCAGCAGCTCACGCACTATGTGGCACAGCTCATAGAGCTTCTCGAGGCCGTAGGTCTCTTCGTGGCAGGCGATCTGGAACACGGAGTCGGCAGAGGTGTAGAGAATGGGCTTGCCGGTACGCATGTGCTCTTCGCCCAAGTCATCCAGCACCTGGGTGCCGGAGGCGTGGCAGTTGCCGAGGTAACCCGGCAGGCCCGCCTTCTCGACGATGGCGTCCAGCAGCTCCTGCGGGAAGCTGTTGTGGTGATCGTGGAAGTAACCCCACTCGAACAGCACGGGCACACCGGCGATCTCCCAGTGGCCGGACGGGGTGTCCTTGCCGGAGGAGAGCTCCTGGGCGAAGCCGTAGGCACCGACTACCTCGATATCTTTCTTCAAGCCAGCCGGGAAGTAGCCGGAAGCCTGCTCCCCCGCGTGGCCCAGGCCCAGCTTGTTGAGGTTGGGCAGGTTGAGGGCGCCACGGCCTTCAATCTCACCGGCGGCGCAGGCCTTGGCGATATGGCCAAGGGTGTTGGCGCCCACATCTCCGAACTTCTCGGCATCGGCGGCAGCGCCAATACCGAAGGAGTCCATCATCAGAATAAAGGTACGTTTCATGGGTCTTCCCCTTGTTACAAATCGGCCAGACCGATGCGACGGTAAACCTCGGGCAGTGCCTCTGGTCGGGTGTCACCGATCTTGACGGCTGCCTGCACCATGCGGGCGGCCTCGGCAAATTGAGCTTCTGTCTGAGCGTGGATCAGCGCGAGCGGCTTGTCAGCCTCGACGCTCTGCCCCAGGCGGATAAAGTCGGTCAGACCGACCGCATAATCGAGTTTGTCCCCGGCGGCGCGGCGACCACCGCCCATGGCGACCACGGCCAGGCCCAGTTCGCGGGTATCCATGGCGGTCACGAAACCGCTCTGCGCCGCATACACGGGGCGCACTATGGCGGCCTTGGGCAGGTAAGCGTCGTAACGCTCCATGAAGTCGCTCGGACCACCGAGGCCGGTCACCATGCGACCGAAGATCTCGGCCGCCTTGCCGTTGTCCAGCACCGCCTGCAGCTTGGCACGGGCGTCCTGCTCGTTGCTGGCGAGGCCCGCGGAGATCAGCATCTCGGCACACAGCGCCAGGGTCACTTCGTGGATGCGAGGGTTGCGATACTCGCCGGTCAGGTAGCGTACCGCCTCGCGCACTTCCACCCCGTTACCGGCACTGGAGGCCAGCACCTGGTTCATGTCGGTCAAGAGCGCCGAGGTGCGGCAGCCGGCACCGTTGGCCACGGCCACTATGCTCCTGGCCAGCTCTTCGGAGGCTTCAAACGTCGGCATGAAGGCGCCGGAACCCACTTTCACATCCATCACTAGGGCTTCGAGCCCGGAGGCGAGCTTCTTGGAGAGGATGGAGCCGGTGATCATGGCGATGGATTCGACGGTGGCCGTGATGTCCCGTACCGCATAGATACGCTTGTCGGCCGGAGCGAGATCGCCGGTCTGGCCTATGATGGCGACACCCGCCTCTTTCACCACCTTCAGAAAACGATCATTGTCGACCGAGGTCTGGTAGCCGGGAATGGCATCCAGCTTGTCCAGGGTACCGCCAGTGTGGCCCAGACCGCGGCCGGAGATCATCGGCACGAAACCGCCGCAGGCAGCGACCATGGGGCCCAGCATCAGGGAGACCACGTCACCCACACCGCCGGTGGAGTGCTTGTCGACGATGGGGCCACCCAGATTGAGGTGGTCCCAGGTCAGTACCATGCCGGAGTCACGCATGGCGCAGGTCAGGGCAACCCGCTCATCCATGGTCATGTCCTTGAAATAGACCGCCATGGCCAGCGCCGCTATCTGCCCTTCGCCTATGGTGTTGTTGGTAATGCCCTGGACGAAGAATTGAATCTCTTGGGTACTGAGCGCTTCACCGTTGCGCTTCTTGCGAATAATTTCTTGAGGCAAAAACATCTTTCATTCCCTCCGTGCGCCTTGCACGAACACAGACCGAACAGGATCCGAAGAGGGGGCGGCGCACCGCCCCCTGTCACCGCTTAGTAACCGCTGGTATTGGCGGGCTTGTCGCCGTGGCCCAGGGTCGCCAGCAGGCTGGCCAGCAGGCTGGAGGCGCCGAAGCGGAAGGTGCGCGGGGAGACCCACTCCTTGCCCAGGATCTCTTCGGCCATGGCCAAGTACTGACCGGCAACGGCCGCGTCTTTCACGCCACCAGCTGGCTTGAAGCCGACTTTCGGGTTCTTCGCCTTGATCACTTCCATCATGATGCGGGCCGCTTCCGGGGTCGCATTGACCGGCACCTTGCCGGTGGAGGTCTTGATGAAGTCGGCACCGGCATCGATGGAGATCTCGGAGGCGCGACGGATCAGCGCCTCTTCCTTCAACTCGCCGGTTTCGATGATCACTTTCAGCAGCGCCTTGTCGCCACAGGCTTCCTTACAAGCTTTGACCAGATCGAAGCCGACCTGTTCATTGCCGGCCATGAAGGCGCGGTACGGGAACACCACGTCCACTTCATCGGCACCGTAGGCGACCGCGGCGCGGGTCTCGGCCACGGCGATCTCGATGTCGTCGTTGCCGTGAGGGAAGTTGGTCACGGTCGCGATGCGCACGTCGGCGGCACCGATCTCGCGCAGGGTCTTGCGAGCGATGGGGATGAAACGGGGGTAGATGCAGACGGCGGCGGTGAGGCCGGCCGGGGACTTGGCCTTGCGGCACAGGTCGATGACCTTCTGATCGGTGTCGTCATCGTTCAGGGTGGTCAGGTCCATCAGGTTCAGGGCGCGTTGGGCGGCCAGTTTCAGATCAGTCATGCTATGTCTCCAAAGTCTCGATAAGTCCCTCCACCCACGATCCGCCACCACCGAACACGCAGGATCGGCGAGGAGAGATCCCGGACGAACGGGATATGGAATTACAGCGCAAATGCACAGGCAATACGGCTGCAAATAAGGCAAGAGCCCTGTCACTTTCTTACAAAAGTGCGGACTTGGTTCCATGAAGACTTGAGAAAGGCCGACAACCGCAGACCCGACTTCCCAATCAATTCCATTTGACCGCCAACACCCACCTCATGTGGGCATTAGTCAATGCCAGCACCCTGCTGGCATCGCCTATTTCAGCCGAGATACCCCGTGTTTGCAAGCCGGATTTGCCAATTTCAGAGGTACCTCACACCCGGCAAATCCAGCACTGGAAGGTGCTTAAGAAATAGCGGGTCAGATCCAGGAGTAGGCAATTCCCCCAGATAGACCCCCACAATCCCCATTACCCTGACAGTACGGGAGGTGCCGGACGGCAACTTGAGGAAAGAAAACAACACGCCAACGATAAAGCCGGCAGCAATCGCCAGTAGCACTTCATTCATAAAACCTCCGATTTGACTCATTTTATTATTAGTCTAGAAAGGAAAACGGTTGTCACCGCCCCAAACGAGAACGCCACAGCTTTTCGCTGTGGCGCTCGTTTCAACTTGTCTGTCAGACAAGCATTACATGGCTGTCAGTGCCAGGAAGAAGCCTGCGATGGTGGCAGACATCAGGTTGGACAGAGAGCCGGCCAGCACGGCCTTCAGGCCGAACTTGGCGATGGTGCCGCGACGGTTCGGTGCCATGGAGCCCAGACCACCCAGCAGGATGGCAACGGAGGACAGGTTGGCGAAGCCGCACAGGGCGAAGGAGATGATGGCCTTGGTGTGGTCGGACATGGCCACGCCGTTGATCAGCACTTCATCCTTCAGGTAGGGGGCGAAGTTCAGGTAAGCCACGAACTCGTTCACCACCAGCTTCTGACCGATGAAGGAACCGGCCACGACCGCTTCGCTCCAGGGCACACCGATCAGGAAGGCCAGCGGGGAGAACAGCCAGCCCAGCAGCAGCTCCAAGGAGAGCTCAGGCATGCCGAACCAGCCACCCACGCCGGAGAAGATGCCGTTGATCATGGCGATGAGGCCGATGAAGGCCAGCAGCATGGCGCCCACGTTCAGGGCCAGTTGCAGACCGGCGGAGGCACCGGCAGCGGCGGCGTCGATCACGTTGGCAGGCTTGTCGTCCAGATCGCCATCGGCGGAGTTCTCGTCGTAGCTCGGGGTCTCGGTTTCCGGTACCAGCAGCTTGGCGAACAGCAGACCACCCGGGGCAGCCATGAAGGAGGCGGCGATCAGGTATTCCATCTTGACGCCCATGGAGGCGTAACCGGCCAGCACGGAGCCGGCAACGGAGGCAAGGCCACCACACATGACGGCGAACAGCTCGGAGTCGGTCATCTTGGAGATGAAGGGACGCACCACCAGCGGGGCTTCAGTCTGGCCGACGAAGATGTTGGCAGTGGCAGACAGGGATTCGGTACGGGAGGTACCCAGCACCTTCTGCAGACCACCACCCAGCAGCTTGATCACCCACTGCATGATGCCGAGGTAATAAAGAACCGCGATCAGGGAAGAGAAGAAGATGATGACGGGCAGGACGCGGAAGGCGAAGATGAAACCACCGCCACCGAACACTTCGAACATCTTGTTGCTGACCAGACCACCGAACAGGAATTCGATGCCGTTCTGACCATAACCGATGACGCTGGAGACGGCGTCGGACACGCTCACCAGAATATCCCGACCAACCGGGACATACAGCACGAAGGCACCCAGGCCTGCCTGAATGGCAAAGGCACCGCCCACGGTACGAATTTTGATTGCCTTGCGATTGCTGGAGAACAGCACAGCGATAAGGATGAGCGTCGCCATCCCCACCAGACCCATTATCAGATTCATTATTAACACTTCCTCTTTAGTAGCACCTGCCAGCTTGTTAACGTTTTGTGTATGAAAGCCGCTAATCAAGGGTGCGCATTATACTAATTACGGTGCGACAAAATAGAATACTGGTCACATTTTATAAGCCTGAAATGGGCTGAACGTCGTTTAATTAGACCGCAAACGATTTTTATGGGTCCTGTTTTTTATCACACCGGCATCGGTCGTTAATCAGCTGTTAAATTCATGGTCGCCCGCGGGAAAAGCCGCAGAGTGGATTCATGTAACACCGAAATAACATCCCCCAGCGGTTGCTGCCGTAATTGCGCCAACAACCGGGCTATGGTCGGCAGGCTGGCCGGGGTGTTGATCTCCCCCTGCTGGCCCTGAAGCGGCATGTCGGGGGCGTCGGTTTCCAGCAGCAAGGCCTCCAGCGGCATGGCGCGGATCGCCTCCCGGGTCTTGTTGGCCCGCTCATAGCTGATGACCCCCCCGATCCCCAGCCTGAAGCCCAGTTGCCAGAACGCCTCCGCCTGATGCAGGGAGCCGCTGAAGGCGTGGATGACGCCCCCCCTCGCCGGTTTGAAGCGCCGCAGGATCTTGGCGACAGTGTCGTTGGCCCGCACCGAGTGGACGATGAGAGGCAGATCATGGGCCATGGCCAGCCTCACTTGCGCCTCGAACAGTTCAAGCTGCCCCTCCTGGGGCACCTGGGTGCGCAAGTCCAGCCCGCATTCGCCGATGGCCACCAGCCCCCGGGGTTTGCCCGCCAGCAGGGCCTCCAGCCTTGCCAGCGCCCCCTCCGTCTGGGCCCCCACATACCAGGGATGCACCCCCAGACCATAGCGAATGCCGTGATGGCGCTCGGCCAGCGCCATCACCCGCCCCCAGTTTTCCTCTCCCACGGCGGGGATGATATACTCCCCCACCCCCAGCTGGCGCCACTGGGCCAGCAATGCCTCCCGATCATTATCGAACGCCGGAAAATCCAGGTGGCAGTGGGTGTCTATCAGTTCCATGTCGCGCTTACCTGTTTGTCGTACTCAATGGGTTGATTCCATGCCAAAACACCTTTCCCACGGCTTTACCCTGCTAGAACTGGTGCTGGTCATCGTCGTGCTGGCCATACTCGCCGTCACCGCCCTGCCCCGCTTCATCAACATCCAGGACGATGCCCTCAAGAGCAGCGTCTCGGCGACCGCGGGCGGTTTTGCCAGCGCCGTGCAGCTCGCCCATGCGGGCTGGGCGGTCAAGGTGAAGGGGGAGCCGCTGGCACTCTATAACTTTAGCGGCATGGGCAAGCAGGATCTCGACATCAACAGCCACGGCTGGCCTGTGGGCACCAAGGAGGATCAGGGAGGTCAGGGACCCGATGCCGTCTTCCCAGGTGGCGACAGCGATCAGATCTCCGTCAGCAGCCGGGACGATTGCGAGAGCCTGTTCGGCGCCCTGCTCGATACCGATCTGACGGCGGCCGATGAACTCGATAAAGATTCAAAGAGTGACTACATCTCCCGGCTCATCCCGGCAGACGGGCAGGCTGATGGCAAGCTGCGCCACGACAACTGCCGCTATACCCTGCGCGACTCCGTTGGCCGCTTCCCGGCCTACCCTGAGGGGCTCTCTTTCGACTACAACAGCGTCAACGGCGCCGTGACGCGCAATGTTCAGTGAGGCCGTCCTCGCCCTTGCCTGAGGCTTTCTCGTCCTCATCATGACGCACCGGCGCGCAGCAGCGCCGGTTCTCCGGGGTGAGTCCCCACTCCTGGCACCAGGCATCGTAGCGAGCCAGCCAACGCAGCAATATCCCCTTCATGGGCCCTCCTCGTCTCTATTATTCTCCCGCTACAGCCGGCCCCAATCGTGCGCGCCGAACCAGCCTCACGGGCCCAGCGGCGTCATGGGGCCGTGAACGGCAACAGCAGCCCCATGCTGATCTCGTCGACATAGCCTTCGTCCAGCCGATACGCCTGCCGCCGCAGCCCCTCATCCAGGAAACCGCACTTGCGATAAAGTGAATGAGCCACCTCGTTATGGGCCATCACCCCCAGCTCCAGTCTGCTGATGCCGCACTCCGGCGCACTCGCGATCAGGGTACGCAGCAGCCGCTCGCCCCAGCCCTGGCCGCGCGCATTCGACCGCAATCCCATCACCACCAGGGCGCAGTGGCGGTTGCGCGCCAGGCCGCCACCGATGAGCACGGCAAACCCCTGCACCTCTTCGGCCAGCACCAGCAGCCACATGGCCTGATTGGGGACAGCTGCCATGGCCTCGAGCCGCTGGCGCTGCCCCTCGATATTTGAGGGGCGCTCCCCCGCCTCATAAAGCATGAAGCGGGTCTCCCGATCCAGCTGCCCAAAGAAGTGATCCAGCGCCGCCGCATCCTCCACGTCCGCCAAACGAATCATCACCCCGCTCTCCCTGCCTGGTTGTCATGCCGCTCCACGGCCATAAAAAAACGACTCCATTTGGAGTCGTTTTTATCAGAGCCATCTGGCTAATGCCATTCTCTCGTGGCGCGGCGGCCCGATCAGGCTTTCGCTGGCAGGCTCAGACGGGCGACCGCTTCCACGTGCATGGAGTGCGGGAACATGTCCACCGGCTGCACCTCGTCCAGCACGAAGCCCTGCTTGACCAGCCAGGCGAGATCCCGGGCCAGGGTCTGGGGGTTGCAGGAGACATAGACCAGACGACGCGGCGCCATGGCGACCAGGGTCTGCAGCACCGCCTTGTCACAACCCTTGCGGGGCGGATCCATCACCACCACATCGGCGGTCACGCCCTGGGCGTGCAGCTCGGGCATCAGCTGCTCGGCCTTGCCCACGTGGAATTCGGTGTGCTCGATGCCGTTCAGGGCGGCGTTGCGGCGGGCGTCGCTGATGGCGCTCTCCACCGACTCTATGCCCACCACCTTGGCGGCCTTGCCAGCCAGGAACAGGGAGATGGTGCCGATGCCGCAATAGATGTCGAACACCGTCTCGTTGCCGGTCAGCTCGCTGTATTCCAGCGCCTTGGAGTAGAGCACATCGGTCTGGCTCGGGTTGTTCTGGAAGAAGGAGAGCGGCGAGATCTCGAACGCGAGCTCGTGGATCTTGTCGCGGATCACCCCTTCCCCCAGCAGCACGCGGTTGCTCGTTCCCAGGATGCGGTTGGTGCGCTCGTCATTGATGTTCTGCACCAGGGTAGTGATGGGCAGATCCCTCAGGGCCGCCAGCAGTTCGGCCTCAAAGGGCAGCGTCTCACCCAGGGTCACCAGCACCACCATCAGCTCGCCGCTCTTGAAGCCCTTGCGGGTCATCAGGTTACGCACGCAGCCGGTGTGGGCCACCTCGTCATAGGCGGCGATGTCATGCTCGCGCATCCAGCCGCGCACCCGGGCATTGAGCTCCACGTGCAGGGAGTCCTGCACCGCGCAGTCGTCGGCGGTGATGAGATCGTGGGAGTGCTTGCGATAGAAGCCGATCTCGGCGCCCGCCTCGCTGCCACGCACGGCGTACTGCGCCTTGTTGCGGTAGGCGAACGGGCTGTCCATGCCGAGGATGGGGTTGACCTGGGTCTCACCCAGCCCGACCTGCTCCAGCGCGCTCTGCACCAGGGATTGTTTCAGCTTGAGCTGGGCCGGATAGGCCAGCGGGCGCACCTGGCAGCCGCCGCACTCGGTGTTGGGGCAGAAATCGGCAACCCTGTCGGCGGACGGCTGGGTCAGCTCGACCAGCTTGCCGTGCAGATAGTTCGGCTTGACCTCGGTCAACTCGACCAGCGCCTGCTCACCGGGCAGCAGACCCTCGACAAACAGGGGGCGATCGAACAGGCGACCCTTGCCATCCCCCTTGTCGGTCAGTTCCAGAATATCGATCTGATGTTGGTGTCCCACTAACGGCATGAGCGGCTCCGAAGGCATAGAAGAAAGGGTGGAAGCAGGGCTGACCCGGCTACCCCAAATAAAGGGTGGCAGAGTTTAGCGGAGATCCGGCCAAATTGCAGGCATAAAACATCCCTGGAAGGAAATAACGGCAGGCTGGATCAGGGAGCGCTGGATGGGGGGCGCCTCATGGGGCGCCATAAAAAAACCGCCGGACAAGGCCGGCGGCAGGTGGTCAACGGGCGCCTGAGGGGATCACAGGCTGTAGGCTTTCTCCCCATGGCTGGTGACATCCAGCCCTTCCCGCTCGGCATCTTCCTTGACCCGCAGGCCAATCAGCAGATCCACCAGCTTGTAGGCCACGGCGGAGACCAGGGCAGTCCATGCCACCGTCACCAGCACACCTATGACCTGGATCTTCACCTGGGTCAGGATGGAGTAGCCCTCGGCCACCTGGTTGGTCACATAGTCCCACACCCCGGTGCCACCCAGATCCGGGCTGGCGAACACCCCGGTCAGCACTGCCCCCAGGATACCGCACACCCCGTGCAGGCCGAACACGTCCAGGCTGTCATCGGCCCCCAGCAGGCGCTTGAGACCATGCACCCCCCACAGACCGGCCACACCGCTCAGCAGACCTATGATGAGGGCACCACCGACACCGACGAAACCGGCGGCAGGAGTGATGGCCACCAGGCCCGCCACCGCACCGGACACGGCGCCCAGCAGGGAGGGACGACCCTTCATCACCCATTCGGCCAAGGTCCAGGAGAGCGCCGCACCCGCCGGTGCCAGCCAGGTGTTGACGAAGGCCAGGGCGGCCGTGCCGTTGGCTTCCAGCGCGGAGCCGGCGTTGAATCCGAACCAGCCGAACCACAGCAGGGCGGCCCCTATCATGGTCATGGTCAGGCTGTGGGGAGCCATGGGATCACGACCGTAGCCAACCCGCTTGCCGACCATGAAGGCACCAACCAGACCGGCGACCGCCGCGTTGATGTGCACCACAGTGCCGCCGGCGAAATCGAGGGCGCCGTGCTGGAACAGATAGCCTGCGGTGGCACCGGCGGCCTCGGCGGCGGCGGCATCCGTGTAGGCATCCGGACCGGCCCAGTACCACACCATGTGCGCCATCGGGATGTAGGCGAAGGTGAACCAGATCACGGCAAACAGCAGCACGGCAGAGAACTTCATCCGCTCGGCGAAGGCACCGACGATGAGCCCGCAGGTGATGGCGGCAAAGGCCCCCTGGAACACCACATAGATGAACTCGCTGATCCCCACCCCCTTGCTGAAGGTGGCGGCGATCGACTCAGGCGTCACCCCGACCAGCAAGAGCTTGTCGAAGGAACCGTAGAAGGCCCCGCCCTCGGTGAAGGTCAGCGAATAGCCGTAGATGACCCAGAGCACGGTGATCAGGCAGAACAGGGTGAACACCTGCATCAGCACGCTCAGCATGTTCTTGGCGCGCACCAGGCCGCCGTAGAACAGGGCCAGCCCCGGGATGGACATCAGGATCACCAGGGCGGACGCCAGCATCAGCCAGGTGTTGTCCCCCTTGTTGATGGTCACGGTCGCGGCAGCCTGCACCACCTCGGCCTGCGCGGCCACCTCTTCGGCCCAACCTGGGGCGGCCATGGTGGCGCTCAGCGCCAGCAGGCCAGTCATTACGAGTCTCTTGAACATACAGCCCTCTCCTTGTCGTCCCGGCACCCGGCCGGGTCCATTTCCTGATATGAGTGTCAAACTTGGCCACTTGCACGCATCGTCACATCCAGCTTGCCCACCCCCTCGGGCATGACGCGGCGGGCTCTTCATGGCGACCTGAATTATCTAAAGCATAAAGCAGGCCAAAAAATATAATCCTTTATTTTCAATTGGTTGACTTTGACTGTGCCATTTGATGCACCATATTGGCGCATCCTGCCCACTATCAGTAAGGGAGGCGCACTTCGGCTGTGCAGCGCCAGGCAACTGCACCAAGATGGCAACTGGGTGCCCAAACGGGGAGGATCCCGGGGCAACGGGGCCCGTTTTGCCCTCGAGATCATTTATTGAACAAATGAAAGATGCGTTTCCATTAAATAATCAAATGATGACAGCGGGGGGAGAGCCCCATCCGAGGGGAAGGAGGGGATCACAGAGGGGGGATGCAGCGCCGGATCTGGCTTGCCCCCGATCTTTCGGGCCATACTGGCGCAACCAGGTTTGCCCTGTCACCCGAACGAGGAACCCATGCCCAATCTCACCGTGACCGAAATCAAGGCATTCGTGCCTGCCCGCGACTTCAGCCTCTCCAGGCAGTTCTATCAGGATCTCGGGTTCACCCTGGCCTCCGACGGCGATGGGGTGGCCTACTTCCATTTCGGGGAGGCGAGCTTCCTGCTGCAGGACTATTACCACGAGGCGCTGGCCGAGCACTTCATGATGCACATCCTGGTGGAGGACGTAAGCGCCTGGCGGGCCCAGGTGGAGGCGAGCCAGGTCGCCAGCCGCTACGGCGTCAAGGTGACCGAGATCGTCACCCAGCCCTGGCGCATGAAGGAGTTCTGCCTGTACGACCCCTCCGGCGTGCTGTGGCGCATCGCGCAGAATATCGACTGAGGGTCTGAGGGTCTGAGGGTCTCAGGGTCTGAGGGTCTGAGGGTCTGAGGGTCTGAGGGTCTGAGGGTACAAGTATCCCGACCACCCGGAAAAACAAAAGGCCATCCGCGAGGATGGCCTTTTGTCATGGAATCTGAATGGTGCCCGGGGTCGGACTCGAACCGACACGTCTTGCAACGGCGGATTTTGAATCCGCTGCGTCTACCGATTTCGCCACCCGGGCAACTGCGAGGGATTATACGAATGGCGTTTTGGCATGCAAGGTGTTTTTCTTGCGCGGCCGTCGTTTGCTCAATTATTCAACGCCTTGCCGATGTTCGGCCAGTTACATAGAATGCCCGCATCATATTAATGGAATAATCATCATGGCCAAGCGCAAGACCCCCTCCTCTCTCCAGCCTCCCCCCCAGCACCAGCACCCTTCGGCCGGCCTGCTGCGGCGCCTGGGCGCCCTGCTCTATGACTACCTGGTGGTCATCGCCTTGCTGATCATCGCCGGTTTCATCGGCATGGGAGTGGCGCAACTGCTGCTGGCCACCGGGATGGCGACAGTTCCCGAGGGCAAGGATGCGGCCTGGCTGCTGACCAGCCCTCTCTACAGCGCCTGGCTCGCCCTGGTGATCTGCGGCTTCTACACTTGGTTCTGGACCCGTGCCGGCCAGACCATAGGCATGCGCGCCTGGCGTCTGCGCATCCAGAATCTGGACGGCAGCAACATTCGCATCACCCAAGCCCTGATCCGGCTCGCGACCTCGGCCTTCGGCCTCGGCAATCTGATGTGCGTGTTCAATCGCGCGCGGCCCCGCGCCTTCCAGGACATCTGGGCCGAGTGTGAAGTGGTGGTGCTGAGCAAGCAGGAGAACCTGGAGCAGCTGAACAAGTGACCTGGTGAGTACGAGATGAGAAACAAGAAGGGCACCCAGTGGGTGCCCTTCTTGTTGGCCAATACAGGCCGCTACTGCTTGCGGCTCAGGATATAGAAGGAGATGCCGCCGAACAGCAGGCTGGGGGCAACGGCTGCCAGCATGGAGTTGGCACCGCAGCACATCTCCTTATCCCGCTACTGCTTGCGGCTCAGGATATAGAGGGAGATGCCGCCGAACAGCAGGCTGGGCGCAACGGCTGCCAGAATGGGCGGCACCGCATACACCAGGCTGACCGGGCCGAACACCCTATCGCTCACATAGACGGCGAAGCCGGTCATGATCCCCATCAGCATCCGCGCCCCCATGCTCACCGAGCGCAGCGGGCCGAAGATGAAGGAGGAGGCCAGCAGGATCATGGCCACAACCGAGAGCGGCGACAGCAACTTGCGCCACATCTCCAGCTTGTAGCGCCCGGCATCCTGCTTGTTGGCATCCAGATAGCCGATGTAGTCCCGCAGTCCCGAGATGGGCAGGTTCTCGGGATCTATGCTCACCACCCCCAGCTGCTTGGGGGTCAGCTCGGACTGCCACGCCATCTCGGCATGTTTCTCGTCCTGGATCTGCCTGGGATCGTCGAAACGGGTGATGTGCACCTGCTTGAGCAGCCAGTGATGCTGCTCGAACACCCCCTCCTGTGCCTGGACCACGTCGATCAGGTTGCGGGACGGGGTGAAACGATACAGGGTGATGCCGGTCAGGGCGCCGTCGTTGCGCACCCCGTTGATATTGACGAAGTTGTTGCCATCCCGCGCCCAGACCCCGTAGGCCGAGACGGTGAGTCGCCCTTCCGACATGGCGCCCGCCTTGATGTCATCCGCCATCCGCTTGGCGGCAGGGGCTACGTACTCGCCCATCAGACCCACCAGCAGCATCAGGGGGATAGCCGTCTTGAGCGCCGCCATGACGATGCTGATCTTGGAGCGGCCCGCCGCCTGCATCACCACCAGCTCCGAGCTGGTCGCCAGCTGGCCGAGGCCGATGAGGCCACCCAGCAAGGCCGCCAGCGGGAAGAAGAGCACCGCCTCCTTGGGCATGGAGAGCAGCACGAAATAGAGGGCATTGAGCATGTCGTAGTTGCCCTCCCCCACGGCTTTCAACTGCTCCACATACTTGATGAGCGCCGCCAGCCCGACCAGGGTCAGTTCGCACAGCAGGATCGACATGAAGATGACCCTGCCGATATATCTATCGAGAATGCCAAACATCAGCCGAGACCCCTATCTTGTAGCTTCATGCTGATTTCTCCTGCAATGCGGTGCGCCAGATCGGCATCAAAAATGACCCGACTGTCATGTCTATCGAGAATGCCGAACATCAGCAGAGACTCCCAGGTTGCAGCATCATGCTGACTTGCCTTTGACAAAGTGACTCTTGACCCCGTTCCACCAGCTGGTGCCCTGCAGGTTGAGCGGCACCCCAATCAGCAGCAGATAGACCAGGGGCACCAGGAACATGCCGGGCCAGTGGGGCAGACGCCCGCTGTCGATGGCCGACCGGGCGGCGCTGAGCAGCAGGAAATAGGAGAGATAGAGCAGTATGGCCGGCAGCAGCTTGGCGTAACGCCCCTGGCGCGGGTTGACCCTGGCCAGCGGCACCACCAGGAAGGTGAGCACCAGGATGGAGAGGGGCAGCGACAAGCGCCACTGCAACTCGGCCATCAGCTGGTTGCTCTGGGTGCCGAGCAGCTCCATGGTAGGCTTGGCCGCCGCCTTGCGGTTGGATCGCTCCATCTCCTGCTGACGGATCACCAGGCTGTATTCGCTGAACTCGGAGACCTGGAACTGCTTGCCGGTGAACTGGCCCTCGTAGCGGGAGCCATCCCTCAGGGTCAGCCACTGCAAGCCATTGCTGTCGGCCGTCACCTGCCCCTCGTTGGCCACCACCACGGAGGGGGGCGAGCCCCCTTCGGCCCGCTGCAGCACGAAGATCTTCTGCAACTCGGAGCCCTTGTCGTTCAGATCCTGGATGTAGGCCACCAAGCGCCCCTTGTCGAGCTCCATGAAACGACCGGCCTGCAGGAAGGAGATACCCGGGTCGGCCTTGAACTCGTCGATCACCTGGTACTCGCGCTCCTTGGCCTGGGGGGCTATCCAGCCGGTGTTGAAGGCCGCCACGGCGGCCGTCAGCAGGGCCAGCAGCAGGGCGCTGCCCATCACGAAGCGGTGGCTGAAGCCCACCGCATGCATCACCGTCATCTCGCTTTCCGCATACAAACGACCGTGAGCAAACAGAATGGCTAAAAACAGACTGATAGGCAGCATCAACAGGGCCATATTCGGCAGGTTGAGCAGCAAGAGGGTGGAAACCAGGCGCGTCGGCACCTCGCCATCGGCGGCGTCGCCAATGATCTGGATAAATTGCTGGCTGACGAAGATAAGCAGCAGTACGAACAGCACCGCCAGCTGGGTTTTCAGGGTCTCCCTGAACAAATATCGGAAAACGATCACAGTCATTCCCAAGTAAACTTGTGTTTTTAGTCGAATGCCTGAAAAATAGGGCCCTATATTGGATTTTTACCAGTTTGAACTGCGGAGCCTGTGGCTGTTCGCTCCGCCTCTGATACCCCAACAAGCACCGCATTATTCAATAAATGGTGCCTTTTGTCTTTAGGATGTAGGAGATTCCATGGAGTTCAGTGTAAAGAGTGGCAGTCCTGAGAAGCAACGCAGCGCCTGCGTCGTGGTCGGCGTATTTGAGCCTCGCCGCCTCTCTCCGGTTGCCGAACAGCTGGACAAGATCAGCGACGGCTACCTCAGCTCGCTGCTGCGCCGCGGCGATCTGGAAGGCAAACCAGGCCAGATGCTGTTGCTGCATCAAGTACCGGGCGTGCTCAGCGAGCGCGTGCTGCTGGTCGGTTGCGGCAAGGAGCGGGAACTCGACGAACGCCAGTACAAGCAGATCATCAACAAGACCATCACCACCCTGAACGAGACCGGCTCCATGGAGGCTGTCTGCTTCCTGACCGAGCTGCACGTCAAGGGCCGGGATACCTACTGGAAGGTGCGCCAGGCGGTGGAAACCACCAAAGCGGGCCTCTACAGCTTCGATCAGTTCAAGACCAACAAGGCCGAGCCACGCCGCCCGTTGCGCAAGCTGGTCTTCAACGTGCCGACCCGTCGGGAACTGACCATAGGCGAGCGCGCCATCACCCACGGCCTGGCCGTGGCCAAAGGGGTGCGCATCTGCCGCGACGTGGCGAACATGCCGCCCAACGTCTGCAATCCGGCCTACCTCGCCTCCCAGGCCCGCCGTCTGGCGGATGCCTATGACAACATCACCACCAAGGTGATCGGCGAGCAGGAGATGGCCGAACTCGGCATGAACTCCTATCTGGCGGTGGCCCGCGGCTCCGAGAACGAAGCCATGATGGCCATCATCGAATACAAGGGCAACGCCGACGCCAAGCCCATAGTGCTGGTGGGCAAGGGGCTGACCTTCGACTCCGGCGGCATCTCCATCAAGCCGGCCGAAGGCATGGACGAGATGAAGTACGACATGGGCGGCGCCGCCTCCGTGCTCGGCACCATGCACGCCCTGGCCCAGTTGCAGCTGCCCATCAACGTCATAGGCGTGCTGGCGGGCTGCGAGAACATGCCGGGCGGCAACGCCTATCGCCCGGGTGACATCCTCACCACCATGTCCGGCCAGACCGTCGAGGTGCTCAACACCGACGCCGAGGGGCGCCTGGTGCTGTGCGATGCCCTCACCTATGTGGACCGCTACGATCCCGAGACCGTGATCGACGTGGCGACCCTGACCGGCGCCTGCATCATCGCCCTGGGTCACCACACCTCGGGTCTGCTGGCGAACCACAACCCCCTGGCCCACGAGCTGCTCAACGCCTCCGAGCAGGCCGGTGACCGCGCCTGGCGCCTGCCCCTGTTCGACGAGTATCAGGAGCAGCTGGAGAGCCCGTTCGCGGACATGGCCAACATCGGCGGTCGTCCGGCCGGCACCATCACGGCCGCCGCCTTCCTGTCGCGCTTCACCAAGAAGTACAACTGGGCCCACCTGGATATCGCAGGAACCGCCTGGAAGAGTGGCAAGGACAAAGGCTCCACCGGTCGCCCGGTGCCGCTGCTGACCCAGTTCCTGCTCAATCGAGCCGGCGTGGCGGACGTCGAAGACAAGGAGTAACTCCTCTCTTCGGATGCCCGCATCAGGGGAGTGGTACCACAAGGAAGAGGCTCGCCTCTTCCTTGTTTCATTGAGAGAATCCGGGAACACCGTGCCTGACACGGCGCCCCGCAGACGGCCAATCGCTGTCCGTCACAGCCAAACGGGACCAACCTGATGAGCCAAGTGACCTTTTACCTGATGAGTGAGCCGGACGACGCTCAGGCGTCTGCGGTCGAACGCCTCGCCTGCCAACTGGCAGCCGATGGCTGGAGTGCCGGCCACCTCTATCTGTTTTGCAACGACGAGGCCCAGGCCCTGCGCCTGGACGAACTGCTGTGGCAACTGCCACCGGATCGTTTCGTGCCGCACCAGTTGCAGGGAGAGAGCGGCCAGGCCCCGGTGGAGATAGGCCATCAGCCACCGAAGCGGCGCTATGCCCGCCTCATCAACCTGGCCGAGCAGACACCTTTGTTTGCAGGACACTTCGCTCAAGTGGTAGATTTTGTCCCCACTGACGAAACGCAAAAGCAGCAAGCCCGCGAGCGCTACAAGCACTATCGCCAGGCGGGTCATGCCCTCGAGATGAGGGATCAGCCCGTCCTTGCCGCACCGGATCCGGCGCAGCCCTGACTGCGCCACCTTCGATCCACGACGACCCAACACCAGACTCCATCCATCCAGAATACGGCGAGACCATGGAAAAGACTTTTAATCACAACGCCATCGAACAGGCGCTCTATCAGCACTGGGAAGCCCAGGGTTACTTCAAGCCCCACGGTGACACCAGCAAAGACTCCTTCTGCATCATGATCCCGCCGCCGAACGTCACCGGCAGCCTGCACATGGGTCACGCCTTCCAGCAGACCCTGATGGACACCCTGATCCGCTACAACCGCATGCAGGGCAAGAACACCCTGTGGCAGGCGGGTACCGACCATGCCGGTATCGCCACCCAGATGGTGGTTGAGCGCAAGATCGCCGCCGAAGAGGGCAAGACCCGTCACGACTACGGCCGTGACGCCTTCATCGACAAGATCTGGCAGTGGAAGGAAGAGTCCGGCGGCACCATCACCCGTCAGATGCGCCGCCTCGGCGACTCCGTGGATTGGGAGCGCGAGCGCTTCACCATGGATGAGGGCCTCTCCGCCGCCGTCCAGGAAGTGTTCGTGCGTCTCTACGAAGATGGCCTGATGTACCGCGGCAAGCGTCTGGTGAACTGGGATCCCAAGCTCAACACTGCCATCTCCGATCTGGAAGTGGAAAACCGCGAGATCAAGGGCCACATGTGGCACCTGCGCTATCCCCTGGCCAACGGCGCCAAGACTGCCGAGGGCCAGGATCACCTGATCGTCGCCACCACCCGTCCGGAGACCATGCTGGGCGATACCGCCGTGGCCGTGAACCCGGAAGACCCGCGCTACAAGGCGCTGATCGGCCAGCACATACTGCTGCCGCTGGTGAACCGCCTGATCCCCATCGTCGCCGACGAACACGCCGACATGGAGAAGGGCACCGGCTGCGTGAAGATCACCCCGGCTCACGACTTCAACGACAACGAAGTGGGCAAGCGCCACAACCTGCCGATGATCAACATCTTCACCCTGGACGCCCACGTGCGCGCCGAGGCCGAAGTGGTCGACACCAACGGCAACCCCAGCACCGCCTATGACGCCGCCCTGCCGACCGAGTTCGCCGGCATGGAGCGCTTCGCCGCCCGCAAGGCCATCGTCGCCAAGCTGGACGAGCTGGGCCTCTTGGCCGACATCAAGGACCACGTGCTGCAGCAGCCCTACGGCGATCGCGGCGGCGTGCCCATCGAGCCCATGCTGACCGACCAGTGGTACGTGCGCGTGGCGCCCATGGCCAAGACCGCCATCGAGGCGGTGGAAGATGGCCGCATCCAGTTCGTGCCCAAGCAGTACGAAAACATGTACTTCTCCTGGATGCGCGACATTCAGGACTGGTGCGTCTCCCGTCAGCTGTGGTGGGGCCACCGCATCCCGGCCTGGTATGACGACGCCGGCAACGTCTACGTGGGCCGTGACGAGGCGGAAGTGCGTGCCAAGCACAGCATCCCGTCCGTGACCGTGCTGCGTCAGGACGAAGACGTGCTCGACACCTGGTTCAGCTCCGCCCTCTGGACCTTCTCCACCCTGGGCTGGCCGAACAACACCGAGGCGCTCAAGACCTTCCACCCGACCGACGTGCTGATGAGCGGCTTCGACATCATCTTCTTCTGGATTGCCCGGATGATCATGATGACCATGCACTTCATCAAGGACGAGAACGGCCAGCCGCAAGTCCCGTTCAAGACCGTCTACATCACCGGCCTTATCCGTGACGAAGAAGGCCAGAAGATGTCCAAGTCCAAGGGCAACGTGCTGGACCCCCTCGACATGATCGACGGCATCTCCCTGGAAGATCTGCTGGAGAAGCGCACCGGCAACATGATGCAGCCGCAGATGGCCGAGAAGATCGGCAAGCGCACCGCCAAGCAGTTCCCGGAAGGGATCGAGGCCCACGGTACCGACGCCCTGCGCTTCACCCTGGCGGCGCTGGCCAGTACAGGTCGTGACATCAACTGGGACATGAAGCGCCTGGATGGCTACAACAACTTCTGCAACAAGCTGTGGAACGCCTCCCGCTATGTGCTGATGAACACCGAGGATCAGGATTGCGGCCTGCACGGCGGCGAGATGCAGTGCAGCCTGGCGGATCGCTGGATCCAGTCCCAGCTGCAGCTGGCCATCCGTGACTTCCGTACCGCGCTCGATACCTACCGCTTCGATATCGCGGCAGGCGTCTTGTACGAATTTATCTGGAACCAGTTCTGCGACTGGTATCTGGAGCTGACCAAGCCGGTGCTGGGCAAGGGCTCGGAGGCCGAGCAGCGCGCCACCCGTCACACGCTGGTGACCGTGCTGGAGACCCTGCTGCGTCTGGCGCATCCCATCATCCCCTTCATCACCGAGACCATCTGGAAGTCGGTGGCCCCGCTGACCGGTGTCAACGCCGACACCATCATGCTGCAGGCCTTCCCGGAGTTCGATGCCGCCAAGGTAGACGAAGCCGCGATGGCGGATCAGGAGTGGGTGAAGGAGTTCATCGTCGGCATCCGCAACATCCGCGCCGAGATGAATGTGGCGCCGAGCGTGGCCCTCAACGTGCTGCTCAAGTGCGATGCCAAGGATAGCCAGCGTGCCGGTGACAACGAGGCCTTCCTCAAGTCCCTGGCCCGTCTGGAGTCCATCCGCGTGCTTGGCGAAGGTGAAGTCGCCCCCCTGTCGGTCAAAAAATTGATCGGTGCCACCGAGCTGATGATCCCCATGGCGGGCCTCATCGACAAGGAGGCCGAACTGGCCCGTCTGGCCAAAGAGGTCGCCAGGCTGGTCGGCGAGTGTGGTCGCATCGAAGGCAAGCTCGGCAACGAGGCCTTCGTCGCCAAGGCGCCGGAAGCCGTCATCGCCAAGGAGCGCGAGAAGCTGGAGGATTACCGTCTCCAGCTGACCAAGCTGGAAGCCCAGCAGGCCGAGATCGCCGCCCTCTAAGTGCCCCTCCCGAGCCCAAAAAGCCCCCGTCTATCGGGGGCTTTTCATTTTCCGCCCCCGGATGGCAAGGCCGCTGGTATCGTGCCGCTGCCAGCATGACGACGACGCCGTGAGGAACACATGCCCTCTTGCCGCGGGAGAAATTGAAAAATTCACGGGCCAAATCACCTCCTTTCACAAGCGCAGCGCCCGCAAATTCATTACACTGCCAGCGATCTTTTCTACCGGGAGTGCTGCTGCAGTATGGAAATATTGATCCTGCTTGGATTGATTTTGCTCAATGGCGTCTTCGCCATGTCGGAAATCGCCATCGTCACCGCACGCAAGGCCCGTCTCAGCAAGATGGCCAGCGAGGGAAGCCGCTCTGCCGCCATCGCCCTCAAGCTGGGGGAGAATCCGACCCATTTCCTCTCCGCCGTCCAGATCGGCATCACCAGTATCGGCCTGCTCAACGGCATCTATGGCGAGTCCCTGCTGGCCCAGCCCTTCGCACAGTGGTTGCAGGAGTGGGGCCTCTCTCCCAAGAGCAGCAGCCTGATCGCCACCGTGATCGTCGTGGTGCTGGTGACCTACCTCTCCATCGTGGTGGGGGAACTGGTGCCCAAGCGCCTCGGTCAGCTCAATGCCGAGCGCATCGCCTGCCTGGTGGCCCGCCCCATGCTCTGGCTGGCGACCCTGACCCGCCCCTTCGTCTGGCTGCTGTCCGCCTCCACCAACGCCAGCCTGCGCCTGCTGCGGGTCGATCAGAATAACAGCAACAACGTCACCCAGGAGGAGATCCACGCCATGCTGGTGGAAGGCTCCGAGGCCGGGATCATCGAGGATCACGAGCACACCATGTTGCGGAACGTGTTCCGCCTCGACGAACGCAGCCTCTCCTCCCTGATGGTGCCCCGCAGCGACATCCGCTATCTGGATCTCTCCCTGCCGCTCGAGACCAACCTGCAGCGCCTGGTGGAGTATCGCCACAGCTTCTTCCCGGTCTGTGACGGCAGCCTCTCTGATCTGGTGGGCATCCTCAACGTCAGCAAGGTGCTGCACGCCTACATCAAGGGGGAGCCCATCGATCTGGCGGCCCTGACCCAGGACGGCAGCCTGTTGCCGGAGACCCTCAACGGCCTGGAGCTGCTCAACCACTTCCGCGCCCACGCCGAGCACATGGTGCTGGTGGTGGATGAATACGGCGAGCTGCAGGGGCTGGTCACCCAGCAGGATCTGCTGGAGACCCTGGCGGGCGACTTCCAGCAGGAAGACGGGGAGGACAACTGGGCCTTCCAGCGTGCCGATGGCAGCTGGCTGCTCGACGGCCTGATCCCGCTGCCGGAATTGAAGGACTGTCTGGAACTGGTTCGCCTCCCGGAAGAAGAAAAACATCACTATCACACCCTCGGAGGGCTTATCATGCTGCTCCTTGGCCGCCTTCCCCAGACCGGAGACCTGGTCACCCTGGAACAGTGGCAACTGGAAATCGTGGATATGGACGGCCTGCGCATCGACAAGGTGCTTGCCATGCCCTTGACCGACCAACCCAGCTAACCTGCGGAGTTTGCATGTATGGAGCAGTTTTACCACCTGGCTCACGCCTTCATTAATCAGGATCTGGCGACCCTGTCCGACCCCAAGATGGTCTTCATGGTCTACATAGTCCTGCTGACCTTCCTGGTGCTGGAAAATGGCTTCATCCCGACCGCCTTCCTGCCCGGTGACACCCTGCTGATCCTGACCGGCGTGCTCATCTATCAAGGGGTACTGCCGCTCGCCGTCATCCCGCTGCTGATCCTGGCGACCTTCGTCGGCACCTGGCTCGGCTACATGCAGGGGCGCTTCCTCGGCCACACCCAGATGTACCACAGGCTGATGTCCCACCTGGATGAGAAGCACAAGGAGAAGGTGCACTACCTGCTCAACAAGTACGGCATCATCACCCTGATCACCGCCCGCTACATCGCCTTCGTGCGCACCGCCTACCCCTACATAGTCGGCGCCAACGAGATACCCCAGGGCCGCTTCCTGGTGGTCAACCTCATCAGCTCCATCATGTGGATCTGCCCCCTGGTCGGGCTGGGTTACTACCTGAGCCACACCAAGCTTGCCGCGCAGTATGAGTCCCAGTTCCTCAGCATCATCCTCTGCCTGCCGCTGGTGCTGCTGGTCGGCGGCTTGATAGCGCTGGTCTGGCGCTGGCTGAGCAAACGCAAGGTCCACGTCTCCAGGGACTGAGCGAAATCACAGGGGTCGCCGAGAGGCGGCCCTTTTTTATGGAAATAGTGGCGAATTCAGCTCTCCCGCTCTTGTAAAGCGAGGGCAAAAATGAGTGAATCTAGCGCCTTTTTTCGCTGTGGATGGAGTCGGTTGTATGGGGTGTCGGATTCGCGCAATCGCGCTGGTATGTGGATTGATGGGACTGCTAGGATCGCAGGCAGCCCTGGCGGCGCCCAACCCGGCCAAGCTGCAACTGAAATCGGGCAGTGCCCTGGTGATGGACATCAACACGGGCAAGACCCTCTACCAGAAGAACCCTGCCCAGGTGCGCCCCATCGCCTCCCTCACCAAGCTGATGACGGCCCTGGTGGTGCTGGATGCCCGCCAGAACCTCAATCAGACCCTGACCATAGATCAGAACGACAGGGACAACCTCAAGCACACCTACTCCCGGGTGCGCATGGGCACCAAGGTGAGCCGCCGTGACGCCCTGCACCTGGCGCTGATGTCTTCCGAGAATCGCATGGCCTCTGCCCTCGCCCGCCACTACCCGGGTGGCCGCTCGGCCTTCATTCGCGCCATGAACAACAAGGCCAGACAGCTTGGCATGCGCAACAGCCGTTTCTACGACTCCACCGGCCTGTCGACCCGCAACGTCTCCACCGCACGGGATCTGGCCAGGCTCATCGCCGCCGCCTATCGCCAGCCGCTGATCCGCCAGTTCACCCAGGACACCAACAAGGAGATGCGCTTCAGCACCCCCGCCTACAGCCTGATGTTCAACAACACCAATCCCCTGGTGAAGAACCCGGACTGGGACGTGCGCCTCTCCAAGACCGGCTACACCGACGAGGCGGGGCGCTGCCTGCTGATGCGTGCCAAGCCGGACCGTCAGGAGCTCGCCATAGTGCTGCTCAACTCCGTGGGTAAACGCACCCCCATCGGCGATGCCAACCGCATTCGCAAATGGCTGAAAAGCTGAATGAACCACGCAAACAAAAAGGATGCCTCGGCATCCTTTTTGTTTGCCCGCCAAAGGCTGCTCTCGGCCGCCAGGGCGCGCAACGCCCAGAGCCTGGGTTCATGCCGCCCTCATGGTGCCAACGAGCACAGAGCGTTCCTGCAGCAGCGCCTGTGAGCAGCTGGAGGTGGCATGGGGCTGGGATGACAAGACGCCGAGTGGCAGGGTCTGATCCGGATAGGGGGAAGGTAGGACGAAGACAGGGAGTGATATGGTGGGCACGACAAGCGTCATTCAATCCGGCGGCACATCGATCGCCATCAGGGCTGCAGAGCCCCACGACCCGGGGAATGGTGCCCATAAAAAAACAGCCCCGACTGACGTCGAGGCTGTCTGTATGGTGCGCCCGAGAGGATTCGAACCTCTGACCACCTGGTTCGTAGCCAGGTACTCTATCCAGCTGAGCTACGGGCGCTCATCAACTTTTGGTACTGCTAAAATGGTGCGCCCGAGAGGATTCGAACCTCTGACCACCTGGTTCGTAGCCAGGTACTCTATCCAGCTGAGCTACGGGCGCTCACAAACTTTTGGTACTGCTAAAATGGTGCGCCCGAGAGGATTCGAACCTCTGACCACCTGGTTCGTAGCCAGGTACTCTATCCAGCTGAGCTACGGGCGCTCATAAATCTTTGATTTCACTTTAAATGGTGCGCCCGAGAGGATTCGAACCTCTGACCACCTGGTTCGTAGCCAGGTACTCTATCCAGCTGAGCTACGGGCGCCCTGATTTAAAGCGATAAAAAAAGCTTACTCAACAGTAAGCCTTTTCTAGCGTACCGACCTGCTGACAGTCGATACATGACTCATCGTGAGTCGAATATGGTGCGCCCGAGAGGATTCGAACCTCTGACCACCTGGTTCGTAGCCAGGTACTCTATCCAGCTGAGCTACGGGCGCAAAATGGCGGAGAAGGGGGGATTCGAACCCCCGATGCGGGTATAAGCCGCATACTCCCTTAGCAGGGGAGCGCCTTCAGCCTCTCGGCCACCTCTCCGTTTGCGGGGCTGATAATACTTCACAGGGATTTTTAGTCAAACACTTTTTTGGAGAAAACAGCGTGTTCGCTCAGCATTTGGTCAAAGCGTGGAATATTCAAGCAATATCGACACTTACCCCCTGGTTCCGCGCCTCGCAAGGCGATTTGCAGGGCCCGGAAAAACAAAAGGCGACACCTGAGATGTCGCCTTGAGGCTGCCAATGGAATGGCTTAGAAATTCGGTTGGCCCGGTACTTTCTCGGCCTGTATCCGCATGTATATCTCTTCGCGATGCACGGAGACCTCTTTGGGTGCGTTCACACCGATACGAACCTGGTTACCCTTAACGCCCAGCACGGTGACTGTCACTTCGTCACCGATCATCAGGGTTTCCCCTACACGACGAGTCAAAATAAGCATTCGCTTGCTCCTGTATCCTGTTTTGTATTTATATCGATATGCGCCATTATCTTACAAAGATACCGATATGGTAAATGGTTGAAACTAAATCAATCAGGGATTGTTCCCCAAGGGCTGCTCATGAGGCTCATTATCCAGCCCGAACGCTGAGTGCAACGAACGCACGGCCAGCTCCAGGTACTTCTCGTCAATCACCACGGATATCTTGATTTCAGAGGTGGAGATCAACTGCATGTTGATCCCCTCCTCGCCCAATACCTTGAACATGGTGCGCGCGACCCCGGGATGATTCCACATGCCGACCCCGACGATGGAGACCTTGGCGATCTCCCCGTTGCCCTGCACGCAGGCTGCCCCCAGCTCGGTGGCGGTCTCCTCCAGCAGGGCGCGAGCCCGGCGATAGTCATCGCGATTCACCGTGAAGGTAAAGTCGGCGGTGCCATCCCCCATGGTGTTCTGCACTATCATGTCGACATCTATGTTGGCATCGCTGATCGGATTCAGGATCTGCGCGGCCACGGTCGGCCGGTCCGGCACACCCAGAATGGTCAGGCTGGCCTCGTTGCGGTTGAACGCAATGCCGGATACCAGGGGCGCTTCCATCCTCTCACCTCCATATGTGATTAAGGTTCCCTCTCCGTCGACAAAACTCGACAGCACCCGCAGCGGTACGCGGTACTTGCCCGCGAATTCCACCGAACGGATCTGCAGCACCTTGGCCCCCAGGCTCGCCATCTCCAGCATCTCCTCAAAGGTGATGGTGGAGAGGCGGCGTGCCTTGGGCTCGATGCGCGGATCCGTGGTATAGACCCCATCCACATCGGTAAAGATCTGGCATTCATCGGCCTTGATGGCGGCCGCCACGGCAACCGCCGTGGTGTCCGAACCACCTCGCCCCAGGGTGGTGATGGCGTTGTGCTCATCACGGCCCTGGAAGCCGGCGATCACCACCACCTTGCCCGCACCCAGCTCGGCCTGAACCTGCTCGGTGTCGATCTGGGTGATGCGCGCCTTGCCATGGGCGGAATCAGTGTGGATACGAACCTGATCACCGGTCATTGAGACCGCAGGACAACCCCGTTTGTTCAACGCGATGGCCAGCAGCGCTATGGTGACCTGTTCACCGGTCGAGACCAGCACATCCATCTCGCGCCGGTTGGCATCCGGATCCAGCTGCTGGGCCATGCCCAGCAACCGGTTTGTTTCGCCCGACATGGCGGACACCACCACCACCACATCATGCCCCTGGGCGCGGCTCAGCTGAACGCGATCAGCTACCGCCTCGATCCGCACCAGCGTGCCGACCGAGGTGCCGCCGTACTTCTGTACATAGAGTGCCACAGATCACCTCGCCCGTTTACAGGCGCTCTTCCAGCCAGGAGTGAACGGATTGCAGGGCCGCCGGCACCGCTTCAGGCTGGGTGCCACCCGCCTGGGCCATGTCAGGACGTCCACCGCCCTTGCCACCCACCTGCTGGGCCACCAGGTTGACCAGCTCGCCGGCCTTCACCTTGGCGGTCAGATCGTTGGTCACGCCGGCGATCAGGTTGACCTTGTCCTCGCTGCTGGTTGCCAGCAGTACGACACCGGACTTCATCCGGTTCTTCAGCTCGTCCAGCATGCCGCGCAGGGACTTGGGATCGGCACCGTCCAGCGCCGCGATCAGCACCTTCTGGCCCTTGATCTCGATCACCTGGCTCAGCAGGTCGCTGCCAGCCTGAGCGGCCAGCTTGGCCTTGAGCTGCTCCAGCTCGCGCTCCATCATCCTGGACTTGTCCAGCAGCTGGCGCACCTTGCTACCGATGGAGAACTGGTCCCCTTTCACCAGGGCTGCGGCCTCTTCAAACTGCTCTGCCAGCTGGTGCATGAAATCGATGGCGCCCTTGCCGGTCACTGCTTCGATGCGGCGCACCCCGGCGGCAACACCGCTCTCGGCGATGATCTTGAAGAAGCCGATGTCACCGGTACGCTTGGCGTGAGTACCGCCACACAGCTCGGTGGAGTAGTCGCCCATGCGCACGACACGCACGTCCTCTTCATACTTCTCGCCAAACAGCGCCATGGCGCCGGCGGCCTTGGCCGCTTCCAGATCCATCACCTGGGTGACGACATCGTGGTTGGCACGGATCTGGGCGTTGACCAGCTCCTCGACCCGGCGAATGGTCGCCATGGTCAGGCCTTCGAAGTGGGAGAAGTCGAAGCGCATGCGCTCCGCCCCGACCAGGGAGCCCTTCTGGGTCACATGATCACCCAGCGCCTGGCGCAGGGCCGCGTGCAGCAGGTGAGTGACCGAGTGGTTCAGGGCCACGGCCTGACGGCGCTCCCCGTCGACCACGGCTTCCACCTCGGCGCCCTTCTCCAGGGTACCCAGCTCCATATAGCCCTTGTGGATGATGGCATTGCCCGCATACTGGGTGTCGGTCACGGCGAAGATGCCGTCATCCACTTTCAGAATGCCGCTGTCGCCCACCTGACCACCGGATTCGGCGTAGAAGGGGGTCTCGGCCAGCACGATCACCGCTTCTTCACCGGCGATCAGCCCGCTCACTTCGACAGCATCCTTGTAGATGCCGACCACCTGAGTCGTTTGGCTCAGCTGCTTGTAACCGGTAAATGGGGTCTCGAAATCGAGTTTCAACACCTCGTTGTAGTTCACACCGAAGTTGGAGGCCTCCTTCGCACGGGCGCGCTGCTTCTCCATCTCGGCCTTGAAGCCTTCCTCGTCGATACCGATCTCGCGCTCGCGGACCACATCGGCGGTGAGATCTGCCGGGAAACCGTAGGTGTCATACAGCTTGAACACCACCTCCCCCGGGATGACCTTGGCATCCCCCAGGTTCGCCAGCACCTCTTCGAGCAGCAGCAGCCCCCTGTCCAGGGTGCGGACGAACTGCTCCTCCTCGATGCGCAGCACGCGCTCGACCAGCGGCAGCTGGGCGATGAGTTCGGCAGCCACGTCCTTCATCTGCACCGCCAGCTCGGCGGCCAGCTTGTAGAAGAAGATCTCGGTGGCACCCAGCTTGCGACCGTGGCGCACGGCGCGGCGGATGATGCGGCGCAGCACATAGCCACGGCCTTCGTTGGAGGGCATGACGCCGTCAGCCACCAGGAAAGCGCAGGAGCGGATATGGTCGGCGATGACGCGCAGGGACTGGTTGCTCAGATCCGTGGTGCCGACGATCTCGGCCGCCTTCTTGATCAACGCCTGGAAGATGTCGATCTCGTAGTTGGAGTGCACTCCCTGCATGATGGCGGAGATGCGCTCCAGGCCCATGCCGGTGTCCACGGACGGACGGGGCAGCGGCTCCATGGTGCCGTCAGCCTGACGGTTGAACTGCATGAAGACCACGTTCCAGATCTCGATGAAACGGTCGCCGTCTTCCTCCGGTGAGCCGGGAGGGCCACCCCAGAGGTGATCGCCGTGATCGTAGAAGATCTCGGTGCAAGGGCCGCAGGGACCGGTGTCACCCATCTGCCAGAAGTTATCGGAGGCAAAGGCGGCACCCTTGTTGTCGCCGATGCGCACGATGCGCTCGACCGGCACGCCGATCTCGTTTGCCCAGATGTTGAAAGCTTCGTCGTCCGTTTCATAGACGGTCACCAGCAGGCGCTCTTTGGGCAGCTTGAGGGTACCGGTCAGGAATTCCCAGGCAAAACGGATGGCGTCCTGCTTGAAGTAGTCACCGAAGCTGAAGTTGCCCAGCATCTCGAAGAAGGTGTGGTGACGAGCGGTATAGCCGACGTTTTCCAGGTCATTGTGCTTGCCGCCGGCCCGCACACAGCGCTGGGCCGTGGTCGCGCGGTTGTAGGCACGTTTCTCTGCGCCAAGGAACACGTCCTTGAACTGGTTCATCCCTGCGTTGGTGAACAGCAAGGTCGGATCGTTGTGCGGCACCAGCGAGCTGGAGGAGACAACCTGGTGCCCCTGGGAGCGGAAATACTCGAGAAACGCTGCGCGTAACTCTGACGTGGACATATACATGGAAAATCCTGCTTGATTCGGATACGGACTTTTAATCGCAATAATGTAAGTTTTCTGCGGGGTAAAGTAAAACGCGCGGGCCCGTCACGGGTGAAAAAGCCCCCAATGAACGGGGCCGCGGCAGGACGCCGTACAGGAGCAGGCAGAAAGGGGAGTCGGCTGGGTGGCGGATCATGGTGCCGCGGCCATCAGAAACAGGATAAAACAGGGAAAAGGCCCTCTCTTATCAGCGCACGGTGCATGAACACGCATGGCGCCATGACCAGCACCGACCCTTTATTCCTCCCCCTGCTGCAGGGCAGAGATGGCGTAACGCGCCTGATCCTGGGTAAAGCCCCGCCCAAGCAGGTACTTGAGCCATTTCATCCGCAGCTTGAAATCCGCCAGATCGGCGACGCTGGCACGCCGTGCCAGCAGGGCGAGCGCCAGCTCGAACCAGTCCAGCTCCGGCTGGTCGAAGGCGGCGTCTATCTGCATATCGTCCAGCCCCTTGCGGCGCAGATCGAAGCGGATCTTGATGGGACCATGGCCCTTGGCCGCACCGGCCCGCACCGCCATGGCGCCGTAACGATCGTCATTGACCCAGTTGTAGCCGCGGCAATACTCGATAACCGCCTCGATCACCTCTTCATTGAAGCCCTGCAGCCGCAGCCGCTTGGCCAGCTCCGACTCGGCGCTCTCGCGGCGAGCCAGACTGCGCATGGCAAAGGCGCGGGCGGCGGCAAACATGTCTTCAAAGGAGAGTTCAACGGGTTCGGGGGAGGATTCATCGACCATAAATGACAAGGCCGGGTATCAACCCGGCCTTCCTTGTTCCTTATTCGAACTCTTGTTCGCTTTCGTCTTCAAACTCTTCGGCGACCGCGGCCACCGGCTTCTCGACCGGTACGGCACCGGAGAGCAGCAGCTCACGCAGGCGGGCTTCCACCTCGGCAGCCATCACCTTGTTCTCGGCGAACAGCTTCATCACGTTGGCCTTGCCCTGACCGATCTTCTCGCCGTTGTAGCTGTACCAGGCACCAGCCTTGTCGATCAGCTTGTGCTTGACGCCCAGATCCACCAGCTCGCCCTCTTTGGAGATGCCGGCACCGTAGAAGATCTGGAACTCGGCCTGCTTGAAGGGCGGGGCCACCTTGTTCTTGACTACCTTGACGCGGGTCTCGTTACCGACCACTTCGTCACCTTCCTTGATGGCGCCGATGCGACGGATATCCAGACGCACCGAGGCATAGAACTTGAGCGCGTTACCACCCGTGGTGGTCTCCGGGCTGCCGAACATGACGCCGATCTTCATCCGGATCTGGTTGATGAAGATGCACAGGCAGTTGGCGTTCTTGATGTTGGCGGTCAGCTTGCGCAGGGCCTGGGACATCAGGCGGGCCTGCAGGCCGACGTGAGAGTCACCCATCTCCCCTTCGATTTCCGCTTTCGGCGTCAGGGCTGCCACCGAGTCGACGATGATGACGTCAACGGCGTTGGAGCGCACCAGCATGTCGCAGATCTCCAGGGCCTGTTCACCGGTATCCGGCTGGGAGATCAGCAGGTCGTCGACGTTGACCCCCAGCTTGGCGGCATAGATGGGGTCGAGGGCGTGTTCCGCATCGACGAAGGCACAGGTCTTGCCTTTCTTCTGGGCTTCCGCGATCACCTGCAGGGTGAGGGTGGTTTTACCTGACGATTCCGGGCCGTAGATCTCGACGATACGACCGCACGGCAGACCGCCGATGCCCAGCGCCACGTCCAGGGAGAGGGAGCCGGTGGAGATGGCTTCGATGTCCATGGTCTTGCTGTCGCCCAGACGCATGATGGAGCCTTTGCCAAACTGCTTTTCGATCTGGCCCAGCGCAGCCGCCAGTGCCTTCTGTTTGTTCTGATCCATGCCAATCTCCGCTGGGAATCGTGATGTAGAAGTGAAGTTGGGCTAAGTATACTGTTTATGCATACAGTATCAAGCCCAATTTATCTGAGCAGGGCCAGCAGTCCGGACAAGGCCTGTCTGACCGCCTGCTGGCGCACCTGATGGCGGTCGCCATCGAAGCGGGCAAGCAGGGAGTGATGAC
Source organism: Aeromonas sp. Marseille-Q7275 (assembly GCF_965119515.1). NCBI lineage: Bacteria > Pseudomonadati > Pseudomonadota > Gammaproteobacteria > Aeromonadales > Aeromonadaceae > Aeromonas > Aeromonas sp. Marseille-Q7275. The sequence goes on from NZ_CBCPLW010000002.1 coordinate 153,041, forward strand.
GGCCCGAGCGATCCGCCCAGGCGAACCAGACGGTGCCGACCGGCTTGTCGTCACTGCCGCCACCGGGCCCGGCGATGCCGCTGACGGCGACGCAGATCCCCGCATCGGAACGGGCCAGGCACCCTCTGGCCATCTCCAGCACCACGGCCTCGCTGACGGCACCATGGCGCAGCAGGCTGTCGATGCTCACCCCCAGCATCTGCTGCTTGGCTTCGTTGGTGTAGGTGACAAAACCGCGGTCGAACCAGCCTGAGCTGCCCGCAATATCCGTGATGGCCGTGGCGACGCCGCCACCGGTGCAGGACTCCGCCGTGGCGGCGAGCCAGCCTCTTGCCTGCAATGCCTCGCCGAGCTCCCGGGATAAACGGTCGATCTCTGCCTCAAGCCCCATCATCATGCCCTCTCTGGCCCCTTGCGGGGGAAACATGGGGGTCATTATGCAGTTGCCCCGAATCGCGAGCAACCGACCCGGGACCAGCTGCGTCAGCGACCGACCGGTATGGCCCTGCCGGCATTCCCGCACCACAGCGGCAAGTCGCCCGCGCTTAAGCTCCAGTACATGGGGCTTCCTATAATCTGCAGGCACCGCCATGTATGCGGTTTCTATCTTTTTGGATACTGGAGAAAGCAGATGAAGCATCAATTTAAAGTCGCCATGACTGCCCTGGCGATCTGTTTTGCCACCAACACCTTCGCCGCCGAGAGCACCCCGGAGCTGCAGAGCGAGACCACCCTGGCGCAAGAGCTGAACCTCTCCACCGCACAGGTTGAGCAGATCAAGAGCCTGCGTGAGCAGGCGGCCAAGGAGCTCGGCGCGGTCAAGCTCGACGCCATCGGTCAGGACGTCATCATCAACATGATCAAGACCGGCAAGTGGGACGAAGCGGCCGCCAAGAAGCAGTTGCAGACCATCAGCAACGTGCAGGCCGAGGCTCGCTACTACCGTGCCCATTACCTGTTCGAAGTCAGCAAGGTGCTGACCCCGGAGCAGAAAACCAAGCTGCACGAGATGCTCAGTGGCAACGAAGCCATGTATTGAGAGACGGCTCCCGTTTCTGTGATGCCAATCCCCGCGCTGATGGCGGGGATCTTGCCCCTTACTCCCGCACGCCTCGCGCCCCACCCTCCTCTTAGCTTCTGATCCCGGTGACGGCCTGCCAACGTCACCCGCCCCCTGAAACCTCAGGACAGCCTTCCCCAACGCGAGATAACCCCTCACCATCTCGGCCCGACCATGTAGAATGGCCACCAGATTCAGACCCATTACGGCAGACGCTTGCCCGCAAGAGCACCTTCTGGAATAGAACATGACAGCACAGCACCAAGCCACCAGCGCCAACCTGAGCGCCCACACCCCCATGATGCAGCAGTACCTTGGCCTCAAGGCCGAGAACCCCGAGATCCTGCTGTTCTACCGGATGGGCGACTTCTACGAGCTGTTCTACGACGATGCCCGCAAGGCGTCCCAACTGCTCGACATCTCCCTGACCAAGCGCGGCCAGTCCGCGGGCAGCCCCATTCCCATGGCGGGCGTCCCCTATCACGCCATCGAGGGCTATCTGGCCAAGCTGGTGCAGCTTGGTGAATCCGCCGCCATCTGCGAACAGGTGGGGGATCCCGCCACCAGCAAGGGACCGGTGGAGCGCAAGGTCATTCGCATCATCACCCCGGGCACAGTCTCCGACGAGGCGCTGCTCAGCGAGCGGCAGGACAACCTGATCGCCGCCGTCTACCACGATGGCCGCCGCTTCGGCTACGGCACCATGGACATCGGCTCCGGCCGCTTCTTCATCAACCAGTTCGAGAAAGAAGAGACCCTGCTGGCGGAGCTGCAGCGCACCAATCCGGCCGAACTGCTCTACCCGGAATCCTTCGAGTTCCTGCGCCACGTCGAGGGTCGCCGTGGCCTGCGCCGCCGCCCGGAGTGGGAGTTCGAGCTGGGTACCGCCCGCAAGCTGCTCTGCCAGCAGTTCGGCACCCAGGATCTGGTGGGCTTCGGCGTCGAGCAGAGCGAGACAGCGCTGTGCGCCGCCGGTTGCCTGATGCAGTACGTCAAAGACACTCAGCGCACCGCCCTGCCCCACATCCGCAGCGTGCGCCTGGAGCAGCCGGATCACGCCGTCATCATGGATGCCGCCACCCGCCGCAATCTGGAGCTGACCCAGAATCTGGCCGGTGGCTATGAAAATACCCTGGCCGAGGTGCTGGATCGCACCGCCACCCCCATGGGCAGCCGCTTGCTCAAGCGCTGGATCCACCAGCCGATCCGCGATCGGGTGATCCTCAAAGGTCGCCAGAGCACCATCAAGGAGCTCATCGAGCAGAACCTCTACGACGAGCTGGGCGGATTGCTGCGCCAGGTGGGCGATGTGGAGCGGGTGCTGGCCCGTCTGGCCCTGCGCTCGGCCCGCCCCCGCGACCTCACCCGCCTGCGTCAGGCCTTCGCCCAGTTGCCCGAGTTGCAGCGCCTGCTGGCGGACAACGAGCACGAAGCGGTGCAGCAGCTGCGCGAGCGCGCCAGCACCTTCCCCGAACTGCTCGACCTGCTGGAGCGCGCGGTGATGGAGGTGCCGCCTGTGCTGATCCGCGATGGCGGCGTCATCCGTGACGGCTTCAACCAGGAGCTGGACGAGCTGCGGGATCTGGCCAACGGCGCCACCGCCAGCCTCGCCCGCATCGAGGAGCGTGAGCGGCTGCTGACCGGCATCAACACCCTCAAGGTCGGTTACAACAAGGTGCACGGCTTCTATATCGAGGTGAGCCGCGCCAACAGCCATCTGGTGCCAGCTCACTACATCCGCCGCCAGACTCTCAAGAACAACGAACGCTACATCATCGACGAGCTTAAAAAGTACGAGGACAAGGTGCTCACCGCCCAGGCCCAGGCGCTGGCACTGGAGAAGCGACTCTACGAAGAGCTGCTCGACACCCTGCTGCCCCACCTCGGCGATCTGCAGGAGTCAGCAGCCGCACTGGCGGAGCTGGACGTGCTGGCCAATCTGGCGGAGCGGGCCGAGACCCTCGACTACCGCTGCCCGACGCTCATCGACGAGGATCAGATCCTGATCGAGGCGGGACGCCATCCGGTGGTGGAGCAGGTGATGACAGACCCCTTCATCGCCAACCCCATCCGGCTGGAGCGGGAGCGCCGGATGCTGATCATCACAGGTCCCAACATGGGCGGTAAATCCACCTATATGCGCCAGACCGCGCTGATCGTGCTGCTGGCTCACATCGGCGCCTTCGTGCCCGCCGACAGCGCCCGCATCGGCCCCATCGACCGCATCTTCACCCGCATCGGGGCATCGGACGACTTAGCTTCGGGAAGATCCACCTTCATGGTGGAGATGACCGAGACAGCCAACATCCTCAACAACGCCACCGCCCGCAGTCTGGTGCTGATGGACGAGATTGGCCGCGGTACCAGCACCTATGACGGCCTGTCGCTGGCGTGGGCCTGCGCCGAACAGCTGGCGAGCAAGATTGGCGCCTACACCCTGTTCGCCACCCACTACTTCGAGCTGACCCGCTTGCCGGAGCTGATGAGCGGGCTGGCCAACGTCCACCTCGATGCGGTGGAGCACGGCGACACCATCGCCTTCATGCACGCGGTGCAGGAAGGCGCGGCCAGCCGCTCCTACGGTCTGCAAGTGGCGGCACTGGCTGGGGTGCCGAAATCGGTGATCCAGCAGGCCCGTCACAAACTGCACGAGCTGGAGAGCGCCACCCCGGTCGCCGCCGGTGAAAGCCGCCCGGCCCCGGTGACTCTCGCCCCGCAGATCCATCCGGTGGTGGAAGAGCTGGCAGCGGTGCGCCCGGACGAGCTGACCCCCCGCCAGGCGCTGGACCTGCTCTATCGCCTCAAGCAGATGCTGTAAGCACCGGCCGCCGCTCAGGCATGAAAAAAGGGGAACCGCGAGGTTCCCCTTTTTTGCCTGGTTGGCACTGGAGCATCAACCCGGACCGATGCGATCCAGCAGGCTCAGATTGACCGAGCCGGGATGGCGCTTGAGCTTCTGCCGGTATTCGAACTGGTGCTGGCTCTCCTGCTTGAGCCCCTGCATCAGCGAATAGCACATGGCCAGCATGATCAGCGAGAAGGGCAGCGCGGCTATGATGCTGGCCGCCTGCAGGGCCGCCAGGCCGCCGGAGACCAGCAGGATGGCCGCCACCAGACCCTGGCCCAGCCCCCAGATGGCGCGGTGCAGCACGGGGGGATCCTGATCGCCGATGGAGAGCAGCGTCGTAATCACGAGCGTGCCCGAGTCGCTGGAGGTGATGAAGTAGGTGCAGATAAGCAGGGTCAACACCCCTTTCGCAATCCAGCCGAAGGTCTCCCAGTGCAGCAGATCCACCGTCTTGTAGAGCGCCAGGGTCACGTCCTGGTTGACTGCCGCCACCACACCACCGCCGCCGAACAGCTCCAGATGCATGGCCGTACCGCCGAACACGGTGAGCCAGAACATGCCGAGCAGGGAGGGCACCAGCAGCACGCCGAGCACGAACTCACGAATGGTGCGCCCCTTGGAGATGCGGGCGATGAACATGCCGACGAAGGGGGCCCAGGCTATCCACCAGCCCCAGTAGAAGGCGGTCCAGCTCGATTGCCAGGCCGAGGTGCCGTTGGCCTCGGTGTTGGTCCAGAAGCTCAGTTTGACGATGTTCTGCAGGTAATCGCCGATGTTCTGCACATAGGCGTTGAGGATGTAGGTGGTCGGCCCCAGCACCAGGAAGAGGGCGAGGATGAAGGCGCTCAGCCAGATGTTGAGCTCGGAGAGGATCTTCACCCCACGCCCCACGCCGGAGATGGCCGACAGGGTGGCGATCAGGCTGATGCCGCCGATGAGCCAGAGCTGGCTGTGCTGGGAGACTTCCATGCCGAACATCTGGTTGAGGCCGGTGTTCATCTGGGAGACGCCAAGCCCCAGGGAGGTGGCCACCCCGAACACTGTGCCGAACACCGCCAGCACGTCGGCGGCATGGCCCCAGAAGCCGTAGATCCGCTCGCCGAGAATGGGGTAGAGCACGGAGCGAATGGCCAGCGGCAACTTGCGGCGGTAGCTGAAGAAGGCCAGCGACAGGCCGACGATCACATAGATGGCCCAGGGGTGCAGACCCCAGTGGAAGAAGGTGAGGCGCATGGCCATCTGGGCCGCTTCCGGCGTCATCCCCTCGGTGACGAAGGGGTTGCCCTGCAGGTGATACATGGGCTCGGCGATGCTCCAGAACACCAGGCCTATGCCCATGCCGGCGCTGAACAACATGGAGAACCAGGCGAAGTAGCCGAACTCCGGTACCTGGTCGTCGTCGCCCAGTCGAATGCTGCCAAAACGGCTGAACATCAGGTAGACGGCGAAGAACAGGAACAGGGCGACCACCAGGATGTAGTACCACTTGAAGCCAGCGATGATGGTGTCCTTGGCGCCGGTGAACCAGGTTCCCGCGGTATCCGGGTCAAACACCCCGAACAGCAGGAACAGGGTCACGACGGTGAGGGCCGTCATGGCCATGGTGGGATTGAGGCCTTTCAATAGCCCTTTGGTTGCTCTCATCGGGCCTCCTTAGTCGTTGTTGAAATAATCTTCACCCACGTGATCTCCCGCACCACCGATGGCGCGATAGACCAGTCGACCCGCCACCCGCTCGCGGTGATCCACCAGGGTGACCGAGGGCTGGCCGTTCACGGCATGACGCTTGCCGAGGAAGATGGCCATGGGCACCCCCAGACTGGAGACCCCGCTGGTGATCCAGAGCCGGTTGAAGTCATAGGAGCCGCCGATGAACTCGAGCTGGGCCAGGCCATTGTCCAGACCGGCCAGATAGAAGTTCATGGCACTCTCGTCGGGGAAGAGGTGCACCAGCACATAGGCGTAGCGCAATTCGTTAACCAACTCCTTTAGACTGAAAGAACCTGTGTCGCTGCAGGAGAGCGGCAGCTCACCATCGTAGTGATGCACTTGCAGGTTGTTGGGATCCTCGTCATAGGCGGGCTGATAGCGCACGAAAGCCGAGGTATCTGGCAGTTCATAGCGGACCCTGACCACGCGAAGGTCGGCAACCAGGGACTTGATATCCAGGTCGTCATTCATGATGTCACTCCTCAAATGTCGGGTTTAAATGCGGCAATTGTCCAATAACCTAACATAAAATTCATTAGAGCAGAAATGATTACACCAAAAACCATATTGACCTTGTTGTGGATTAGGCGGAGAATTTTGCGCCTCTCCACTGCCCTGCGATGACCCCGACTCCATGGAAAAACATGATGAAGTGCTGATTGCTCTGCGCCAGATCATCCGTGCCATCGACATGCACTCCAAGCGCCTGATCAAGGAGGCCGGGCTGACGTCGCCACAGCTCCTGCTGCTCAAGGGGATCAACGAACTTGGCCAGATCTCCATGCGCCAGCTCGCCGATCACACCAACATGAGCCAGGCTACCGCCACCACCATCATGGACAGGCTAGAGAGCCGCCAGCTGGTGCAGCGCATCCGCAGCGAAACCGACAAGCGCAAGGTGCATGCGACACTGACTGACGCGGGTCGCGCCCTGCTCGCCCAGGCCCCCACTCCGCTGCAGGAGAGCTTCATCCAGCGCTTCCAGGCACTGGAGAACTGGGAGCAGGGACTGCTGCTCTCTTCCCTGCAACGGATCTCGGCCATGATGAATGCCGACGGCATAGACGCGGCTCCCGTGCTGAGTGTCAGGCCGCTCACCGAAGAGCGTGCCTGAGCAAACGACGGCCATAAAAAAAGCTCCCGAATGGGAGCTTTTTTTATGGGAAGCTGACGGGGAGATCACTCTTCCAGGCTGATGCCTATGTTGGAGATTCCACCCTGGGCCGCAAAGGTGCGGATGGCCAGGATGCGATCGCTGTCGCGCTCATGGGCGACCTGCTTGAGCAGCTCGACCTGGAACTCCAGCTCGGCTTCCATGTATTCATGCTCGTAGAGCTCTTCGTCACTGAGATCCCGCTCTTCCAGCATCTCGATGAAACCGGCCACGGTACCGACCGAAGCGTGGCTGGCATCGTTGGCCTCTTCCCCCACCCGGCAGATCACCGAGTTGTAGGCACAGCCCAGGGCCACGCAGGCATCCAGCGCCGGATAGGCACCGTAGGATTCAAACTTGCCTGGCTCGGGAATATAGACCTCGAACGCCTCCAGAATGGCCCCCAGATTGACGCGGGATCCCTTCACGGTGAGGTAGTTCCACATCTGATCCAGCGCGTGGCGAAACGCCTTCGCATCCCCGAAGCCGGCTGCCTGGGTAAACAGCACATAGTTGGGGTACATGCGCTCTGCCAGCGCCAGGGTGTAGACGGTCTGCTGCCAAGGCTGCAGCTCGGCCAGTCGCTTATAAAACTTGTCACCAAACACTGGAGTCGGATCCTTTGCAAAATGTGGGGCAGATTGTAGCCCACGAGGGGCGTGGCGAAAACGAAAAAGCGCCCTGGTCGACTATCTTGCCCGATCAACTGGGGTAAGATGAGGACAGACCCCTCCTCCGCCGTGCCGCAAACATGATAAGGAACAAGAGTATGAGCCAACGTACCCTGCTTCTGCTCAGCCAGGACAACAACCACTATGAGCGCCTGCTCAAGGCCGCCCGCCTTCCCCATCTGCACATACTGCGGGCCGACAACCAGAGCGATGCCGAGAAGCTGATCGGTGATGCCCACATCCTGATGGCCGAACCGGCACGGGCCAGACCCCTGCTGGCCAAAGCCGACAGGCTGAGCTGGCTCCAGTCCACCTACGCCGGGGTCGATGTGCTGCTGGATGCCAGCTGCCGCCGCGATTACCTGCTCACCAATGTGCGCGGCATCTTCGGGCCGCTGATGAGCGAGTACGTGTTCGGCCACCTGCTCAGCCTGTCGCGCCAGTTGCCGCTCTACCGCGAACAGCAGCAGCAGCGACTGTGGCAGAGCCATCCCTATCTGGGGCTCAAGGGACGCACCATGCTGATCCTGGGCACCGGCAGCATAGGCCAGCACATAGCCCACACCGCCAAGCACTTCGGCATGCGGGTGCTCGGCATCAGCCACAGTGGCAATGAGCGCGCCGGCTTCGATCAGGTGTATCAACTGCCGGCACTGAACAAGATGCTGGCCCAGGCCGACGTCATCGTCAGCGTGCTGCCGGCGACCCGCGAGACCCGCCATCTGTTCACCGCCGATCGCTTCAACCACTGCAAGCCGGGGGCCATCTTCTTCAACGTCGGCCGGGGCAACGCCGTCCATGAAGGGGATCTGCTGGCGGCATTGCGCGGCGGCAAGCTGGGCACTGCAGTGCTGGATGTGTTCGAGCAGGAGCCCCTGCCCGCCGACAGCCCGCTCTGGCATCAGCCCAATCTCATCATCACTCCCCACAACAGTGCCTACAGCTTCCCGGAAGATGTGGCCCAGATCTTCATCCGCAACTACATCCGCTTCATCGACGGCCAGCAACTCGATGGCCGTATCGACTTCGACAAGGGTTACTGAATCCAGGCCACCAGCAAAAAGGCCCCGCCAGATTGGCGGGGCCTTTTTGGTATCCTCAGAGAGGGGCTCAGCCCGCCTCCATCTCCTTACGATAGTTCTTCACCTTGGCAAGGAACTGGCGCTTGTCCTTGCCGGAAAGCGGCTCCGCCATCGGCAGCTTGACCTTCATGGGGTCCACCGGACGGTTGTTGACTCGCACCTCGTAGTGCAGATGGGCACCGGTAGAGCGACCCGTGTTGCCGGAGAGCGCTATCTTGTCCCCCATCTTCACCTTCTGGCCGGGTTTGACCAGCAACTTGCTCAGGTGCAGATAGCGAGTCATCAGGGTGCGGCCATGCTTGATCACCACATAGGTGCCCGCGAGGGGATGGCGGGTCGCCTTGAGCACGACACCGTCGCCGGTCGCCATCACGGGCGTCCCCACCGGCAGGGCGAAGTCAGTCCCCTCATGGGGGCGGACCTGGCCGGTAATGGGGTGGCGTCGGGCCGGGTTGAAGTTGGAGCTGACCCGGTAGCGACTATGGGTCGGATACCGGCGGAAGCCACGCTCCAGGCTGTTCGCCTGGCCATCATAATAGTTGCCATCTTCCGACAGCCAGGCAGATACCGTCTTGCCCTGGCTGAACACTTCGACGCCCAGCAGCTGGGTGTTGCCGGTGCTCTTGCCCTCGACCGTCTCCTGTCTCACCAACACCTTGAACTTGTCGCCTCTTTGCAGATCCTTGGCGAAATTCAGGCGCCACTGGAACAGGTTGGCAATCTTCTGGATGTGGTTGGCCGGGATCCCCGCGTTGCGGGCGCTGACGTAGAAGCTGCCATTGATGACGCCGTCATAGCTCTTCTGCTGCCACTGCACCTCTTCATTGAGCATGTTGGCGCTGTAAGTGTCGTCGGTACGCTCCAGCACCAGGGTCTGCTTGATGTTCAGGCGGATCTTCAGCTGCTGCAGTATGTTGTCCTGATCGATCAGCAACTCTATGGTCTGGCCGGGCTTGAGGCGGGCCAGATTGTTCTTGGCATCCGCATCCAGCACCTTGTAGAGGGTGGTGGTGGAGAGGCCGAGATTGTTGAAGATGGTGGTCAGGTTCTCGCCGTTGCGCACCCGGTAGTCCTGCCACTGGGGCGTGGCATCGGCCGGAATGTCATCTTCCGGCGCCGCGGCCTCCACCAGTTCGTGATCCGGGATGTCGTTGAAGTCGGTGTTGTCTTCGTTGGTTGCGGTGCCAGTGGTGGCAATGGGCAACTCCAGACGCAATGGCCGCTCAAGGATGTCACCTGGAGCTGGCAATACGGCTACCGCTGACAGCGTCATGGCCGTGAGCAATAGCATGGCGTAAAAATGCTTGCGGGGAACCGGGGGTTCCCAGTTGGCAGCCTGCGCTACCAAGGGACGGAGACGTTTCATCCGCTATCCTGTTATTAGATCTAAGGGTGGTAGTTGTGGGTCTGTTTTTATGATTTTTTATTATGAAAACCGAATATCTGGGTTTTAGACCTAAATACTTACAAAAAGTTCATCGCGATATGCACGAAACTTACATTTTATGCATAACCTTCCTGCATGGGCAGAAATGATCGCCTTTTTCAGCCATTTTTTTCTATTTTTAAGAACCAAGTCCGGTTGCGTTCCCCCCCGGACCATCAGATGTTGCAAAAACATTTCCAGGGAGTGGATATGTCATTGGCAAGATTGTTAAATGTAATCATCCTGATCCTGTTCATCATTGGTGCCATCCTGCTGCTCATGCTGGAGATCACCACGGTACGGCAGTCCATCCTCGATCAGATGTCGGCCAACCTGGAGACGGCCATCACGGCCCTGGGTCTGGTGCTGCAGGGCACCCTGCTCAACGATGACAAGGTGCTGGCGGAAACCATAGTCAACGCCATGTTCGATGGCGGCTTCGTCAGCTCGGTCACGCTGCTGGATCCCGATGGCCAGTTGCTGTTCCAGAAGGTCTTCCACACGGCCCAGCAAAATATCCCCGGCTGGCTGCCGGCTGTCGTCCACATGCCACCGGTCAAGATCGAGCAGGAGCTCACCGATGGCTGGCGCATTCTGGGCACCCTCACCCTCGAGGGCCACGAAGGGTACGCCTACCAACACCTCTGGAACGCCATCAGCCGCACCGGACTGGCACTGCTCGCGGGGCTGCTGGTATTCACCCTGGTGATCACCTGGGTGTGCAGCCGCCTGCTGCGTCCCCTCGAACAAGTCAGCCTGCAGCTGGTGCAGATCCGCAAACGCCAGTTCAGCGGCAATCTGCCAACCCCATGGCTTCGCGAGTTGCAGGAGGTTGTGGTCTCCATCAACCAGCTGGTCTCCGAGCGCAAGCGGGATCTGCTGCAGCAAAGACTCAAGATCACCCAGCTCGGCAAACATGACAACCTGCAAGCCCATCAGAAACTCGCGGGACTGACCGACATCGCCAACGGCATGTACCTGCAACACTTTTTCTCAACTCAGGGAAACATCCGGCTCTATAGCCGGTTGCTGCCCCAGACCCCCCCCACCACGGACAGCTCGCCGGACGAGATCCGGGCACTGCTTAACGACTGGCTGACCCAGAAGGCGGAAGGGCTACAGCTCCCCCTCAGCCTGCTCAATCATCCCGACTGGGCACAGTTCGCCCCCACCCTGGCCAGCGCCAGGGGCAAGACCCTGGACTGGCGCTGGGATCTGGCAAGCTTCCCTCCCCTGGCCGAGGAGCGTCTGGGTGCGCTTCAGGCTCAGGGGGTCGAGATGGCATTCAGCAATGTGCCCATGAACAACGACAACCTGACCAAGCTCGATCCCATCAAGCCGGTCTTCATCAGCTGCCAGCTGACCCAGGCCCCCCTCTACTGGAACCTGCTTTCCCAGTGTCTGCATGCCTCCGGTTATACCCTGCTGGCAGAAGCCGGCGACATCAACGATACGGATACCCTGCGCAGCTGGGGCATCGATGGCTATGCCAGCCAGGAGGCATCATGAGAATCCCTATTCTATTGCTTGCCCTGCTGTGGCAGCCCGGCTCGCACGCAGTGTCCATGACCATAGGCACGGGGGGCGAACAGGGTATCTATTACCAGGTCATCAAGGAGTTTTGCCGACTGGCTCACAAGAGCGACCCCGCACTGCAATGCAAACCGCAGGCCAGCTCGGGTTCCATCGAGAATCTGCGGCAGTTGCAAGCCGGAGACATCCCCTACGCCCTCGTCCAGTCTGACTGGCTCTATCAGGCCAGCCAGGGCACGGGAGCATTTGCCAAACAACCCCAGTCCGAATTGAGAACCCTCTTTGCCACCCACGCCGAGCCTTTCACCATAGTGGTGCGGGCCGATGGCGACATCACCACCCTGGAGCAACTCAAGCTGGCCCCCATCGACATGGGACTGAAGAGTTCGGGCACTCGCCAGACGGCGCTGGCACTGTTCAACGTGTTGGGGGCAAAGGAGCAGGATCTCGATCTGAAGAGCGTGGCCAATCTGTCCGAAGCCTTGTGCAGCAAACAGATCGATGCCTATGGGTTGGTGATGGGGCATCCGAACCGGATAGTGCTGGAGACATCCAAGCGCTGCGCCATCCGTTTCATGGCCATCGAGGGCGCGACCCGGGATCAACTGCTGCAAGGCGTCAAATACTACCAGCGCAGCCAGGTTCCGGCCCGCATCTATCCCGGCAACCTGAAAGCCACCCCCACCTTTGCCATCGCCGCCACCCTGGTGACCAATGCCGCCACGCCGGATGAAGATGCCTATCGCCTGACCAAGGCCATGCTGAGCCAGCAGACCAGTTTCAACGAGCAGACCTATGGCTATGCCAACCTGTTCCACAAGGCGCGCAACAAGATAGGCCCAGTGCTGAACGCCCCGCAACATCCAGGGGCAGCAAGGTATTTCGAGGAGTTGAAAGCCGCAGGCAAGCTATAGCTGGCGACGGGGGGCACGCAGATGTTCGCTGGAGAAGCGGCTCTGCATCGACTTCCACTGGGTCAGGCGATCGGCACTCCCGGCCAGCGTCCCCTCACGACGTGACTTCATGACCCAGATGCTCTTGGCATCGAAGCTGTAAACGGGTTGCAGGTCGTTGCGCTGGCTGCCGGGCAGGATGCGACCATTGATGTTGTCCAGTACCAGAGGGTCGGACTTGGTCGTCGGGAAATAGAGCGTCACCATGTGAAACTGGTTGTAGCGGATCGCCTTCACATAGGCCAGCCGCAGCTTCTTCTCGTCAACGCCGAGCTCCATCAGGGTGTAGTACTTGGAGATGCTGTAATCCTCGCAGTCACCCCCTCTGGCCCCGATGAATTCCAGCGGATTGGCCCAATAGTCCTCGTCCCCCCAAAGCCTGGGATCCTCGCTGTAGGTCAGATTGTTGAAGTAGTTGTTGACCAGTTCCAGCTTCTGCTGATCCGTGGTGCCCGCTCTGGGCGCGAGCAGGCGGGAAAAGGCCTCGGCGCGCTGGATAGCCCTGGCGCCATAGACTTCCTGCATTTTTGCCTTCAGCTCGGGGCTGGCAATGTGTTCGGACAGGCGAGAGGCCTGCACACTGGCACAGAGCAGTGCCAGGGTGCAGGTGGGGACAAGCAATAATTTCATAGCTGACACTCCATATCAGACGCTGGAGGTCAGTATAGTTGGCCGCGGCCACCCCATAGGGCGAGTCAGGGATGCCTCAACGACACTGGGCGAAGGCGTCGGCCAGCTGTTGCATGAAGTGCGGATAAGCATCGGGACCAAGCGGCACCTGCTCACCCACTTCATCCAGCAGCAACACCTTGGCGCCAGTGTTGCGGGCGACCGATTCGATCACCGCAGGGGAGAATTGCGGCTCGGCATAGATGCAGCTCGCCTGTTTCTCTTCAAGCGCCTTGCGGATCTCCACCAGGGTCTTGGCGCCGGGGCGACGCTCCGGGCTCACGGTGAAGTGGCCCCTGGAGCTCATGCCGTAGTGACGCTCCCAGTAACCATAAGCCTCGTGAAACACGAAATAGCCCTTCTGGTTCACCACCTTCATCTGCTCGGCGATCACCTTGTCCTTGGCGTCCACCTTGGCATCGAACGCGGCCAGGTTGGCGGCATAACGGGCCTGATTGGCCGGATCCTGCTTGCCAAGCTCGGTCGCGATCGCCCTGGCAATCACCTTGGCCTGGGTCGGCCCCAGCCAGATATGGGGATCCACCCCCTCGTGGTGATGCCCCTCATGGCCTTCATCGTGATCGTGGTCATCGTGCTCATGGGCGGCGTGATCATGGTCGTGGTCGTCATGATGAGCGGGATCCTGGCTGCCCTGAGTCGCGTAGTTGAACAGCGGCATCCCCGAGACCTGGGTCAGGGTCAGCTTGTGGGGATGATTGGCCAGCGGCTTGGCCATGAAACCTTCCAGCTCGGGGCCGACCCAGACCACCAAATCGGCGTCGTTGATGCTGCGAATATCGGAAGGACGCAGGGAGAAGTCGTGGGGAGAGGCACCGGTTGGCAGCAAGACGCTGGGCTCGCTCACGCCATCCGTGATGGCCGCCGCGATGAAACCAAGGGGCTTGATGGTGGTCAGCACCTCGAGGGCGCGGACAGGCAGACTCACCGCCAGCAGCGCAGTGATCAGAGTAAGAATTCGCATAGAGGTCTCGTCAGGGAGTGAGTGTGTGATAATATAACAAACCAACGTCGCTGTTATATTATAACTCTCACAGGCTGTAAACCCCGGAGCTGTCATGACCCAACTGGTGGAGCTGAAAGAGGTCTGTCTGTCGTTTGACGGACGGTCCGTGCTCGACAAGGTCTCCTTTACCCTGAACAAAGGCAAAATCACCACCCTGGTCGGCCCCAACGGGGCGGGCAAGAGCACCCTGAGCAAGCTGGTGCTGGGCCTGCTCAACCCGGACTCCGGCAAGATCATTCGTCGTCGCGATCTGCGGGTCGGCTATGTTCCCCAGCGCCTCTATCTGGATCCCACCCTGCCGCTGACGGTGCGCCGCTTCCTGCAACTCGGCAAGAACAGCCGCCTCTCCATCGAGGAAGCGCTGGAGCGGGTCGGCGCCCAGGATCTGCTGGACAACCGGATGCAGAAGCTCTCCGGCGGCGAGATGCAGCGGGTGCTGCTGGCCCGTGCCCTGCTGGTCAAGCCCGAGCTGCTGGTGCTGGACGAACCGGTCCAGGGGGTGGATATCACGGGCCAGATCGAGCTCTACGCCCTCATCAGCCAGCTCGCCGCCGAGTTCAACTGCGCCGTGCTGATGGTCTCCCACGATCTGCACCTGGTGATGGCCAGCACCCACGAGGTGATCTGCCTCAATCGCCATGTCTGCTGCCACGGCGAGCCGGAGAGCGTGGCCCGTCACCCCGAGTTTGCCCGCCTGTTCGGGCGGCCGGAGCGGGAGGTGCTGGCAGTCTATACCCACCATCACCACTGCGACGGCGAACACCATCATCATGAGCCGCAGGTCCCCGTCATCCGCCTGCCGTCTCGCAATCCATAAGCGCAGTTAAGGACATTCAAGTGGACAGCTTTCTGTTATACGCCCTCGCGGCCGGCCTCGGCATCGCCCTGCTGGCCGGGCCCCTCGGCAGCTTCGTGGTGTGGCGCAAGATGGCCTATTTTGGCGATACCCTCTCCCACGCCTGCCTGTTCGGCATAGCGCTCGGCATACTGCTGCAGGTGGATCTCACCCTGGCGGTGGTGGTCTGCTGCCTCGCCATGGCCATGCTGCTGGTGATCATGAGCCGCAACCAGCAGGTGGCGACCGACACCCTGCTCGGCATCCTGGCCCACAGCGCCTTGTCGCTGGGCCTGGTCACCCTGAGCTTCATGGACAATGTACGGGTGGACCTGATGGCCTACCTGTTCGGCGACCTGCTCTCGGTGCAGCCCATAGACCTGCTCTGGATCTACGGTGGCGGCGCCCTGGTGCTGCTCACCCTGTGGCGGCTGTGGGATCCCCTGCTCTCCATGACCATCTCGGAGGAGCTGGCGCGGGTGGAAGGGGTGCGGGTCGACGTGCTGCGCTGCGTGCTGATGCTGCTGATAGGCCTGGTCATCGCCGTGGCCATGAAGTTTGTCGGGGCGCTGATCATCACCTCGCTCCTGATCATTCCCGCCGCCACCGCCCGCCGCTTCAGCCAGACGCCGGAGCAGATGGCCGGCTTCGCGGCCCTGATCGGCTGTCTCGCCGTGCTGGGGGGGCTGACCCTCTCCTGGTTCCAGGACACACCGGCAGGCCCCTCGGTGGTGGTCTGCGCCACCAGCCTCTTTATCCTGAGCCAGTTCAAGAAAGCCTGAGCCTGGAGTGGCCTGATCCCAGCTGTCAGGCCACTCCCAATCTCGCCTCCTCGTTCATCCCCTGCCCCCTGTTCATCCCGAGCCAGCAGCCCAACCGGCTAGAGCGGCATGCTCTGGCGCGTCTCCATCATCAACCACTGGCGCAGCCGACTGATGGCGGGCTCATGGGCCCGGGAGCGCTTGCAGGTGAAGTAGAAGGCATCTCCCGTCTCCAGCTGGTGCACCGGCAGGGCCACCAGCTGGGGATCGTCCGGTCGCAGCATGTAGTCGTTCACGAATGCCACCCCCTGATCCCAGGCCGCCGCCTCCATCGCCAGCAGCACATGGCTGAAGTGGTGCATCCGCGCCTCGTCCGGAATCACCAGCCCCCCCGCCTTGGCCCAGCGCTGCCAATCCTCCCCCCGCGCCTTGTAGATGGATTGCACCGAGAGCAGCGGCAACTGCCAGATGGCGGCAGGCCACTCCCCCTCCACCTGCTGCAACAGGCGACGGCTGCAGACCGGAAAGAGCCGCTCCCGATAGATGAGGTCGTGGCAATAACCACGGCCGTGAGGCGAGACGGTGATGAAACAGTCCGCCACCCGATCGGAGAGCTCGGGATCTTCCGCCACCATCTCGAGGCTGAGATCCAGCTCGGGGTAGAGCTGGCGCAGCCCGGCCAGCCTGGGGATCAGCCACTTCACCGCGAACGAGCTGTAGACCGCGAGCCGCAGCCGCATCTCGCCGCCGCCGCGCAGCTGTTCGCTGCTCTGGGCTATCTGGCCGAGCCCGGCGGAGATCCCCTCGAAATAGCTCTCCCCCTGGGCGGTCAGTGACAGCAGTCGCCCCTGGCGCAGCAGCAGCCGCTCCCCCAGAAAGTCCTCAAGCAGGCGGATCTGGTGGCTCACCGCGCTCTGGCTGACATTGAGCTCCAGGGCCGCACGGGAGAAGCTGAGCAGGCGGGCAACCGCCTCGAAGTATTGAACGGCGCGCAGGGGAGGTAGCTTCATTATCCAAAATTCTCATGGATGGTGATTTTTTATCATTTTACTGGATAACAGGCGTCAGACTACCCTTCCCTCATCTAACGTGGGAGGTGGTATGAACGCAGTCGGGATTGGCATCCTCTATCTGGTGCTGGGCAACATGGTGGCGGTCTTCTCCGATGCGCTGGTCAAGGTGCTGGAGCCGAGCCAGCCCGTGTTCCAGTTCGTCTTCTTCCGCCAGCTCTCCGCCGCCCTCCTGCTGGCGCCCTGGCTGCTCTGGTCCTGGCGGCGCAACCCGCCGGTGGCCATCAAGTGGCACCTGCTGCGGGCCCACATCTGGGCGATCGGCGTCTGCCTGATGGTGGTCGCCCTCACCCGCTTGCCGCTGGCCACCGCCAACGCCCTCTTCTATGCGGCCCCGCTGCTGATGGTGCCGCTCGCGGTCTGGCTGGCGGGGGAGGCGCTGTCGCGCCAGAAGGTGCTGACGGCACTGGTGGGTTTCATCGGTGTGCTGATAGTGCTGCGCCCGACCGAGGTGAACTGGGCCGCCCTGGCGGCGCTCGGGGTGGCGCTCTCCATGGCGGTCAACAACCTGCTGATCAAGCGGATCCCGCTCAAGCAGCCCATCGCCCAGACCCTGTTCTTCACCAACGTGCTGAGCATGCCCTTCATACTGGCGCTGGCCTGGTGGGAAGGGGGGAACTGGCAGTGGCAGATGTGGTGGCCCGCCTTCGGCTCCTCGGCGCTGATCATGGTCTATGCGGGCTTGTGCGTGGTGGCCTATCGCAAGGCGGAGGCGAGCAAGATCGCCTCGGCGGAGTACACGGGCCTGCTGATGGCGGTCGCCATCGGAGTCTGGCTGTTCGACGAGCAGCCCGGTCTGCCGCTGCTGCTGGGGTGCCTGTGCATCATACTGCCGCTGGTCGCCATGGCGCGCGGCAAGTCAAAACCACTGGCAGAGCCGGCGGTCTGAATCAAAGCAGCAAGGGGGCAACCCGCTGCTGCAGGTGGGGGATCACCTCCTGCTCGAACCAGGGATTCTTCCTGAGCCAGAAGGTGTTGCGCGGGGAAGGGTGCGGCAACGGCAGCCAGCCGGGACCATACTCCCGCCAGCATTGCACCGTCTCGGTAAGGGACTCCTTGCCCGCCTCCCGCAGATAGTGGCGCTGGGCATACTGGCCGATAAGCAGGGTCAGCTCTATGTTGGGCAACAGCATCAGCACCTTGTCGTGCCAGGTGGGCGCACATTCTGGGCGCGGCGGCAGATCCCCCGACTTGCCCTTGCCGGGGTAGCAGAGCCCCATCGGCATGATGGCGATGCGGGACTCGTCGTAGAAGGTGGCCTTGTCCACCTCGAGCCAGTGGCGCAGCCGATCGCCGGAAGCGTCATCCCAGGGGATGCCGCTGGCATGGACGCGGGTACCGGGCGCCTGACCGATGATCAGCAGGCGAGCGCGCTCGCTGCCGCGGATCACCGGCCTGGGCCCGAGCGGCAGGTGGGCCTCGCACAGGCGGCAGGCCCGGATCTGTTCAAACAGCAGGTCTAGTCGGTTCATGGCCTGATGGTAACAGAGTTTCCGGCAGGATCCCGCTTGTGGAACCGGCGGCAGATACTTATCATGCGGCCACATTTGTTTAATTTAATAAACGGAAAGCGATGAAGAACTGGCTGGGCCCCGGCAGTGCGGCCCTCTCCTTCGTGCTCTGGGGCATGCTGCCCCTCTATTACCAGTTCATGCCCGAGATCAACATGTGGGAGCTGCTCTCCCACCGGGTGCTCTGGTCTGTTGTCCTGCTGGGCGGCCTCTTCCTGCTGCTCGGCGTGCGGGTCCCCTGGGCACGCCTACGAAGCGAACCCCGCCAGCTCGGCCTCATCCTGCTGGCGGGCCCCGTCATGTCCATCAGCTGGTGCATGTTCACCTGGTGCCTGACCACGGGCCAGGTGCTGGCCACCAGCCTCGCCTTCTTCATGACGCCGCTGTTCAACATCGCCTTCGCCGTGCTCTTCCTCAAGGAGCGGCTCACCCCCCAGAAGCATCTGGCGGTCGCCCTGGCCCTGGCGGGGCTGGCCTACATGCTGTTCTCCTACGGCGAGCTGCCCTGGTTCTCCCTCATCATGGGGGCCAACTTCGCCTTCTACGGCCTCATCAAGAAGAAGGTGCGCCACGATGCCGGTGTCAGCCTCTATCTCGAGTCCCTGGCCCAGCTTCCCGTCGCCCTGCTGATCCTCGCCTGGCTGGGTCTGCACGGCATGAGCCAGTTCATGGCCGGTGACTGGGCCGACAAGCTGCTGCTGATGGGCTCTGCCCCCGCGACCCTGCTGCCGGTGGGGCTGTTCTGCTACGCAGTGGCACGCACCCGCATGAGCACTGTGGGGCTGCTGCAATACATAGAGCCGAGCCTCGCCTTCCTGCTCGCCATCTTCTGGTTTGGGGAGATCCCGGATCCGGTGAAATCGGTGGGCTTCGCCTTCGTCTGGGCCGGCCTGCTGGTGAGCCTGCTGCCCCTGCATCGGCTCAGGCGCGGCCGGGTCCTGTGGAAAGAGTCATGACGACGGACGTCTGTACCGATAAGCCTGCAGCTAACTGGTTTATCTATCTGGTGCGCACCGGTGCGGGCTCGCTCTATGCGGGGATCAGCACGGATCCCGAGCGACGCCTGCGCCAGCACCAGAGCGGCAAGGGTGCCCGCGCCCTGCGTGGCAAGGGGCCGCTGACCCTGGTGTGGCGCCAGGGGGTGGCGGACAAGGGTGAGGCGCTGCGCCTCGAGTATCGCCTCAAGCAGCAGAGCAAGGCATTCAAGGAGCGCCTGGTGCTCGACCCCGGACTCTGGCACGGCTGGAGCCAACCCTGGCTGAGCGCCGCCGCGGCCCCCATAGATCCGTCCCCCTGAACCAGTCGCTCCCGCCATAAAAAAGGCCGCTGGGAGCAGCGGCCAAGGAAGGATCCGATAGCAGGGAGGCTTAACGGTAGGTGTTCGACTGCTTGCGCCTGTTGCCGAGCAACCAGCACACCGCCAGCACCAACAGCAGCCAGGGCGCCAGCTTGATGATGAGGGCAAACATGCCGGCCAGGGCGCCAAACAGCACGAAGACCCCGCTCACCAACAGCATGGCCAGCACGGTAAAACCGGTCAGCGCCATGGTCACCAGCACCAGCATCAAGACGATAAATTCCAGCATGTTGTGCTCCTCACAGGCTTGCAGTGGCCAGCGGGCCTGATCCGGGGATCAATCCAGCCAGCGTTTCAATTCACGACGGGGCGGCATCACCAGCACCGCCAGCAGATAGAGGGCCAGGGCCAGGGGCGGCATCAGGATAAGCGCCAGCAAGGCCAGCACCCGCACCGTCACCCTCGAGATCCCAAGCCCCCTGGCCAGACCGGCACAGACCCCGGTCAGCTTGCGATGGGCCAGATCTTTGGGCCAGGGGCTCATGGTTATGCCTCCGCCTTACGGCTTTTCAGGCGAGCCAGCTCGCGCTCAATCTCGTCGTTCAACTCCAGCTCGCGGAACTGGGCCTCCAGGGAGGGATTCTGCCCCAGGGTCGCCGCCTCCAGCTGGGCTTCCAGCTGATCGACCCGGCCCTGAAAGCCGTCGAAGCGGGCCATCAACTCATGCATGCGCTGGTTGTCCACCTGGGCGCGGGCACGGATCCGGCTATGGGCTGTCTGTTCACGCAGGGTCAGCATCTTCTGCTTCTCGCGGGCCTCGGTCAGCTTGGTCGCCAGCCGCTCGCTGTCGGCGGTGAGCTGGGCCAGCACCTCGGTCACCCGGGCCTTGTCCTGCTCCAGTTGCTCGCACTTCTTGACCTCGGCCAGCTTCTCCGTGAGGGCGGCACGGGCCAGATCCTCACGTCCCTTCTGGATGGCGAGCTCGGCCTTGGCAGACCACTCCTGGAGCTGGTGGCGCAGCGCCTGCTGATGGCGCTCCAGCTGTTTCTGTTCGGCGATGACGCGGGCGGCCTGGGTTCTCATCTCGATCTGCACCTGCTCCATCTCTTCGATCATCAGACGCAGCATCTTCTCCGGCTCTTCACTCTTGTCGAGCAGGCTGTGCAGGTTGGCATTGATCACGTCGGTCAGGCGGCTGAATACGCTCATGGTCTGGCTCCTTGTTGATGGGATGTCACTCTCTTCCCATGGCATTACAAGAGCCGTGCCAAGATAATTTATTGTTGTTTTACAGATAGATGGAGACTCGGCATTGCCATCTCAAGGCCATGAGTTGGCGAGAATTGCCAATGATGTGGTGATTTTAACCAATAAAAAAGGGAGCCAGTGGCTCCCTTCATGGAGTTGGGCTCAGCCTCAGGCGGCCGGGCGATGGCCCAGCTTGCCATCCAGCTCCGCCAGCTTGGCTTCCATCCTGGCCCGGCAGGTATCCGACAGATCGCGGATGCCGGCGGCGCCGTGCTCCTTGCTACACAGGGGGGGCAGCATCTCCAGCAGCACCTCGCCGTTGTCCCAGCGGTTCAGGTCCACCTGACCGAAGTAGCTGGAGCAGACGATGGGCACCACGGGCACTTCGGCCTGGACGGCGGTGTGGAAGGCGCCGGCCTTGAACGGCAGCAGACCGCGGCCCTGGGAGCGGGTCCCTTCCGGGAACATCCAGATGGAGGTGCCGTGGTGCTTGATGCGATCCACTACCTGACCTATGGTGCCGATGGCACGGGAGCGGTTGGATCTGTCGATCAGCACGTTGCCGGAGAGCCAGAAGATGAGGCCGAAGAAGGGCAGCCACAGCAGGCTCTTCTTGCCCACTGCCACCACGCCGGGACGCACGGCGCCGGTCACGGTGAAGATGTCGAAGTTGCTCTGGTGATTGCAGACATAGACGGCAGGCCCCACCGACTTGACCTCGTCCGGAATGGTGACCCGGACCTTGAGCCCGATGAGCGGGCAGACGGCATGGTACATGCGGGCGAAAACATAGACGTTGTTGGGGTGGCGCGGACGCACCAGACAGAGCAACAGACCAAACACGAACCAGAAGATGAGCAGCAGGGTAAGCAGCAGCACACGGGCAAGTTTGAGCATCGAACACCTCGGAATTTGACTCGGCGCAGTATACTGGTCCCCCTTTTAGCGAACAAGCGTTCGCCAGACAGAACCGACCACCCCGGATGGAGCGCGTGGCCGCATCGAATCCCACCGGCTTGCTCATGCCACCATTGATCGATAGGATATGCCCCATTCAACAGGGTAGAACGAGCATGATTTTGCGACAACGCGTGGCGACAAGACTCCTGCTGCTGGTCTGCATCCAGGTGCTCAACTGTGCGGCCCAGCCGCTGGCCAGGCTGGCACAGCTCGACCAGGCCCTGAGCTGCCAGATGCTCCCCCTCTCCTCGTCCAGCGCCGATGCCGACGAGGGGCAAGCCACGACGCCCCAGCCCAGCAGTTGCCAGCTCAACGGCAAGTGGCTCAGTGCCGCCAGCCTGCTCTGCGCCGAGCAGATCTTCTTTGCCATCGCCTTCGTGATTGCCCTGCTGGCGCCCCTGTCGCGCCGCGCCCCTGCGCTTCCTCCCCCCATCAACATCTCGCCCCCGGAACGGCGACTGCACCTCACTCTCTGTGTCTGGCGGGAATGAGTCTGCGGCGGTTTTCTCCACCCTGACTTTCATTTTCAAGAGACAAACACATGTCAAACATCATCAAGACCGCCCTGTTGCTGAGCGGTCTGCTATGGCAATCCTTTGGGTTGGCCAGCGACACCGGCTGGCTCACCAGCCCCCAGAACGATCATGCCAAGGTGCGGCTGCAAGCTGACACCCGGGATCCCGCCGCCCCCCGGGTGCTGCTCAGCCTGCAACTTGAATCCGGCTGGAAAACCTATTGGCAGAACCCGGGGGAAGGCGGCATAGCCCCCGAGATCCTCTGGGATGCTCCCCAGCCAGCGGCGCAGTGGCACTGGCCAGTGCCCAGGCGGTTCGACGTCAGCGGCATCTCGACCCAGGGCTACCAGGGGGACGTCAACCTTCCCATCAGCCTCACCCGCAGCGGCGGCGAGGCGCTGACGGGCACCCTGCGCCTCTCGACCTGCAGCAACGTCTGCATCCTGACCGACTACCCCTTCACCCTGGCGCTGGACGGCGCTGCCCCCGAAGGGTTCGACCTGGCCTATGCGAAGGCGATGAGCCCCCTGCCACAGGCCATGCCGGGCACTGTGACCCTCGAGGCGGGCTACCGGCAGAACCAGCTGCAGCTGACCGCCGACAACCCCCAGGGCTGGCAGGATCCCCAGATCTTCCTCCAGCGCCTGGAGGGAGCCGAATTCGGCGAGCCCAGCCTGGACGTGCAGGGCAACACCCTGATCGCCCGTATTCCGGTCAGCGATGGCTGGCAGGGGGATGCCCCCGATATCCGTCATCAGCCACTCGGGTTGGTGCTGGCGAGCGGCGAGCAGGCCTGGCAGAGCGAGGTCCGCATAGGTGAGCCCCTGACCCTGCCGAGCGGCGGCCAGTCGCTGCTCTGGCTGCTGGGAGCCGCGCTGCTGGGGGGCCTCATCCTCAATCTGATGCCCTGCGTGTTGCCGGTGCTGGCCCTCAAGCTGGGATCGGTGCTGCAACTTCAGACCCGGGAGCGCCGCCCGGTGCGCCTGCAATTCCTGGCGGCCAGTGCCGGCATCCTGGTCTCCTTCTGGGCATTGGCGCTGATGAGCACCCTGCTGCGCGCCACCCAGGGGGCGGTCGGCTGGGGCATACAGTTCCAGAGCGTCTGGTTTATCGGCTTCATGGTGGTGGTGACGGCGCTGTTCTGCGCCAACCTGCTGGGGCTGTTCGAGCTGCGACTGCCGAGCAACCTCAATACCCGCCTGGCCACCAGCGGCGGTCAGGGGCTGGGGGGTCACTTCCTGCAGGGCTGCTTTGCCACCCTGCTGGCCACCCCCTGCTCGGCCCCCTTCCTCGGCACTGCGGTCGCCTTTGCGCTCGGGGCGCCGCTCGGCCAGCTCTGGCTCATCTTTACCGCCCTGGGGGTGGGCATGAGCCTGCCCTGGCTGCTCATCGCCGCCGTCCCTCGCCTGGCGCTCTGGCTGCCGAAGCCGGGCCGCTGGATGGGGCGGCTGCGCACCCTGCTCGGCCTGATGATGCTGGGTTCCAGCCTCTGGCTGCTCAGCCTGCTCGGCAACCACGTCGGCCCCTTCTGGATGCTGATCCTGATGGCGCTGATGCTGACGGCCCTGCTGCTGGCCGTCGTCTGGCGCCACGGCATACGCACGCTGACCCTGGGGCTGGCGCTGGGCTGCCTGCTGGGCGGGGCCCTGCTGCTCGGCGGTGCCTTCACCCTGGACGGCAAGCCCCAGCAGGACAGGGTCGACTGGCAGCCGCTCTCGGAGCAGGCCATCGAACTGGCACTGGCCCAGAACAAGCGAGTCTTCGTCGATGTGACCGCCGACTGGTGCATCACCTGCAAGGCCAACAAATTCAACGTACTGCTGCGAGATGACGTGCAACAGGCCCTGAGCGCCCCCGATGTGGTGGCCCTGCGCGGGGACTGGAGCCGCCCCTCCGACAGCATCGCCAGCTTCCTGCGCCAGCGCGGCAGCGTGGCCATTCCCTTCAACCAGATCTACGGGCCCGGCCTGACGGATGGCGAGATCCTCTCCCCCCTGCTGGACCGATCGACCCTGCTTGCCACCCTGGCGCAAGCCGGTATTGCCCCCTCTCAAGGAGAAACCAAATGAAACCGACCCTGCTCGCCCTGACCCTGCTGGGCACCTTGTTGACCCCGGCCCTGCACGCCGCCCCCTTCACCCCGGAACAGGAGGCCCGCATCAAGGAGCTCATCCGCGAGACCCTGGTCCAGAACCCGAAGATCCTGGATGAGGCGGCCGAATCCTGGGAGAAACAGAACGCCGCGGATCAGGCGGCCCAGCTCGGCGACTTCATCAAGGGCAACAAAGAGGTGCTGTTCAACAGCGCCACCAGCCCGCGCCTGGGGGCCAAGAACCCCAAGCTGACCCTGGTGCTGTTCACCGACTACAACTGCCCCTACTGCAAGCAGTTCGACCCCGCGGTGGCCAGGCTGCTCAAGGCCTACCCGAACGATCTGGGGCTGGTGATCAAGCTGCTGCCGTTCAAGGGGCAGACCTCCGCCAAGGCGGCCCAGTACAGCCTGACCCTGTGGCAGCAGGATCCGGCCCGCTTCCTCGCCCTGCACGACAAGTTGATGAGCAAGCAGGGCATGCTGACCGAGGCGGACATCAACAAGGCGCTGGCGGCCACCGGCAATGTGGCGCTCAAACCCGAGGGCAAGGCCACAGAGGAGCTGCGCAATAGCCTGCGCATCGGCACCCTCTTGGGCGTGCAGGGCACACCGGCGACGCTGATCGGCAACCAGCTGGTGCCGGGTGCCCTCCCCTATGAGCAGCTCGAACAGCTTGTGAAAACTGAACTGGCGAAACTGGGGTAACCAATGACCGAGACAGTAACCCCCAGACCCCGCTGGCGACGCTGGGGCAAGGAGGCGCTCTGGCTGCTGCTGTTTGCCCTGATCATCTCGACCGTGCTGGATCTGTGGCGCAGTCCGGCGCTGCCGGAGGGGAGCCCGCTGCCTGTGCTGACCCTGCAAGATGGCACCCGGGCCGACCTGCTGGCCATGAGCCGGGAGCGGCCGCTGCTGGTCTACTACTGGGCCAGCTGGTGCGCCGTCTGCCGCTTCACTACCCCGGCAGTGGAGCAGCTCTGGCAGGACGGCGGCAATGTGCTGACGGTGGCGCTGCGCTCCGGCGACGACGCCAGGTTGCAGCAGGGCATGGCCAGGAAGGGGCTGAGCTTCCCCACCCACAACGATGAGCAGGGTGCGCTCGCCGCCCGCTGGCAGGTGAGCGTCACCCCCAGCTTCCTCATCCTCAAGGAGGGCAAGGTGGTGAGCAGCACCACGGGCTGGAGCAGTCGCTGGGGCTTGCAGCTGCGGCTGCTGTGGGCCGACTGGCTGGCTTGAGCCCCATCACAATGAACAGAGCCCGGTATGACGACCGGGCTCTTTTTTTATCTGAAGGCGGTACTTTTTGCTGCGGCCCCTATTGCGCCGGTGACATCATCCCCTGGCCGAGCCGGGCCTTGACGCTGGCCCGTTCGGCCTCGTCGATCACGCCGTCACCGTTCTTGTCCATCTTGGTGAAGAGGGTCTCATGGCGTTCCATGAACTGCGCCTTGGTCGTGTCCTGCATCGGCCTCATGTTGCCCATCTTGCCGGGCATGGCCTTGCCCGATTGCTTCATCGCCTCATGCATCTTGGCCATGGCGGCCTCTTTCTCGGCGACCGACAGGGTGCCATCGCCGTTGCTGTCTTGCCGGGCGAAGCGCTGCTCGGCTCTCTCCATGAACTGGGCCTTGGTGATGTCCCCCTTGATGAACATCAAGGGCTCGTCGAGGCTCTCATCGGCGGCGATGGCGACGCCCCCCAGCAGTACCAGAGGCAGAAGATAACGTTTGAACATGGTGTCTATTCCTTGTGATGGCCCCGGCCTTGCCGGGTCCTGATGCCTATCCCCAGGGCAGGTTCCTTGTCACATGCACGCCCGACGATGTGGTTCCAGCATGAGTACACTGTCGCCCGTCACGGATACCCTCTGTCAGTGTAGTCTCCATGCCGGACCCTCCATGTCTGCAGGGCTGACAAGCCGCTCCGTGACGGACGGGATCCGTGTCCACCCCGGGCCGCTGCCATATCGCGTCCTATTCATGGCGGTGGCCTGTGGTTTCCGTTAAAATGACGGGTTTTTACCGTGCCTGGTTCCCCCAAGCCCCATCAGGCGCCAGCATTGTGACTCTGATGATGCCAGTGATGCAGGATCTGCCATGAACAACTACTTTCGGGTGCTGGGCGTCAAGTCCAACGCCAGCGAAAACGACATCAAGAAAGCCTATCGACGGCTCTCGAACCAGTACCACCCCGACAAGTTGCACGGGGCGAGCGAAGAAGAGAAAGAGCAGGCAGCCATCAAGCTGCATCAGGTGAAGAAGGCCTACGAAGTGCTTTCCGATCCCAAGGCGAGAGCCGCTTTTATCAAGGATTTCAACAACGTCATCGTGACCGATCCCGCTGCTGCCATGCAGGAGATGTGGGACCAATTCTACCCCTGAGGGCGCTATGCAAAAAAAATGGGACCAGGCGCGCATCAAAGCGCTGATGAGTGACGCGGGCGAGAACATCGAATCCTACCGGGATCAGGATCAGCCCAAGGCGCTCGAGCAGTTTACCGGCAAGATGAAGGCCCTGCTGCTGGCCGACATCAGCATGCTGGAGTTCATGCCCGAATACCTGCCGCTCGCCCTCTACGGCCGGGTGCAGTTCCCGCCCAAGGCGAAACCTGAGTGGGCCAGGTGGCTCGCCGACGGCGTACAACCCTCATGGGACGCGTTCAAGGTGTCGGTGGCGTTCAACAACGCCGATCTGCCGCTGGTCAAGGCGGTGCGGGCCCAGAGCGAAGATCAGCTGATCGAAGCCTGCGCCGTGCTCTACCTGCTGGACAACCCCCTGCCCCGCGGTGGCCGTCGTGCCGATGACGACTACGAGCTGCGTGACGACGAAGATGACGACGGGGAAGATGCCGACGCCGACTACCATGGCGGCGAGGGTGAGGAAGACGATCAGGACATGTACGACGAAGTGCGTTTCTAATTTGAGGCAAAGCATGAACAGTCTGATAGAAATTACCGCCATCGAGATCAAAGAGCTGGCCGTGGTCGAGCCCAAGCAGGCCAGCGAGAAGTTCGAGCTGATCGCCAAGACAATGTCCGACGAGCAATTGGCCGAAGTCATTGAAAACATTGATATCGTCACTCTGACCCAGATCAACGGCCAGCACGACATCTCCTTCCCGTCCATCATCTCCGAGCTGATGACCCCGGAGCGGATCCGCGACATCGTCTGCCAGCAACCTCTCTACTGGGAGGAGGCCATCAAGAACAATGCCGAAGAGCTGCAGCAGCACACCTTCGACTTCCTCAACTACCTGATCCGCACCCAGGACAGCGAGGCCAAGCAGCGCGAGATCCTGGAGTGCATCGCCGAAGACCCGGCCGGGCTCTTCTACCTCGCCATCCCCTTCATCGAGTTCTACCGTGGCGATCGCTACGAGGATGAAGAGGGCTATCGCGACACCCTGCACGCCGAAGAGGAAGATCTCGAGGAGTCCCTCGCCTACAGCGAGCGCCAGCAGAGCGAAGATGCCCACGACTACCCGCTGGATGACCCGAGAAGCCTGTTGATGCTGATCCGCGAGCAGGCTCCCGAGGTGGAGAAAGCCATCAAGTCGCTGCTGCGCAGCGAGAACGCCACCTGGGACGGCATCATCAACAAGTTCGCCAACGAGCTGGTGATGCAGGCCAAGGAGAAGAACCAGGTCAGCGACGAGTACGACGAAGTGGACGACATGTTCAGCTTCCTGGATTGAGGAGAGCCCTATGCAGCTAGTCATCCGCGAGGCCAACGAAGGCCCCTTCCTCACCCAGGTGCTGCGCTTTGGTCGCGACAACGAACGCCTGAGCGCCCAGCAGCTTGCCGCCATCAAGGGCAAGGCGGTGCTGATGAGCCTGAAATTCGCCGACAAGTACTACAACAAGTACAAGATGCACCTGCTGGAGCAGGCCGCCCACGACGTCATCGGCGTGGTGAGCCTGGGGTTGCAGGAGCTCTCCGGGCGCGACACGGCCCGGGCGCTGGCCCTGCTGCAGGCGCCGGAGGGGCCCATCAAACCGTTCCAGAAGGGCTGGTCCATGCTGATCTCCGTCGGCCCCAAACAGACGGGCAACAGCCTCTATGGCGACGTGGATGCCAGGCTGCTGGACAAGGTCTCGAGCCCCCCCGACATCGAGGAGTGGCAAGGGTGGCAGGAGTACGAGAAGGCGCTGGCCGAGCACAACAAGAGCCGCCTGATGGGGCTTATCGATCAGCACTTCTTCGCCAGCGAGAGCGACCACCCCACCATGGAGGACAAGCTGGCCGAGGCCCTGCTCTACCGCATCCTGTGCGGCAAGGGCAGCGGCGCCGCGCCCCTCAAGGTGAAGCAGGATCTCAAGCGCAAACTTGCGCGGGAGATTGAGCTCGACGAGCGCTGGTACGATACCGACTATCTCGCCGCCCAGCTTGCCCTGCTGCTCGCCGAGCTGCCCGCCGACATGGCCGATGCCCTGCGCCAGGAGCTGAGCCCGGGCTTCGTGCCGAACCTGCTGCACACCCTGGGGTTTGTGCGCCAGTACCAGCAGCAGCAACGGGAGAACGCCTCCCCGGAGAAGCTCGACAACATGGAGATGCGCGCCGGGCTCAGGCACCCCCTGCTCGGCTGGCCCCTCTACCACGACTTCTAGCGTCTGTCGGCGCTTTGCATGGCGCCATGGCCGCCTGTCCCCATAACGCCCGGCTTGCCGGGCGTTATGCTATCCGCCATCGGCCGCCGCCGAACTACCTCCTCAGCGTCATTGGCTCACCTTTTGTCAGGGATATAATGGCTCCCCCATACCGACCGCAGGGGAACGCCGTGAGCAGAAAACCCGACCGCATCACCGCCATGCAGCAGATCATCGACGCCGTGAAACAAGAATTCCCGCTCTATCAACCGGATACCTTCAGGTGCGGGCCGGACAACAGCTGCATCGGCTGCCCCAAGAAGCTGATGGAGCTGGTGGATACGGATCTCTGCTACTGGCAATACCAGATCGATCGCGGCATTCCACCCTCCTTCGACGAGATCCAGCGCTTCGGCAAGATGTGCAAAAATATCCGCCGGGCCCTGGTGCGCAACGGCCGCATCCCCGCCTGATGCTTTGCCCCCGCATCTGATAAGGTGTGACCCACAGGCCCGGAACGGGCACAAGCGAAAAGGAGAGCAAGATGACCCAGGAGCGGATCCAGACCCGATATAAGCTGGCGGGCCCCTTTGCCACTCAGGCCGAGTTGGAACAAGCCATAGCCCGAGCCATAGATGCCCACAAGCAGGACTTCTTCCCCCTGCTGGAGCGGCTAGTGGATGAGGGCAATCCCGCGGTCAACCTCAGCCAGGAGCACCCGCCGCGAGTGCTTGGCATAACGCTCGACGCCGAAGGCGCCACAGGCTCGGCCCTGCTCAGCTACGAATCCAACTTCTTCGAGTGCTGCCTCATCGTCGACAAATATGGGCAGCACCAGATCAGCGTCCCCTTTCGCCTGGAAGGGGACGAGCTCGTCTTCGACCTTGAGCTGCCCATCGCCTGGAATTTCAATAATTAATACTTCGGCGGTGTGATAAGCGCAGCGCATGGCACCGGCAACCCGGGTGAAGTCGGTGGGGCTGTGCCAGGGACTGAATGACACGACGGCCAAGAAGGCAGGAGCTCCGAGATAACGGCTCGATGGTCGGCCTTTGAATAAAGAGGCTGGCATGGCTACCCAGGCGCCCCACTTGGTGTAGGGTTGACTCCATGCCAACTGAATGAACTATCGAGGGTCAGCATGGGTGAGCACCAATCTGCAGCAATGCCGGGTTTGAACGACGGCGATAGCTATGGCTTCGAGCGCAAAAGTGCCGGAGACTTCCCCTTCTATCGCCAGCCCCCGAATGCCTTGTCTGGCCGCAGCTGGGTGCTGATCCTACTGGGGGTGGTGCTGGGGTTCGCCGTGCTGACGGCGCACCTTGCATTTTATAAAACCACGGCGGGCGGCTTTGTATCCGCCATCCTGTTCCCCCTCATCCCCCTGGCCGTGCTCGCCATGGTGGCGGGGAAGGCATGGCGAGCGCTGTTTCGAACGCCGACGGGGCGGGATCTCCTCTTGATGCTGGCGATCGCCGTCGTCAACATTCTGGTCTCGGTTGCCGTTGCCCTGGTGCTGCAACAGCTGTTCAAGATGAGTGACAACCCGGTCAGCGCCATGCTGGCAGAGGCCCCCAATACGGCGCGCATCCTCTTTTATTTAAAAACGGCCCCTCAGCTCTTTGGCGAGGAGGTGGTCTCCATCCTGCCTTTTCTGGCCATCCTCTGGTTTTGTCACACAAAGCTCGCCCTGACGCGCAAGTCCGCCATCATCATCGCCTGGCTATCCACTGCCCTTATCTTCGGGGCCATGCACCTGCCCACCTATGACTGGAATTTTCTGCAATGTTTTCTGGTGATCGGCACGGCCCGCATCGTGCTGCTCAGTGGCTACATCATCACCAAAAACATCTGGGTATCGACCGGCGCGCACATCATCAACGACTGGCTGCTGTTTACCGGCATGGTGCTGCTGCATGGTGCCCAGGCCGGCATATAGGGCCGCAACAGGCCGCTGCATGATCACAGAAAAGGAGCCCTGACGGCTCCTTTTTCCATTACCCAGCCCATAGAAAAGGCGAGACCCTTGCCTCGCCTTTGCCTGCGTCAGGTGGGGATCAGGTGAGATAGTAACGCCACGACCTGCTCGGCTCTGCATAGCCGACCCGGATGCAGAAGGGGGCGAGCTCGTGATTGGCCTGCTCCAGGCTGAGGGTCTGGTGGGCATCCTGCTCGCACCACTGCACGAACTCGTCGCTGTTGAAGCTGTAGTGATCCCCGTGAAAGGCCCCGTGGGCCTCGATCAGTCCGATGGCTTTGTCGATCTCCATGATTGGCCTCCTGGCATTGTGCTGCTCCTTTCAAGCTTAGCGAGTGGGGGAGGCTTGCGAAGCCAGAATGTTCGCCCCATCAGCACTGTGAAGATAGGTAAAAAGAGAGATAGGAGCTGTCGGCCAGCCGTTTACGCTAACAGCTGATTCAGCCTCGGTCCTGTACAGCCAGACGTAGGGTGTAATAAGCGCAGCGCATTGCACCGGCAACATAGGCGCGATAAATAGCGGTGCAATTCACGTTGTTCATTGCACCCTACTTACTTAATCGTCAGAATAGTTGTATCCAACAGTAATGGTTCAGGAGCATCTTAGAATTATGGCTAGCCTCGTTTTTTCCTACTCCCATGCTGATGAAGCATTACGTAATGAACTTGAAAAACATCTCTCCCCTTTGAAACGCATGGGAAAGATATCTACATGGCACGATCGATGCGTTATTCCAGGGCAAGTGTTTGAGCATCAAATTGACCAATATTTTTCTGAAGCAGACATTGTACTCTTGCTGATTAGCAGTGATTTTATCGCTTCTGATTATTGTTATCAGGTTGAAATGGTAAATGCTATGGAGCGTCATAGACATGGCGATGCAGTAGTTATTCCAGTAATTTTAAGGGAATGCGCCTGGCATAAATTACCGTTTGGCAACATCCTTGCTGCCACAGTGGATGCTAAACCGATCACGAAATTCGCTAGTCATGATGAAGGCTATGTGCAGGTGGTCGATGCAGTAGCGCGTGCCATTGATAATATGGAGGTGAAAAAAGCGCGGCAGAATTTTGGCTTTCGTTCACCGACTTCTTCGCCTTCGTTGACCCAAGAAACAGAATCCATTTTCACGCCGAGATCCAGCAACCTTTCTTTACCTAATAACTTTACCGATCTCGATAAAGATCGTGCCTGCCGTGAAGGGTTTGAGTACGTTTCCCTATATTTTGAAAATTCCCTGTCTGAGCTTAAAAAACGTAATCCAGGGGTAGATTATGAGTTTCACCAACTGGATGCCAATGCATTCAGTTGCGCCATTTACATCAACGGGAGCCGAGTTGGTCAGTGTGGCATTTGGCGTAACAACAGCCGTAATCATGGGGCGGGAGATATATGCTATGGTCAGGGTGGCATAACCAGAAACAGTTACAATGAATGTTTTATTATTAACGACAATGGTCAAACTCTTGGTTTCCGTCCATTGATGGGTGTTTACACAATGAGTTCTTCAAGAGAGATATTACTCACGAACGAAGGAATGGCGGAACACCTCTGGGATATGTTTTTCAACCAAATAAAGCAGGGCCATAGGCTGGGCTGAGTTTGCGAACTCTAGCATTAACCACCAGCAATGGTAATAAATGAAACCCTCATTTATTACCTGAAATTAATAGGGAGCAATAAATTGCTCCCTCTTTAGTTATCACCCCTCCTGATTTTCCCCGGCTGCCGGTTCGGCACCGGCGGCGGGTTCAATCTCGATGCGATCGACGCGCTGCAAACCACGGGGCAACTTGGCGCCGCGGCGGCCGCGCTCGCCGCGGTAGTAGTCGAGATCCGAGGGTTTGAGGGTCAGCTTGCGCTTGCCGGCAAACAGGGTGACATATTGCCCCTGAGGGATAATGGCGGCCATCACCATAAACTCCTCCCGCGCCTTGACGCGCGCCGAGGGGATGCTGATGAGCTTGTTGCCCTTGCCCTTGCCGAGCACCGGGAGAGTGCTGAGCGGGAACAGCAACATGCGCCCCTCGTTGGAGATGGCCATGCAGAGATCGGTTTCTGGCGAGCCAATCTTCTGGGGTGCCATCACCTGGCCCCCTTCCGGCACGGTGAGCAGCGCCTTGCCGTTCTTGTTCTTGCCAATGAGATCGTCATATTTGCAGACGAAGCCGTAACCGGCGTCGCTCGCGATCAGATACGGCTCCCCTTCGTTGCCCATCACCAGATGGCGCACCTCTTCCCCCGCCCCGAGTGCAAAGCGGCCGGTGAGCGGTTCGCCCTGACTGCGGGCGGAGGGCAGGGTGTGCGCCTCCAGGGAATAGGTGCGGCCCAGGCTGGAGAGGAACACCGCCTGCTGGTTGCTGCGCCCGCAGGCGTGGGCCAGATAGCCATCCCCCGCCTTGTAGGAGAGCCCGGCCACATCCACGTCGTGGCCCTTGGCGGCACGCACCCAGCCCTTGTCAGACAGGATCACTGTCACCGGTTCGCTCGGGGTCAGCTCCTTCTCGGTCAGCGCCACGGCGGTGGCGCGCTCCACCAGGGGGGTGCGGCGATCGTCGCCGTACTTCTCGGCATCCGCCAGCAGCTCTTTCTTGAGCAGGGTGTTGAGGCGACGCTCGGAACCCAGAATGAGTTCCAGCTTGTCGCGCTCTTCCGCCAGCTCTTCCTGCTCGGCGCGCAGCTTGAACTCTTCCAGCTTGGCCAGATGGCGCAGTTTGAGCTCGAGGATGGCCTCGGCCTGGGTCTCGCTGATGTTGAAGCGCTCCACCATCACCTTGCCCGGCTCATCCTCGGTGCGGATGATCTCGATCACCTCGTCGATGTTGAGGTAGGCGATCAGCAAGCCTTCGAGGATGTGCAGGCGAGCCAGCACCTTGTCGAGGCGATATTGCAGACGGCGGCGCACCGTCTCGCGGCGAAAGACGATCCACTCGGAGAGGATCATCTTGAGGGTCTTCACCTGGGGCCGGTTGTCCAGCCCCAGGATGTTGAGGTTGACCCGATAGTTCTTCTCCAGATCAGTGGTGGCGAACAGGTGGGCCATCAGCCCCTCCACATCCACCCGGTTGGAGCGCGGCACGATCACCAGACGAGTCGGGTTTTCGTGGTCCGATTCATCGCGCAGATCGGTGACCATGGGCAGCTTTTTGGCCACCATCTGGGCTGCGATCTGCTCCATGATCTTGGCGCCGGACGCCTGATGGGGCAGCGCCGTGATGACGATGTCGCCATCCTCCTCGCTCCACACCGCCCGCTGCTTGATGGAGCCCTTGCCGGTCTCGTAGATTTTGCGGATGTCGTCGCGCGGCGTGATGATCTCGGCGTTGGTCGGGTAGTCCGGCCCCTGGATGTGCGTCATCAGCACATCCAGCCCCGCATTGGGGTTGTCCAGCAGCTCGGCACAGGCAAGGGCCACTTCCCGCGCGTTGTGGGGCGGGATGTCGGTCGCCATCCCCACCGCGATGCCGGTCACCCCGTTGAGCAGGATGTGCGGCAGGCGGGCGGGCAGCACCACGGGTTCCTTCATGGTGCCGTCGAAGTTCGGCGTCCACTCCACGGTCCCTTGGCCCAATTCCGAGAGCAGCAGCTCGGAGAAGCGCGACAGCCGCGCCTCGGTATAACGCATGGCGGCGAAGGATTTGGGATCGTCCGGTGCACCCCAGTTGCCCTGACCGTCCACCAGCGGGTAGCGGTAGGAGAAGGGCTGGGCCATCAGCACCATGGCTTCGTAACAGGCGCTGTCGCCGTGGGGGTGGTACTTACCCAGCACGTCACCCACGGTACGGGCGGACTTCTTGTGCTTGGAGAGGGCCGACAGCCCCAGCTCGCTCATGGCGTAGATGATGCGCCGCTGCACGGGCTTGAGGCCGTCGCCGATGTGGGGCAGGGCCCGGTCCATGATGACGTACATGGAGTAGTTCAAGTAAGCCTGCTCGGTGAAGGCGCGCATGGGCTGGCGCTCTACCCCGTCCAGACTGAGCTCGATAGCATCACTCATATGTTTTTCTCTTGCTATGGCGCGCCCCTGGAGGGCACGCCTGGAATGCGGGTCGGCAGCTAACCGACGGCTTAGATGATGGCAAGGTTCCCCTTCTCCTCTAACCATTCACGGCGATCCGGGGCGCGCTTCTTGGCCAGCAGCATGTCCATCAGCTGCAGGGTCTCGTCCCCCTCCTCCAGCTCGCCCATGGTGAGCTGCACCAGACGGCGGGTATTGGGATCCATGGTGGTTTCCCGCAGCTGTTTCGGGTTCATCTCGCCCAGACCCTTGAATCGGGTCACCATCACCTTGCCCTTCTTCTTCTCCGCCTCGACCCGCTGCAGCACGCCGTTCTTCTCGTCCTCGTCGAGGGCATAGAAGACCTCCTTGCCGATGTCGATCCGATAGAGCGGCGGCATGGCCACATAGACGTGGCCCTTGTTGACCAGGGTGCGGAAGTGCTTCACGAACAGGGCGCACAGCAGGGTGGCGATGTGCAGACCGTCCGAGTCCGCATCCGCGAGTATGCACACCTTGCCGTAGCGCAGGCCGCTGAGATCCTCGGAGTCGGGATCCAGGCCGATGGCCACAGAGATGTCGTGCACCTCCTGGGAGGCGAGCACCTGACCGGCCTCCACCTCCCAGGTGTTCAGTATCTTGCCGCGCAGCGGCATGATGGCCTGAAACTCGCGATCCCGCGCCTGCTTGGCGCTGCCGCCTGCGGAGTCACCCTCCACCAGGAACAATTCCCCCTGCATGGGGTCGGCGCAGTTGCAGTCGGTAAGCTTGCCGGGCAGGGCCGGGCCCTGGGTAATCTTCTTGCGCACCACCGTCTTGGCGGCGCGCATCCGGCGCTGGGCGCTGCTGATGCAGATCTCGGCTATCTGCTCCGCCAGCTCGGTGTTGCTGTTCAGATAGAGGCTGAAGGCATCCTTCACCACCCCCGAGACGAAGGCCGAGCTCTGGCGGGACGACAGCCGCTCCTTGGTCTGACCGGCGAACTGGGGATCCTGCATCTTGACCGAGAGGATGTAGGCGCAGCGATCCCAGATGTCTTCCGGGGTCAGCTTGACCCCGCGCGGCAAGAGGTTGCGGAACTCGCAGAACTCGCGCATGGCGTCGAGCAACCCCTGACGCAGGCCGTTGACGTGGGTGCCGCCCAGCGCCGTGGGAATGAGGTTCACATAGGATTCGGCGAGGCATTCGCCCCCTTCCGGCAGCCAGCACAGGGCCCAGTCCACCGCGGATTGATCCGTGCTGAAGGCGCCGACGAAGGGCTGCTCCGGCAGGCAGGTGAACTGCTTGACCGCATCGATGAGGTAATCCTTGAGGCCATCTTCGTAGCACCACTCAAGCCGGATGCCGGTGTTCTTGTCGAGGAACTTGATGGTTAGGCCGGGGCAGAGCACGGCCTTGGCCTTGAGCAGGTGCTCCAGCTTGGAGACCGAGAAGCGCGGAGAGTCGAAGTAGCTCGCCTGGGGCCAGAAGCGCACCCGGGTGCCGGTGTTGCGGCGCCCGCAGGTGCCTGTGATGGTCAGCTCCTGTACCTTGTCGCCGCGCTCGAAGGCGATGTCATAGACCTGGCCGTCCCGGCGTACCGTCACCTCGACCCGATCGGAGAGGGCATTCACCACAGAGATGCCCACCCCGTGCAGACCGCCGGAGAACTGGTAGTTCTTGTTGGAGAACTTGCCCCCCGCGTGCAGCTTGCAGAGGATCAGTTCCACACCGGATACCCCTTCCTCCGGGTGTATGTCGACCGGCATGCCACGACCGTCGTCGATCACCTCGAGAGACTGGTCCTCGTGCAGGATCACCTCCAGGGTGCGGGCATGGCCCGCCAGCGCCTCGTCGACGCTGTTGTCGATGACCTCCTGGCCGAGGTGATTGGGCCGGGTGGTGTCTGTGTACATGCCGGGGCGGCGACGCACCGGTTCGAGGCCATTGAGGACCTCAATGGCATCCGCATTGTATTGAGTGGACATGGAGGGCCTTGCGAATTGACGTTTGGAGGGAATCTTACTCGCTGGGAGGGCCTTGGACAAATAGGGCGGTGGCAAAGGGTGATCCAGAGAGGCGATGGCCCAGCGGGATCAGGCGGGTGCCAGTGCCGATGACTGCGCCTGCAACGCCCAAAACAGGGACGAGAGGGATCAGGCGGGTGCCAGTGCCGAAGGCTGTGCCTGCAACAGGGGGGAGAGGGAGCTATGGAGTCGCCACACCAGGCCCGCCAGCTCCCGGGCCGAGGGCTCGGGGTGATCGGCCAGGCCACGACTGATGCGATCCAGCTCGGCCAGGGTCTGATGGAGGGAGCTGTGCTGCACCCCCTGCTCGGTGAGGATCCCCTCCAGACAGCGCACGCAGGCGTCCCGCACCAGATGGAGTGCCGGCTCCCTGCCCCGCCACTGGCGCAGTTGCCAGACGATGTGGCTGCAGTTGAGCAGCACCACGCCCCAGCGCAGCACCCAGAGCCGGGCCCCCGGATCCTGCCCCTGACCGAGCTGGCTGATGCAGTGATAGATGAGGGATTCAAACTGGCTCTCGTTCTGCCGGGGCCTGGCGGCCAGCTGATCGATGAAGTGGCGGCGCAGGGAGCGGATGAGGCGGCGGCTCTTGCGCCTGTCCGAGCTGGGTCTGAGGATCTGGAACGCCAGCCCGGCCACCATGACCCCCAGCACCTTGCCGATGCTGTCGTTGACGAAGGCCTGATAGTCGTAGCTCGGCGGGTTGGTGATGGCGAGGAAAGAGCCGAGCAGCACGATGAGCTGGCCCCAGAGCGCCGCCGACGAGGGGCGCTGCAACTTGATCAGCTGCATGGTGATGAGCGCCGGGAACAGCAGGGCGCAGAACAGCCAGAAGTCGTCGATGCGGATCATCAGGCCGAACTTGACCGCGAAGCAGATCAGGCTCAGCAGCAGGATGGCCTGCAGCATGGTCTGGGTCCCCTTGGTCGGCGTCGGGGTGGCCGAGTAGAGCACGCAGCAGATGGAGAGCAGGGTCAGGGCCGAGGCGCCCGACTCCCACTGGGTGTTGATCCAGAAGGCGCAGCCCAGCACCACGCAGAGGAAGGTGCGACCGCCGTTGTAGGCCGCCTCGACGCTGTCGTTGTAGCGGGTGAGCGAGCTGTGGCGCGGCGGTGCGGGCCACTCCTGGCCGTCATAGGACGCCAGCCGGCCGAGCCAGCGCTGGCACTCCAGATAGCTCCAGCAGAAATGGCGCAGGCGCAGCCAGAAGGTGCGGCGGCGAAAGTCGCTGCCCGACTCGGCCACGAAGGGGGCCAGCAGGCGGGCGATGCGGTATTTGTCGCAATCGGGCTCGTCCAGCGCGCGGATCACCGAGCCCAGCAGGGGCGTCAGCCCGTCCGGCGGCTGCGGCCAGTGTTGCAGCATGCGGCGCACCCCGGAGATCAGGCTGACCATCCGCAACTGGCGGTGCAGCAGGAAGTTGAGCAAGCGGTTGTGGCGGCGCAGACGGTGGTGACTCCACACCGCCTGAATGCGCAGCACGTTCATGGTGAGGATCTGGCCGATGATCCCCTCGTGGGCGCCGCGCACATCGGCTCCCGCCTCCCCCAGCCAGAGCAGTTGGGCGTGCTCCCGCAGCCGGGCCTGGCTCTTGCCAAGGGAGGCCAGCAGGGTCTCGCCATCCGAGAGGCTCGGCAGAATCATCATCATCAGGCCGCCGCAGAGGATGCCCACTATCACCTCGCTCACCCTGGCCTGGGCGATGTCGAAGATGTGCGCCGTCTCGGTCACGTTGACGCAGGAGAAGGCGATGATGGCCGCGGTGTAGCCCGCCAGGGCGAAGGCGTAGGAGACGTTGTTCTGATGGTGGTTGGAGATGCAGGTGCAAAGGCCGAGCCAGAGCGCGATGAGGAAGCTGAACAGCCAGGGATCGCTGATGCCAAGGCCGGTGATCATCACGGCCGCCATGGCGCCGATGAGGCTGCCCACCACCCGCCCCAGGCTCTTGCTGATGACGCCGCCGACGGTGGGGAAACTCACCACGGCAGCGGAGGTCATGGCCCAGTAGGGGGCATCCAGTTGCAGCACGAAGGCCAGCCAGAGCGACAGGCACATGGCCAGGCTGTTGCGCAGAGCGTAGCGCCACTGGCCCTCATTGGCCTGGCCCCAGGGTGTCTGGCGCCAGCGTCCCCGGCCTGCCACCCTATTCCCCAATGGTGATGGTGCAGGTGGTGCCCGCGATCAGGGCAAGCCCGGGCGGCACTTCCAGCAGCTTGATCCGCACCGGCACCCGCTGGGCCAGCCGCACCCAGGGCACGTTCGGCTTGACGTCGAGCAGCAGCCCCTCGCTCCCCTCCAGGCTCTGATCGTGAATGGCGCGCCCTATGCTTTCCACCTCCCCCTTGAGCGCCTGCTCCCCGCTGTAGAGCACCATGCGCGCCGGCTTGCCCGGCGCTATGTGCCCGAGCTTGGTCTCTTCGAAATAGCCCTGCACGTAGAAGGAGTGGATGTCGACCAAAGCCACCAGGGGCACCCCGGCGCTGGCATAGTTGCCGACCCTGGCCTGCAGGTTGGTGATGTAGCCGTCGCTGGCGGCGTGCACCTCGGTTCGCGCGAGCGACCATCTGGCCTGCTCCAGATTGGCCTGGGCCACCTGATAGGCCGCCTTCATCGCCTGGGCATTGAGCCTGGACTCGTCGACCGCCTCGGCGGAGATGACGGTGCGGGACAGCCCCTGGCGACGCCTGGCCTCGTGCTCCGCCTTGTCGAGATCCGATTTCGCCTTGGCCAGGGCCGCGTTGGCGTTGTCCAGGGCAATCCGGTAGGGCACGGGATCCAGGCTGAAGAGGACGTCCCCCTTCTTCACCAGCTGGTTGTCCTTGATCCAGATGCTGACTATCTTGCCCGACACCTCGGGGGTGATGCTGACCAGCTCGGCCCGCACCTTGCCATCCCGGGTCCAGGGGCCCTGCATGTAGTAGTTCCACAGCCACCAGAGCGACACCAGCGCCAGGGCGCAGACCAGCAGGGTGGAGAAGTATTTGAGGGTTGCCAGGGGAGATTTAGCCATGTAGCAGTATCCAGAGTGCGCCACTGACGGCGAGGATAAACAGGGAGAGATCCATCAGCAGGGGGTGCCAGACCTCCCCGCTGTAGAGCCAGTCCCGCAGCAGGTGGTGCACCGGCAACCAGCCGAGCAGGCCGAGCAGCACCGCCTTGAACAGGGGCGGAAAGTAGAGCGAGGCCCCCAGGATCAGATCCGGCAGCGCTGAAGCAGTCGTCACGGGCAGGCTCCCGGTTGGCAAGAGGAGAAGAGTGGCAATGGCCCGCCAGAGGGCAGGCAGACCAAGGTTAACACAGCCATTTCGACGGCTACAGAAGCAGATGGCCCCCTGGTCTCATTCCGCCCTGTCGGCCGGGTGGTTGATGCCGTCCCGCAGCGGCACCTCCCCCAGCTCGAACGGATTGACCCCCTCGAGGCAGGCGAGGTTGTAGCCATACTCGGCCGGATTGGAGCGGCGCTGGTGGTGGGTGTAGATGCCGCAGACACCGCAGAAGTAGTGCTTCGCGGTGCGGGTGTTGAACTGGTAGCAGCGCAGTGCCTCCTCCCCCTGCAGGATGCGGATGCCGGAGAGCGGCACAGAGGCGACTATGGCCCCCCGCCGCCGGCAGAGGGAGCAGTCGCAGCGGCGGGGATCCACCACCCCCTCCGGCAGACTGAGCTCCAGCACCACGGCGCCGCAGTGGCAGCTGGCCCTGTGTTTCGCCTGAATGGGGGTATTGCCGATGCGTTTGATCATGTGGCCTCCTTGCCGCCGGGCCCAGTGTCCCGGGAGTGTCAGTCAAACAGGGTGTGGCGCCGCCCCTGCCGCACATGGTCGTGCAGGCTGCGCAGCTGGGACTCGACCACCCGGTGGCGGGAGAGCTCGGGCAGGGCGTCGATGGGGAAATAGGCCGCCCCCCGGGTCTCGTCAGTCTCGGTGAGCAGCGATCCACCCGTCACCTCGCACAGGAAGAAGGCCTTGTGGGCATGGGGCAGTTGCGGGGGATGGGGGTGCTTGAGCTTGTCGAACAGGGCCAGCAGCTGCACCGCACGGCACTCCAGACCTGTCTCCTCCACCACCTCGCGCACCACGGCGCCCGCCGGCGAGTCGCCGATGTCGCACCAGCCCCCAGGCAGGGTCCAGAGCCCGTCGCTGCGCTCCTGCACCAGCAGGAGATGACCGTCGTCGTTTTGAATAAAGGCCCGTACATCCAGCTTGGGGGTGGGGTAGCCGTCATCCAGGGCGATCCACGAGGCGATGGCCTCGGGCGCCAGCTCGCTCTGGCTGGCGATGAGGGCCACCGTGGCCGCCCTGAGCGCCTCGAAGCGGGCAATATCGAAGGGATCCTGGGAGTAGGTGAGGCCCGCTTGCGCCGTGGCCAGTACCTGTTCCAGAAAGGCGGCCAACGGCGGTTGCACGGCTAGAGCCCGAGGAAACGAATGATCTGGGCCGGATAGCGCTCGAAGCCGACGAAGGCGTGGTTGCCGCCGCACTCCAGGGAGAGGCGGGCAAACTCGTATTCCCTCAATGCCTTGCGATAGTCGAGCACCTCATCCTCCTGCTGCTGCAGGATCCAGAGCCGCTCGGGGGCGCGCACCGGCACCGCCAGCGCCCGCAGCTCGTCCATGTGGGTCGGCAGCAGCTCGTAGCGCTCGTCGGTATAGGGATTGACCTGGGGGCCCAGGTAGTCGCAGAGCAGCTCGTGAGGACGCACCGCCGGGTTGATCAGCGCCGCGCGGCAGCCATGCAGTTCGCTCACCCGGGTCGCCATAAAGCCGCCGAGGGAGCTGCCCACGGCACCTAGCCTGAGCCGGCCATCATGGCGAGCCCTGGCCTCGGCAATGACGCCCTCGATGGCTTCCCAGGCCGCCGCCGGGGTATTGGGCTGGGCCGGGATGAGCACTTCGATGTCGGGCCTGTGTTCTGCCACCCAGGCCGCCATCTGCTGCGCCTTGGCCGAGCCGGGGGATGAATTGAAACCGTGCAGGTAGAGGAGTACGGGCTTCATGGCAACGCCTCAGTAACCGGTGGCATCGGGGTCGGGCACGAACTGCCCCACCGGCAGCCGCCACACCTGGCTGGCAATGCGGCCATCCGGATGCAGGGTGAGATAACGCCAGCCCGGGCCGGATTCGTCCAGGGCGAAACCGTCGGAAAGCGGCTTGAACTGGATGCAGGTGGAGGGGCTGGCGATCAGCCTCACCCCGCGGTGCACCTCGTCAAACTCCTGATGCACATGGCCGAACAGAATGGTTTTCTGCTGGGGGTGGCGGGCCAGCACGGCGAAGAGATCGTCGGCATTCTTGAGATTGTGCTGATCCAGCCAGGCGCAGCCCACCGGCACCGCCTGATGGTGCAGGGCGATGAGGGCGTGGCGCTCGGGATGCTGGCGCAGGGCGCTGTCCAGCGCCGCCAGCTGGTGATCGCCGAGCACTCCGTGGGGTTTGCCACGCACCTGGGTATCGAGCAGGATCACCTGCCAGTGCTCTCCCACCAGCTGCTTGGCCTCGCTGATCCCGGCGGCATGGAGATACTCCGTCATCAGGGGGCCGTCATCGTGGTTGCCGGGCAACCAGTAGATGGGGCGCGCCAGCGGGGCCATCATGGAGGCGAACCGCTGATAGGATTCCGGGCTGTGATCCTGGGAGAGATCCCCGGTGGCGAGGATCAGATCGAACGGATGCGCGTTGGCCTGCACCTGCTCCAGCACGGCGGCCAGGCTATCTGCGGTTCGCACGGCCAGCAGTCGTCCCTCGGCACTGGCGAAGAGATGGGTATCGGTAATCTGTAACAGGCGCACACTGCCGTCCGGCGCCTGAGGTAGCTCTGTTTCCAAAATCACGCTTCTTTTTTATGGGTTCGACTAGAGGATGTTGATCAGGCTGGTGCCATGTTTGAGACAAAATCTTAGCCAATCGGCCAGGAATAGATTTACCTGCTCTTTTTCATCCCTGTGGTGCATTTTTTTATTGGGATAATCATAACGTGGTTGCAACATTGAAATCTGTTGCGCCGCACACACTTCCGCCATCCGCACGTCGTGATACAAACGAATCTCGATGCGAGCCTGCAAGTAGCTCGGCAACTCGGGATTGTGCTGGACCAGGATCACCTGGCTGGTGAAGCGGCTCTCCTCGCTGACGGTGAGCTGGAACTGCAGGCCGTTGCCCACCTGATAGCGGCGCTCCGCCCCCACGCTGCCGCCGGGGGGCAGCAACTTCATCAAGGCCATGTAGTTCACCTCGCAGGTACGCTGCAAGGACATCAAGTCAGGCACATAGCGCTTCATCGGGCTCTGGACTAATGGCATATCGCAGCTCCATCAATCAACACCCGTGGGTAATTGACCTCGCAGGTACGCTGCAAGGACATCAGATCAGGCACATAGCGCTTCATCGGGCTCTGGACTAATGGCATATCGCAACTCCATCAATCAACACCCGTGAGTAATTGACCTCGCAGGTGCGCTGCAAGGAGATCAAGTCAGGCAGATGGCGCCCGGTGTGAACGAGCACCACCTCAGCGCCCCGCCAGCCAGCGGGCCTGCAGCTCGCCATGATTGAGGGCCAACCATTGCAGGGCGATGACGGAGGCGGCATTGTCGATGCGCCCCTCTTTGAGCCAGGCGTAAGCCTGCTCGCGGCTCACCACATGGACCCGGATGTCTTCACCCTCTTCCGCCAGACCGTGGATCCCCGCCGCCTGGCTGGCATCCACCTCCCCCACATAGACCTCGATCCGCTCCGTGCTGCCACCCGGGCTCACCAGATAACTGATGGCATGCTCGCAGCGGCCCACCTCGATGCCTGCCTCTTCCACCGCCTCCCGGCGCACCACGGCTTCGGCGGTCTCCCCTTCATCTATGATGCCGGCCACCAGCTCCAGCAGCCAGGGAGTGGGGCTGGTCTCGATGGCACCGATGCGGAACTGCTCCACCAGCACTATCTGGTCCAGCACGGGATCATAAGGCAGCAGCGCGGCCGCATGGCCCCGCTCGAACAGCTCGCGGACTATGGGCTCATTCCAGCCACCGGCAAATAACCTGTGTTGCAGGCGATAGACGTTCACTTTGAAAAAGCCGTTGTATCCAGATGATTTATCGATGATTTTCACATCATCACCGGAATAGTGACTGGTTTGAGGCAAGGCTTGCTGTGACATACGAGACTCCTACCAGCTTGACTTGGCTTGGTTTGACCATAATATTCGGGGGCATGAATGAACATTCATTCACTCGCTCTCGCCGACGATGAGGGATGGATTTTAGCAGCCACAGGACATTTGGCTAGGCGCGTTGCCGAGAAAACTCGCCCTGACTCTTGACGTTCCTGTCGCAGGAAAAGAGACAGTTCGCAATGAAATCTGCTTGTAGTAGAGTGGTTAAGCTGAAATCAAGCTTGGTCGGTGACAATCCCCTCCTTCATCCAGCGGACAGCTTTGGGTTGATAAATAAGGTTAAAAATATCATATGAAAAGAACACTCTTGTCAGTCATGGTGATGCTGGGTGTGAGCAGTGCCGCTCATGCCGAAGACCTGCTCGAAATCTACCAGCAAGCCCAGATCAAGGATACCCAGCTGCTGGAATCCAAGGCCAAGCGGGACCAAGCCTTCGAGAAGATCAACGAATCCCGCGCCGCCCTCTTGCCACAGATCAATCTGGGTGCCGGCCTGAACTACCTGCAGAACAAGGACGATACCCAGACCAACACGGGCGCCACCGGCTCGGTGACCCTGGATCAGTCCATCTACCGTCGCAGCAACTGGGTCAACCTGGACCTGACCGAGAAGAGCGCCACCCAGTCCGACGTGGCCTACAACCTCGAGTACCAGAACCTGATGCTGCGTACCGCCCAGGCCTACTTCGACGTGCTCAAGGCGATGGACACCCTGGAGTTCGTCCGTGCCAAC
Source organism: Aeromonas sp. Marseille-Q7275 (assembly GCF_965119515.1). Lineage (NCBI taxonomy): Bacteria > Pseudomonadati > Pseudomonadota > Gammaproteobacteria > Aeromonadales > Aeromonadaceae > Aeromonas > Aeromonas sp. Marseille-Q7275. Next base: position 197,920 of record NZ_CBCPLW010000002.1, read on the forward strand.
AAGACCGCGGTAGAGCGTCAGCTGGAACAGACCCAGCAGCGCTTCGAAGTGGGCCTGACCGCCATCACCGACGTGCATGAAGCCGAGGCCGAGCGCGATCAGGCGCTGGCAGACGAGATCAATGCCGAGAACACCCTGGACAACAGCTACGAGAGCCTGCGCGAGCTGACCGGCATCGATCATCGCCAGCTGGATGTGCTCAACACCGAGCGTTTCGCCCCGCAGAAGACCCCGTTCAACTCCGACAAGTGGCTGGAGCTGGCCCTGGACAAGAACCTTGAACTGCACAGCGCCCGCATCGGCAAGGACATCGCCAAGGAGCAGATCGATCTGGCCAAGACGGGCCACGAGCCGACCCTGGATCTGGGCGCCGGCCTCACCGCCGGTTACAACGACTACAAGGACGAGATCCGCAACCCCGAGAGCAACAGCAATCAGGGCAATGTCGGTCTGAACTTCAACCTGCCGCTCTACACCGGGGGCGCCACCACCTCCCAGGTCAAGCAGGCCCAGTTCAACTACGTGGCCGCCAGCGAGCAACTGGAGCGCAGCTTCCGCTCGGTGCAGAGCACGGTGCGTTCTTCCTACAACAACGTGAACGCCAGCATCGGCTCGGTGCGCGCCTACAGCCAGTCCGTCATCTCCGCCGACAGCGCCCTGAAGGCGACCGAGGCCGGCTATGAAGTGGGTACCCGGACCATAGTCGACGTGCTGGACGCCACCCGCAAGCTGTACCAGGCCAAGCAGAAACTCTCCGAGGCCCGCTACAACTACATCCTCAGCATCCTCTCCCTCAAGCAGGCCGCCGGCATACTGGAGCAGAAGGATCTGGAAGACGTGAACCAGGGCCTGATGCCCGCCGCCCAGGTGACGACCAAGTCCTGAGCCAAATTCACGGCATGAAAAAAGGCGACCTTGTGGTCGCCTTTTTGCTGCTTGCTTGCCCCTCGCCAGGGCGAGTGATCAGGCACCTCCGGCCGAGGCCGGAGGTGCTCAGCCGCGCTCGCGTATGGTCTTGATGATCTCGCTGGTGGAGCAGCCGTCCTCGAAGTTCAGCACCCGCACCTCGCCGCCGTTGGCGGTCACTTCGGCATAGCCGGCGATCTCTTCGGGCTTGTAGTCGCCCCCCTTGACCAAGAGGTCTGGCAGGATCTCGGCGATCAGTCGCTGGGGCGTGTCCTCACCGAAGGGCACCACCCAGTCCACGGCACCCAGGGCCGCCAGCACCGTCATGCGGCGCTCGGTCGGGTTGACCGGACGACCCGGTCCCTTGAGGCGGCGCACAGACTCATCGGTGTTGACCGCGACTATCAGGCGATCCCCCAGCTTGCCGGCATTGGCCAGGTAGGAGACATGGCCAGCGTGCAGGATGTCGAAACAGCCGTTGGTCATCACCACCTTCTCGCCGCGCAGACGGGCGGCCTGCACCGCCACCTTGAGCTGGGCCTCGGACATGACGCCAAAGCCGGTCTCCTGTTCGGTGTAGAGGGCGTTGGCCAGCTCCACCGGGCTCACTGTGGAGGTACCCAGCTTGCCCACCACTATGCCGGCGGCTGTGTTGGCCAGGGCGCAGGCCTCGTCCAGGCTCATGCCGGCGGCCAGGGAGGTGGCCAGGGTGGAGATGACGGTATCGCCGGCACCGGTGACGTCATAGACTTCGTGAGCCTGGGCCGGCAGGTGCAGCTCGGGCTGCCCTTCGCGGATCAGGGTCATGCCGTTCTCGGAACGGGTCACCAGCAGGGCGTCCAGCTCGAAGCGCTTGACCAGCGCCAGCCCCTTGGCGACCAGCTCCTCTTCGCTCTTCACCTTGCCCACCACGGCCTCGAATTCGGACATGTTGGGGGTCAGCAGGGTGGCGCCGCGATACTTCTCGAAATCCGTCCCCTTGGGATCCACCAGCACCGGGATGCCGGCGGCGCGGGCGCGGGCAATCATGCCAGGCACGTCGTTCAAGGCGCCCTTGCCGTAGTCGGAGAGGATCATCACGTCGGCCCCTGGCAGCGCCTGCTCCACCTTGCCCATCAGCAGGCTGGCATCCACGTCGTGGAAGGCCTCTTCGAAATCGAGACGCAGCAGTTGCTGGTTGCGGGACAGCACCCGCAGCTTGGTGATGGTCGGGTAGTCGGTCAGACGAACAAAATCACAGGCGACCTTGACCCCTGCCATCTGGCCGGCCAGGGCATCGGCGGCCTCATCCTGACCGGTCAGCCCGAGCAACACGGCCTGGGCGCCCAGGGCGGCGGAGTTCAGGGCCACGTTGGCGGCGCCACCCGGGCGCTCCTCGATGTGCTCGACCTTGACCACGGGCACCGGCGCCTCGGGGGAGATCCGGCCGGTGGGGCCATGCCAATAGCGATCCAACATGACATCGCCAACGACCAGAACGCGGGCTTTCTCAAACTCGGGCAGGGTGATTTTCATCTGTATCGGCTCTCAAAACCTGAAAATTTCAGCGGGCGATTTTATCACACTCTTTTCCGGGACGTGAAAAAGCACTGCCATGCCCGCCATGGCACTCCCCGCCCGACCCCTCTGACCAGGTGATGGCGATTCGCACCCGCCCCCGTTTTTCGGATAGAATCCCCTGATTGTGAGTGACAGCCTGTCCACGGGCACCGATCCCCCGTGTCGGCTGGGCTCCCTCCCTTGCCTTTGTGAACAAGAGACTCTTCATGGCCCAAGAACATGCTCCCCGCCTCGAACCCCGTCTGTTCCATCCCCGTTACTGGGGCAGCTGGTTCGGTCTGTGCCTGCTCTGGCTGCTGGTGCTGCTGCCCTGGCGCAGCCAGATGTGGCTGGGTCGCCAGCTCGGCACCCTGGCCCGCAAGGTATTGAAATCCCGCGTCAAGATTGCCCGCCGCAACCTGGAGCTGGCGATGCCCGAGCTCAGCCGGGATCAGCGGGAAACCCTGCTCAAACAGAACTTCGAGAGCGTGGGCTGCGCCATCTTCGAGGTGGGCATGGCCTGGTTCTGGCCAGACTGGCGGATGCGCCGCCTGATGAAGGTGGAAGGGGAAGAGCATGTCATCGACGCCATCGAGAAGGGCCAGGGCATGCTGCTGCTCTCCTGCCACTTCCTCACCCTTGAGCTCAACGCCCGCTGCTTCGGCCTGGTGCGGCCCGGGGTCGGCGTCTATCGCCCCAACACCAATCCGGTGCTGGAGTATGCCCAGTACCACGGTCGCTGCGCCTCCAACAAGTACCTGGTGGACCGGATGGACGTGAAGGGGATGATCAAGGCGCTGCGCAACGGCGACGCCCTCTGGTACGCGCCGGACCACGACTACGGCAGCCACGCCAGCGTCTTCGTGCCTTATTTCGCGGTGGAGCAGGCGGCCACCATCACGGGCACCGCCACCCTGGCCAGGGTCAAGAACACCGTCACCCTGCCCTGCTACAACATCCGTACCCATGAGGGCTACACCCTCCACATAGGGGCGCCGCTGGAAGACTACCCGAGCGGTGACGACCTGGCCGATGCCGCCCGCGCCAACCGCGAGATTGAAGCCGCCGTGCGCCGTGCCCCCGAGCAGTACATGTGGCTGCATCGCCGCTTCAAGACCCGCCCCAACCCGGAGGATCCGGGTTTCTACTAAGGACTCTCCCATGAAAAAGCCCTCGCACTGCGAGGGCTTTTTGTTGTCTACCCGAGGCTGCCTTACTGGCGGATCAGGCGGTAGATGGCGTAGCCGGGATGCTTGGCGTCACTCATCGGCAGGGTGGACTGGTACGCCAGATCCGCCCCCGCCAGGGCCTTGGCCTCCTCACCCGGGGAGGAGTAGAGGCGCACGTCAACGCCTGCGGGCAGCGCCTTCATGTGCCAGTTGTTGTTGGCCGCCGGGCTGAAGCCCGCCGGATTGGCAGCAGACTGGGACTTGAGGTACTGGGCGATGATCTCCCGCGTCTCGAAGGGATCTTCGTGCACTATGTTGCTGCCGTCGATGCCCGGGAAGTGACCGCCGCCGCTGGCACGGTAGTTGTTGGTCACCACGTAGAACTTCTGGGCCGGATCCATGGGCTGGCCGTTGAAGGTGAGGCCGCTGATGCGCTGACCGTCGCTGACCTTGAGCCCCTCCTTGCTGTAACGGGCCGGCTGGGTGATGTCCACCTCGTAGCTCACCCCGTCGATCACGTCGAAGTTGTAGGTGGGGAAGCTCTCGTTCACCAGCCACTGCACCTCTGTCTTGCCGGTGTCTATGCGGTTGAACTGGCCGGCACTCATCTCCAGCCACTCCTTGACGGTGGCCCCGTTCACCTCGACCACCTGCAGGGTGTTCGGATAGATGTAGAGGTCGGAGACGTTGCGCAGGGAGATGTCCCCCTGGGCCACATAGGTGAAGTCATTGATGCCGTTGCGACCGCCACGGAAGGGGGCCGCCACCGACAGGATCGGGTAGGGCTCCTTGAGCAGACCGTCTTTTTGCAGCTGCTCGGCGTGCTGACGCTGGGCATCGCTCACCAGTTGCACCGAGGGGTCATCCTGCACCAGGGCGAAGAAGCTGTGGATGGGAGAGGTGATCTTGCCTAGCGGCTCATCCAGCCACTGGTTGGTGGCGTCGTGATCCGCCTGCACCAGGTCCACCACCCGCTGATCCACGGCGCTGCCCTCGCTGGAGTCGATCTTGCGCAGGCTGGCCTGGCTCTGCTTCACCTGCCACTTGCCGTCCACCTGTGCCAGCTTGAGGTCTATGATGCCGAGGTGATTGCCCCAGTAGCCCGGCATCACGGTCGGAATACCGCTCAGGGTACCGGCCTGGTTGTCCACCTCGGGCAGGTCAGGGAAGTCGCCGGGGAAGTTCTTGTGGGCATGGCCCAGCATCAGGGCATCGATCCCCTTCACCTTGGCCAGATGCCAGGCGGAGTTCTCCATCATGGCCTCGTAGCTGTTGGCATTGATGCCGGTGTGGGCCACCACCACCACCAGATCGGCCCCCTTGGCGCGCAGCTCGGGCACATAGTGGTTGGCGGTCTCGACCATGTCGGCCACTACCACCTTGCCTTCCAGATGGCGCTTGTCCCACTGCAGCACCTGGGGCGGTGTCAGCCCCAGGATGCCGACCTTGACGGTCTGTGACTGGCCCTTGTCATCCGTTACCTGACGCTCCAGCAGCAGATAGGGGGTGAACTTGTTGCCGCTCCAGTCGATTTGCCCCTTGGCGTCGCGCTTGAAGGCGCCCGCCTCGAACACGTTGGCGTTCACATAGGGGAACTCGGCCCCCGCCAGCACCTTGCCGAGGTAATCCAGGCCGTAGTTGAACTCGTGGTTGCCGAGGTTGCCCGCGTCATAACCCAGCTCGTTCATCGCCTTGAACACCGGGTGGGCCTGCTTCTCGAGGTAGCCGGCACCGGACTGCTCGAAGATGTAGTCCGCCAGCGGCGTGCCCTGGATCAGGTCACCGTTGTCGAGCAGCAGGTTGTTGGGGTTCTCGGCGCGGGCGGCGCGGATCAACAGGGCGGTACGGGAGAGGCCGAACTTGCGATCCTCCTTGTTCTGGTAGTAGTCATACCCCAGCACGTTGGAGTGGATGTCGGAGGTCTGGATCAGGCGCAGGGAGACTGTCCCCGGCTGCGCCTTGCTGTCATTTTCATTGCTGCAGGCAGTCAGCAGCACGATGGCGGCGATTGCCCCCAGCTTCATGGAGTTATTCACTGTCTTTTCCCTTTTATTATGAGTAACGCTTTACCAGCGCCGGGAATTTAACAGACGAATATGTCAGCAGATGACACCGGGACTCATTTTTATGAAGCCCGGCACAAAAATAGCCTTATGAGGCCAGCAGAGCCCCGCTGGCCAGCTTGACCGCCAGCACCAGCATTATGATACCAACAACCATATCAATGACTTGCTGCACCCTGCTCCGGGCAAGCCAGGGAGAAAGCGCCGCCGCCCCGACCGCCAGCCCGTAGAACCACACCAGGGAGGCCAGCATGGCCCCTGCGGCGAAGGCGGGCCGCAGATCCTCGGCAAACTGGCTGCCGAAGGAGCCGAGCAGCATCAGGGTATCCAGATAGACGTGGGGGTTGAGCAGGGTCACCCCCAGCGTCATGGCCAGCACGCTCTTGACCCCCATCAGCTGGGGAGAGTCCGCCAGGGCAGCCCCCTGCCCGCGCCAGGCACTGCCAAGGGAGCGCACCCCGAACCAGCCGAGAAACAGCACGCCGCCCCAGGTCAGCAGCGCCAGGCCGATGGGGCTGGCCGCCAGCAGGTTGGCGCCGCCAAACACCCCTATGCCGATCAGCACGAGATCGCACAGGCAGCAGAGGGTCGCCGCCAGCAGATGGTGGTTGCGGTGAATGCCCCGGCTCAGCACGAAGGCGTTCTGGGCACCTATGGGGATGATCATGGCAAGGCCGAGGGTAAAGCCTTGCAGTGTGGTCGCGAACATGGACAAACCTTTGTGTGGGAGATCTGGGGGCACTATAAGGGGAAGCGTGAAATCAGAGAAATTCATTCATTTTCTGATGCATTCAAAAAACTGATGAGACGGGGCAAAAAACGACATCTGGCAGGCTGTCAATTGCAGGATCTGACAATTGTGGCCCCGGGGGCCCGCCCCGAGAATCGCCGGAGTGACAGGATCGGCTTGGGGCAGTGGGTGATGGCGACAGAGGGGAGACCGGGCGACAGGTCAGCGTCACCCGGCTGGCATTCACTGCAACAGTCTGGGGAAGTTGGTGACCACGACCTGCTCCAGATTCGGCAGCAGTATGCCGCTGCTGACCCCCTTGGCGATGGCCTGGTAGCGATTCATCGACCCCGTCTTGCGGGTGACCTGGTTGAGGTGGTAGTTCACGGTGCGTTCGGTGATCCCGAGGATGCAGGCGATCTCCCCCGATGTCTTCCCGTCGCTGGCCCAGAACAGACACTCGGTCTCTCTTTCCGTCAGGGCCTCCTGGGGATCATCCTCCCTCATGCTTTGGCGCACTATCCGGATCGCCGCCTCGAAGATGTAGTTGGACATCCAGGAGAGGATGGGCGAGGACTCCAGCAGCAGGTCGCTGGACGCCCGCTCCCGGGTGATGAACGACAGTATGCCGTTCTCCCCCGCCGCCCCGTGCAGCGGAAACGAGATGCCGTTGCGCAGCCCGAACTCCGCCGCCAGCCCCATCACGTCCATGCTCCCCTCTTGCAGGAAGCGCGCCTTCTCGTCCAGCCGGTTCCAGTAGATGGGCAGGGTCTGCGTGCGGGCGAGCTGGATGATGGGATCGCAGGCCAGCATGTTGTTCACCGTGTAGGCCTGCACCCAGGAGTCGGGGCACTGGTTGAACAACACCACCTTGGGCCTTTGCATCGACATGGGCAGGATGAGCGCGAATCGATAGTAGTCGTAGCCCATTCCCAGAGTGAAGCGGCCGATCAGCTCGGCCAGCCGGTTTCCATCCGTTACCAGCGTGAAATGTTCCAGATACTCAAGCAGTTGGTCGCGTGTCATAGGCTAGCCTCCCCTGGCCAAGGCCTTGGATTATAGCGCCTAACCATGAAATGGAGAGACATGAATGCTTGTTTTCAAAGGAAAATTGAAAGAACACCCCAGATGGGAGGTCGAAAACGAGCTTTATCGCTTTCGCAAGCGCGTCTTCTCCGATCGGCTCGGCTGGGACGTGGAATCCCACCGGGGTCTGGAGCGGGACAGCTTCGACAAGCCCGATACCCACTGGGTGCTGATTGAAGATGAAGAGGGTCTGTGCGGCTGCATCAGGCTGCTCAGCTGCGCCCAGGACTACATGCTGCCCAGCATCTTTCCCGGTGCCCTCGCCGGCGAGCGTGCCCCGCGCGGCGCCGATGTCTGGGAGCTGACCCGGCTCGCCATCGATGCCGGCCGCGCACCCGCGCTCGACAACGGCATCAGCGAGCTGACCTGCGTCATCTTCCGCGAGGTCCATGCCTTCGCCAGGGAGCAGGGGATCCGGGAGCTGGTGGCCGTGGTCAGCCTGCCGGTGGAGCGCATCTTCCGCCGCCTCGGCCTGCCCATAGAGCGGCTCGGTCACCGTCAGGCGGTGGATCTGGGGGCCGTGCGCGGGGTCGGGATCCGCTTCCACCTGGACGAGCGCTTCGAGCGCGCCGTCAGCCGTCCCCTGCGGGGGGAGTACGCTACGGCCGGGGAACTGCTCGGCATGAGCTGACCCCATAAAAAAGTCCCGGGCTGACACCCGGGACCAAAACTCTCGCTATGGCCCGTTTCCACCCCATGCAAAAACGGACCGAATGAGTATCTTATGAATCTCACCCTGTCGCTACTGTCACATCTCACAGTGACAATGCCCGTATGCCCTCCACGCAGTGCCCGTCGTCTGGCCTGGTTGTTCTCCCGCCCCCGCTCCAGTAGCATCCTTGTTCAATTCCCTTCTCTGATAAGGAGCGCTGATGAAGACGCTGGACTACAAGCTGCTGCTGGCGCTGGATGCCGTGATGCAGGAGCAGAACTTCGAGCGCGCCGCCCAGCGTCTGCACCTCACCCAGTCCGCCATCTCCCAGCGCATCAAGCAGCTGGAGCAGCAGTTTGCCGAGCCGCTGATCATCCGCAGCCAGCCCCTGCAGGCCACGGCCCTCGGGCAGAAGCTGCTGGCCCACTACCGTCAGGTGCGCCAGCTGGAGCTGGAGCTGGCGGGGGAACTCTCCCCCAGCGAGCCCCAGGCGCCGATCCGGGTCAGCATAGCCGTCAACGCCGACAGCCTGGCCACCTGGTTCCTGCCCGCCCTGGCGCCGCTGCTGGAGCAGCACCCCATAGAGCTGAACCTGCTGGTGGATGACGAGAGCCGCACCCTGGATCGGGTGCGCGAGGGCCAGGCGTTCGGCGCCGTCAGCCTGCAACCCCAGCCGCTGGCAGGCTGCTGCGTCGACGAGCTCGGAGAGATGCGCTACCTGCTGACCGCCAGCCCCGCCTTCGTCGCCCGCCACTTCCCCCAGGGGCTCACCCCGGCGGCACTGGCCAAGGCACCGGCGGTCGCCTTCGATCAGCGCGACGACATGCACGTCAGCTTCATGGCCCGCCACTTCGCCCTGGCCCCCGGCGGTTACCCCTGCCACACGGTGCGCTCGTCCGAGGCCTTCGTCGCCATGGCCGAGCAGGGGCTGGCCTGCTGCCTCATTCCCGAGTTGCAGATCCGCCAGCAGCTCGCACAGGGGCTGCTGCTCGATCTCAGCCCGGATCTCCACCTGGTCGAGCGCCTCTACTGGCACCGCTGGGTGCTGGAGCGGGGGCTGCACAAGCAGATCTCCTTGCGCCTGATCGAGCAGGGCCGCCGGGCACTGCAACCCCGCTGAGCGGGCCATTCACCTTGGCTTTGGAGGGGTAAAAACGTATAGTGCTGGGCGATCCGTCATCAGGTCTCCACCCAGGTTTTCCACTTCAGGTTCCTCACTTATGTTCCAAGACAATCCGCTGCTGGCCCAGCTCAAGCAACAAATCCGCGAAAACATCCCCAAGAAAGAGGGTGTGATTCGCGCCTCCGATCGGGGCTTCGGCTTTCTGGAGGTCGATGAGAAGACCAGCTATTTCGTGCCGCCTCCCTACATGAAGAAGGTGATGCACGGTGACCGGGTGAGCGCCCTGATCCGTACCGAGAAAGAGAAGGAAGTGGCCGAGCCGGATGCCCTGCTGGAGCAGGCCGTGGTCCGCTTCGTCGGCCGCGTCAAGATGTTCCGCGACCGCCTCAACGTGGTGCCTGATCACCCCCTCATCAAGGACGCCATCAAGGCCCGCGCCAAGAAGGGTCTGGACGAGAAGTCCTTCAAGGAAGGGGACTGGGTAGTGGCGACCCTCAAGCGCCACGCTCTGGTGGATGGCAACTTCTCCGCCGAGATCACCCAGCTCATCGCCGACAAGGACGATCACAACGTGCCCTGGTGGGTGGTGCTGGCGCGCCACAACCTGGCCCAGATCGAGCCGGCGGACCTGCCCGAGTGGAACGTCATCGAAGAGGAAGAGCTGCCCCGTCGCGATCTGACCCAGGTGCCCTTCTTCACCGTCGACGGCGCCAAGACCAAGGACATGGATGATGCCCTGTCCATCCGCAAACTGGACAACGGCTGGGAGCTGCTGGTGGCCATCGCCGACCCGACCGCCTACGTGGCCGAAGGCAGCGAGCTGGACCAGGAAGCCGCCAAGCGCGCCTTCACCGTCTACATGCCGGGCCGCAACGTGCCCATGATACCGCGCACCCTCTCCGACGAGCTCTGCTCCCTGAAAGAGGGCGAAGAGCGCAACACCCTGTGCGCCCGCCTGCTGATCGCCGAGGATGGCCTGCTGCTGGAAGAGACCGAATTCTTCGCCGCCCGCATCGTCTCCCATGCCCGTCTGAACTATGACGACGTCTCCGACTGGGCCGAACACGGCAAGGAGCTGACCATAGATGCCGGCGTCCTGGCCCAGCTGCCGCTGATGAAGGCGATGACGGAGGCGCGGATCAAGTGGCGCACCGAGCACGCCCTGGTGTTCCCGGACCGTCCCGACTACGACTTCGAGTTGGGGGAGAACGGCGCCGTGCTGGCGATCCACGTGGAGCCTCGCCGCATCGCCAACCGGATGATCGAGGAGTCGATGATCGCCGCCAACATCTGCGCCGGTCGCGTATTGGGCAAGAGCGTCGGTTACGGCATCTTCAACGTCCACACCGGCTTTGACGAGGAGTCTCTCGACGGCGCCATCGATCTGCTCAAGAGCGCCGAGGCGCCGTTCGAGAAGGAAGAGATCGCCAGCCTGTCCGGCTTCTGCGCCCTGCGCCGCTGGATCGACAGCCTGGACACCCGCTGGCTGGACGGCAAGATCCGCCGCTTCCAGAGCTATGCGCTGATGTCCGCCGAGCCGGGTGCCCACTACGGCCTGGGCCTGGATGCCTACGCCACCTGGACGTCCCCGATCCGTAAATACGGCGATATGGTCAACCATCGCCTGCTCAAGGCCGTCATCGCCGGCAAGGCCCCGGGTGAGCGTCCGAGCCAGGAGCTCACCGAACACCTGACCGAGTGCCGCCGCCTGCACCGCAGGGTGGAGCGCGACATCGGCGACTGGCTCTATGTCCGTTACCTCCAGGCCGCTGCCGGTACCGATCAGGTGTTCAACGCCGAGATCATCGACGTGATGCGCGCCGGCCTCAAGCTGCGCCTTCAGGAGAACGGCGCCGTGGTCTTCATGCCTGCCCGCCACATCCTGGACAACAAGGACAGGCTGGAGTGCAACTGGGACAACGGTCGCGTCTACCTGGACAAGACCGAAGTGGTCTATGAGCTTGGCCAGATCATCGAGGTGAAGCTGAGCGAAGCGGTGGAAGAGACCCGCTCCCTCATCGCCAAGCCGGCGGTGGCCCTGGTGCCGGGCCCGGCCCCGGAAGCACCGGCTGCCGAGAGCACAGCGAGCGAGAGCAGCGAGGCGGCGGCCGACGCGGCCCCCAAGGCGGAATAAGCCCCGCTCCCCTGCATGCCAAGAGCCCGCAATACTGCGGGCTTTTTTTATGGGCGCGGCAACCCGGCAGAAACATCAGGAAGGTGAATGGGCGGGGTCGGCCTCTGCTTGCATCTGTGTCGACACCCCTGCCGACACTCTCATCTTGTCGCTGCGGGCATTGGCAGGCGTCGCCAGGGAGGCCAATCAGGGCCTGCCAAAGGAGGCCAATCAGGGCCTGCCAAAGGAGGCGGGACAGAGCCCGAATGGCCGACAGTGCGGGGAGCAAAACTGAAAGTGGGTTACAAAACCACTGATTCATTGATTAGTAGTTGATGATGGCGCGAGATCCATCGTTGTTACCCTCTGATCTGGCGCCACCAGGCGTGCTCCAATTGGCTACAAATGATGGCTTTGTGACAAGAATCACATTGACACAGGGTTTGCGCAAACGACAAAAGGTGAGGTGCATCACATTAAAATGCCATTCACGATGGGAAAGATCGAAATGTAGCCAAACTACAGCGCCTGAATGTGATCGGCGTCACTGTGTTGTGAGGGGGGAGGTCGGGGTATTTGAGAGATGGGTCACAAGACACCCCGTTTTCAGCCTAATTTGATCACAAGCTGGTAGATTGAAGTTGCTTAGACGACAGGGATGGGGGTTCGGCAAAACCCGTCATCCCGACTACCACTTTTAATCACACAGGCTTAAAACGGGGTCCCGACATGTTATCACCGGATACCAAAGTCAAGATACAGAATTTTGGACGCTTCCTGTCCAATATGGTCATGCCCAACATAGGCGCCTTCATCGCCTGGGGTTTCATTACCGCCCTCTTCATCCCCACCGGCTGGATGCCAAACGAAACCTTGGCCAAACTGGTCGGCCCCATGATCACCTATCTGCTGCCCCTGCTGATTGGCTATACCGGCGGCAAGCTGATCGGGGGTGAGCGGGGTGCCGTGGTCGGTGCCATCACCACCATGGGCGTCATCGTGGGGACCGACATCCCCATGTTCATGGGCGCCATGATGGTCGGCCCGCTGGGTGGCTGGGCCATCAAGCGCTTCGACAAGGCGATGGAGGGCCGGGTCAAGAGCGGCTTCGAGATGCTGGTCAACAACTTCTCCGCTGGCATCATCGGCATGTTGTGCGCCATCCTCGCCTTCTTCGTCATCGGTCCCTTCGTCAAGGTGCTCTCCGGCGCCCTGGCCGGCGGTGTCGACTTCCTGGTCGCCCACAGCCTGCTGCCGCTGACCTCCATCTTCGTCGAACCGGCCAAGATCCTCTTCCTCAACAACGCCATCAACCACGGCATCTTCTCGCCGCTCGGGATCCAGCAGGCCACCGAGCAGGGTCGTTCCATCTTCTTCCTGATCGAAGCGAACCCGGGTCCGGGTCTGGGGGTGCTGCTGGCCTACATGGTGTTCGGCCGTGGCGCCGCCAAGCAGTCCGCCGCCGGTGCCTCCATCATTCACTTCTTCGGCGGCATCCACGAGATCTACTTCCCCTATGTGCTGATGAACCCGCGCCTCATCCTGGCGGTGATCGCTGGTGGCATGACCGGGGTCTTCACCCTGACCCTGTTCAATGCCGGTCTGGTCTCCCCCGCTTCCCCGGGCTCCATCTTCGCCGTGCTGCTGATGACGCCGAAAGCCTCCCTGATCGGGGTGCTGCTCTCCATCATCGCCTCCGCCACCGTCTCCTTCCTGGTCGCCGCCGTGTTCGTTCGCGCCCAGCAGCCGGAAGCCGACGAGGCCGATGCCCTGGGTGAAGCCACCCGCAAGATGAAGGCCATGAAGGGTGCCAAACCCGAAACCACAGCGGCCAAGAAGCCGGGCGGCGAGCTGATGGCGGTGCGCAATATCGTGGTCGCCTGCGATGCGGGCATGGGCTCCAGCGCCATGGGCGCCGGCATGCTGCGCAAGCGGGTACAGGCCGCCGGTCTCGACATCAGCATCACCAACCGTGCCATCAACAACCTGGACGATCAGGTGGATCTGGTCATCACCCACAAGGATCTGACCGACCGTGCCCGTCGCCATGCACCGCATGCGCAGCACATCTCCCTCTCCAACTTCCTCGACAACGCCCTCTATCAGGAGCTGGTGCAAAACCTCAGCCTGGCCAACGCTGCAAACGACGATGTAGCCAACCCGCAACTGCTGGTGGCGGCCAACGACGACAACTACGAGCCGCAGGCAGCCGAGGTCTTCACCCTGAGCCTGCAGGACGTGCACCTGGGCCTCAAGGCCGACAACAAGGAGGCCGCCATCCGGGCTGCCGGCAAGCTGCTGGCGGAGCGGGGCTACGTGGCGCCGGATTACGTCAACGCCATGCTGGAGCGCGAGCAACTGGTCTCCACCTACCTCGGCGAATCCATCGCCGTCCCCCACGGCACCATAGCCGCCAAGGAACACGTGAAGCGTACCGGCATCGTCATCTGCCAGTACCCGGCCGGGGTCGCCTTTGGTGAGGACGCCGATGAAGTGGCCCGCCTGGTGATCGGCATCGCCGCCCGCAATGACGAACACATGCAGGTCATAACCCGTCTGACCAATGCACTGGATGAACCCGGTCTCATCGACCGGCTGGCCAGTACCCAGGATCCCCAGGAGTTCCTGGATCTGCTGGGCGCCGAACAGGCTGCCTAATCATCCTTCATCGTCTTTGGTTGTAGAGGTTAATATCATGAAAACATTGCATTTTGGTGCCGGCAATATCGGTCGTGGCTTCATCGGAAAACTGCTGGCGGACGCCAGCCATCAGGTCACCTTCGCCGACGTCAACGAAACCCTGATCGACCAGCTCAATCACCGCCAGGAGTACAAGGTGCACGTGGTGGGCACGGATCAGAAGCTGGACGTGGTGCGCAACGTGGCCGCGGTCAGCTCCGCCGGACACGAGGTGATAGCTCGCATCATCACCGCCGATCTGGTCACCACCGCGGTCGGGCCCAACATCCTGGACAAGATTGCCAGCACCCTGGCCAAGGGGTTGCAGGCCCGTTTCGATGCCGGCAACCTGACCCCCCTCAACGTCATCGCCTGCGAGAACATGGTGCGCGGCACCAGCCACCTCAAGCAGGAGGTACTCAAGTACCTGCCGGTCGCGTATCATGCCACCCTCGACAACTGCGTCGGCTTCGTCGACTCGGCGGTGGATCGCATAGTGCCCCCTGCCGCGGCCAACGATGATCCGCTGGAGGTGACGGTGGAGAGCTTCAGCGAGTGGATCGTCGACCAGACCCAGTTCAAGGGCGAGCTGCCCCAGGTGGCGGGCATGGAGCCCACCGACAACCTGATGGCCTTCGTCGAGCGCAAGCTGTTCACCCTCAACACCGGGCACATCGTCACCGCCTACCTCGGCAAGCTGAGGGGCTACCGCACCGTGCGCGAGGCGATCGAGGATCCGGTGATCCGCAGCAAGGTGCGCCGTGCCATGGAGGAGAGCGGAGCCGTGCTGGTGAAACTCTACGGCTTCGATCCGCGCCTGCACGCCGCCTACATCGAGAAGATCCTGTCCCGCTTCGCCAACCCCTATCTGGTGGATGAAATCGACCGGGTCGGCCGTCAGCCACTGCGCAAGCTGGCGGCGGGGGACAGACTGGTGAAGCCGCTGCTCGGCACCCTGGAGTACGGCCTGCCCAGCGATCACCTGCAGGAGGGCATCGCCGCGGCGCTGCTCTATCGCAACGATGATGATCCCCAGGCGGTGGAATTGCAGGCCCTGCTGGCAGAGCTGGGCCCTGCCAGGACGCTGGCCCGGGTGACCGGGCTGGAGGAAGAGAGCGAGATCGTGCGCGCCATCGTCGCCCGTTATGACAATTTGAAGTGACCCCATGGGGCGCACTCGCCGGCAGCCCGAGCGCATGCGCCCCATATGATAAAAACCGGGAGAGAGCCTGGCTCTCTCCCAGTCAGCCGGACCCTGAACACCTATGACCACACACCAGGAAGATGATGTACTGGAGCGACTGAACGAGCAGGATGGCCCCCGCGGCTTCTTTCTCGAGGTCGTGACCATCCTGGAAGAGGCGGTCGACTCCCTGATGCGGCGCGCGTTCCGCCAGGAGGAGTATGCCGTCAAATACGCCATCGAGCCCCTGCTCAACCAGAGCGGCCCCCTCGGCCAGCTGGAGGTGCGCCTCAAGCTCATCTTCGCCCTCGGCCTCATCTCCCTCGAGCGCTATCAGGATCTCGAAGCCTACCTGAAGATCCGCGATTTTCTGGTACGCGACCCCAAGGATTACCGTTTCAGCGACAAGCCGATCCGCGACCTGCTAGGCCGCCTGCATGCCATCCATCAGACCAGCATGATGCCGCAAGATCCCCCGGCCAATGAGGAGGACTGGCCCCTCTATCAGATGCAGCTCAACCGGCTCGATCAGATGGTGCGCTCCGCACTGGTGCTGGCGGTGACCGACTGCGTCACCGAACTCCACAAAGAGAGCCCCATCTGATCAGGCCAGCCCGCTGAGGCTACTCCCGGGATCCCGGCCTCCCCGAGGCCGCCTCTAACGGGTGTCAATTTGCCCTCCTTCCCCGCTACACTACTCCCAACCCCATTACCCACCCGAGGTTGGCATGATTGCACTCTCTCTCGCCGGGATCGCCCTGATCTCCCTGCTCGCCCAGTGGCTCGCCTGGTCCGTGCGCGTCCCCGCCATCCTGTTCCTGCTGCTCAGCGGCCTCTTGCTCGGCCCGGTGACGGGCGTACTCGACCCGGACCAGTTGCTGGGGGAGCTGCTGTTTCCGCTGGTGTCGCTCTCGGTCGCCATCATCCTGTTTGAAGGGGCCCTGACCCTGCACCTGACCGAACTCAAGGGGATAGGCAAGGTGGTACGCAACCTCTGCTCCACCGGCATGCTGGCCAGCTTCGCGGTCATAGGCGCCGCCAGCTACTGGCTGCTGGGGCTGGACTGGCGGGTCGCCATGGTGCTCGGTGCCGTGCTGGTGGTCACCGGGCCGACCGTGGTCGCCCCCATGCTCAGCGTCATTCGGCCGGTACGGGAGGTGGACAAGATCCTGCGCTGGGAGGGGATAGTCATCGATCCCATCGGTGCCCTGTTTGCGGTACTGGTGTTCGAGGCGGTGCGCCTCGGCAGCCAGGGGGATCTCATCGATCACACCCTGCTGGCCCTGGCCAAGACGGTGGGGGTCGGCTCTCTCATCGGGATGGCGGCAGGCTGGATCACCACCCTGATCATGCGCAAGGACTGGTTGCCGGTCAGTCTGCACAAGTTCGGGGTGCTGGCCCTGGTGCTGGTCACCTTCACCCTGTCGGACTGGATCAGCCACGAGTCCGGCCTGCTGGCGGTAACCGTGTTCGGCATCTGGCTCGCCAACCAGGAGGGGCTGGATCTGGAGGAGGTGCTGGCCTTCAAGGAGGATCTCGCAGTCATCCTCATCTCTTCCCTCTTCATCCTGCTGGCGGCCCGCCTCGATCTGGCGCAGCTCTGGCAACTCGGTCCCATGGTGCTGGTGCTGCTCTGCGTGGTGCAGTTCGTGGCCCGTCCGCTCTGCATCCTGGTCTCGACCCTGGGATCGGATCTCCCCTGGCGCGCCCGCGCCCTGCTCGCCTGGATAGCCCCCCGAGGCATAGTGGCGGCGGCGGTCAGCGCCTCCTTCGCCATCAGCATGCACGAGGCCGGCATTGAAGATGCCGACAAGCTGGTGCCCCTGGTGTTTGCCGTCATCATCTTCACCGTGGTGTTGCAGAGCCTGACGGCGACCCCGCTGGCCAGGCTGCTCGGCATGCGCCAGCCCGCTCCCGACACCTGGCTGCTGATCGGCGCCAACTCGGTGGCCCGCGCCATAGGCAGGGCGCTGGCGGATCAGGGCATACCCGTCCATCTCTCCGATCCGGCCTGGGAACATTGCAAGCTGGCCCGCATGAGCGGCCTGCCCTGCTATTTTGGCAATCCGCAATCGGAACACGCCGAGCTGCACCTGCCCCTCACCAGCATCCATACGGTGCTGGCGCTTTCCCCCAACCGTCACAACAACGCCCTCGGGGTGCTGCACTTTGCCCACCTGTACGGGGAGGAAAAAGTCCACTCCCTGCGCTCCAGCGAGCAGCACGGCAAGGCGAACCGGGAGAGCGCCACCTTCCGTGCACGCCAGGATCTGTTCGGGCCAGAGATGAATTTCGCCCGCCTGAGCGGCCTGCTGAGCCGGGGCGGCCAGATCAAGGCGACCCGCCTGAGCGACGCCTTTGACTGGACCCAGTATCAGGAGGCCAATCCCGGCGCCATTCCCCTGTTCATCGTCGATGCCAGGGGAAAACCCCGGGTCGTCACAGGCCCAGTGTCACCGCTGGCCGGGGAGCTGCTGATCGCCCTGCAGCCACCACGGGAGCCCCAGGCGGCTTGATGCGCCGCCATCCGGCTCCCTGCGCCTGCGTCCGCCGCGGGCGACTAGACTTGAGGGTGGCGCCATGAGTCACAGGAGGATGTCATGACAGTCAGCGAATTGCGTGCGCTTCATCAGCAGCACAGGTTCAAGGAGGCGGAGATCATGCATGACATCATCTCCCCCGGCTGGGTAGTGGAGTTTCGGGGTCAGGACGGCCATCTCTACATGATGACGGACACCCTGGGTTGCCCGATGAGTTTCTCCTCGACCGAAGAGGCTCGCGACCATATCCACCTGGTGGCCGATTGCCCCATCCAGGTCGAGCACCTCTATCGCTTCTTCGAGCGTTGAGGCTGATGCCAGCAAAAAGGCTCCCTGGGGAGCCTTTTCTCATTCCGGCTGCAGCGGCTCGGCTTCCTTGCTCTCCAGCCGTCTGACCGGCTTTTGCAGGATCAGGTTGGCCGGGTAGGTCACCAGATCGCCGTTGTCATCCCGCACCCTCAGGTAGAACAGGCCTATTTCGGTGATGACGCCGGTGACTGAGTCATCCTTGTCGAGGATGCGGATCCGGTCACCGATCTTGTAGGGGAAGGCGAAGAAGATGGTGATGCTGGCAGTGATGTTGGAGAGGATAGACCACTGGGCCACCATGGCGACCCCGAGCACGGCGAAGAAGGAAGACGCGAGCACCACCAGCCGGGAGAAGTCGAGCCCCCAGACCCCCGCCAGGATCAGCAGGGTGGCGCAGCCGAGCAGGAAGTGGAACACATGCTCCACATAGAGCACCCGGTTTTCGCTCACCTGCCGGCTCTGGCCGAGCGCCATCAGGCTCTTGTGAATGAGGCCGCGAATGAGAGTATGCCCCAGCAACAGCAGCAGGGTCACACCAAAGGATTCCCATGTCGTCATGTGCGCTCCTTACCACCAGCGTCGATATTTGAGCCATACCGCCAGCCCGGTCGCCAGCGCCAGCAGGGAACCGCAGAAGACCCAGAAGGCGGTCGGGCTCTCGGCCCCGGGGATGCCCCCCAGGTTGATGCCAAACAGGCCGGTCAGGAAGCTGGCGGGCAGGAACATCAGCGCCATCACCGACATCTGGTAGGCGCGGCGATTGGTCGCCTCCGCCGTCAGGTTGTTGATCTCGTCCGCCAGCACGGCGGAGCGAGCCACCCCGGCATCCAGATCGTCCAGCCAGCGGCGCAGCCGATCGGCGATGTCGAGCAGGCGGCGGCGATCGTCCTCATCCAGCCAGCTGAGCTTCTCGTTGGCGAGGCGCGCCACCAGATCTCGCTGAGGGGAGAGATAGCGGCGGATCATGATGAGCTGCTTGCGGATCCGCGCCAACCGCCCGTTGGCGGGCAGTTCACGCATCAGCACTATCTCTTCCAGCTCAAGGATCTGATCGTGCAGCTCCTCGACAAACTCCCCCGCCCTGTCGGTCAGGGCATCGCAGATCTCCACCAGCCAGTCGGCGGTAGAGATGGCGCCGCCCCCCAGCACCAACTGCTGGAAGACATCTTTTTCCGACAGCAGGGAGCGACGGCGACTGCTGAGGATGAAATCTGGGGTGATGTAGATGCGCAGCGCCACCATCTCTTCGGGCCTGTGATCCTTGTTGTGATTGATGCCACGCAGGATCAGCAGCACAGTCTCCCCCATCCGCACCAGCTTGGGCCTGTTGCTCTGACCGAGCAGGGATTCGCGCGCGGCGTCATTGAGCAAGGGGGTCTGCAACAACCAGCGGGCCGCCTCCGGATTGCCGTAATCCAGATGCACCCAGCTGGGCTGGGCTGCCGGGATCTCGCTGCCTGTGGCCAGCGGGGTCATCCCCCCCTTGCCATCCAGGGTCAGGCCATAAATTACGTCACTGGGCACCCGATCCATCTCGTCTCCTTCTCGTTCATGCTCAGGCCCCAGCTTACACGAAAGCAGGGGCCGACTCAGCCCCGCACCGGGAAGGGGGCGCCTGTGCTACCATGCCCGCTCTCGTTTCATGCCCGTTTCAACTACAGGAAGCCATGCCATGTCCATCTGGGTCGATGCTGATGCCTGCCCCATTCCGGTCAAGGAGATCCTCTACCGCGCCGCCCACCGCGCCCAGGTTGTCACCACCCTGGTGGCCAATCAGGGGCTGCGGGTTCCCCCCTCTCCCTTCATCAAGACCCAGCAGGTGGAGAAGGGTTTCGATGTGGCGGATCATGTCATTGCCCAGCAGGTTCAGCCCGGCGATCTGGTGATCACCGGCGACATCCCCCTCGCCTCCTGGGTCATCGATGCCGGTGGCGAGGCGCTCAATCCCCGTGGCGAGATCTACACCCGCGAGACCATCCAGGCCCGGCTCGGCATGCGCAATTTCATGGAGGAGCTGCGCTCGGCCGGGGTGCAGACCGGCGGCCCGGCCCCCTTCAACGCCGCCGACAAGCAGCGCTTCGCCAATGCCCTCGACAAGTGGCTGCTCAAGGGCAAGCTGACCTGAGTCATCGCAACAGGGCATCATGGCCTGGCTGACGATGAGCCCCTGCCATCTGTGGCAGGGGCTCATCGTCAGCCGGCCCATCTTCCCCCTCACCTAGCGCCACGCTGGACCCGCAGACGGCGCCCCACCCATAAGATTCATTTTTTATATAACTTTTAGTGTCAATTTAGTCACAAACTAATATTTTTAATTCTATCAGTATCGATTGAATTATCAATATCGCTATCCTAGACATATTAAAACGCCACAAATAATAATTTAATCACTATTGGCTTGACCAATTACCACCATGTCTAAAGGATGCCTAAAATACCTACCAAATATTGAGTACGTCTGACCAATAAAAGTAAAATCCAATAATAACAACACCTTTGATGATTTCATTATCTATTCAATATTGAGGCAGCCATGGCTGCAGGATTCGCTGTTCCCATACAGGAGTACCGGGATGATCTTCACCTCATATTAAGCACAAGGATTGAAGGGGAATATCAATGAGCAAGCCCATGAATGTATTTCTTTCACTGTTTTTCACTCTTTTCTTATTCAGTTGCGGCGGCGGGGGTGGCGGAGGAGAGGATAATCCGACCAATCCGGCGCCCGTCACCAAATCACTGACCCGGATCGACATATCAGCCGACACCGCTGGCAACAAGGCCCGAGCCGAAGCCAACCCCAGCACCCCGCTCGGGATCAGCACTCAATATCTTGCCATCGCGACCTACAGCGACAACAGCACGGCCGACATCACGGAGCAGGCAAGCTGGAGCAGCGCGGATAGCACCATTGCCACCATAGATGAAAAGGGCCTGGTCAAAACACTCAAGGTCAGCAGCACCGGGATCAGTGCCAGCTATCAGGGGGTTACCAGCAATATCTCCACCCTCACCATCACGGATGCCATTGCCACCAAGGTCTCCATCATTCCCCCCACAACCAGGTTGGCCAAGGGGCTGACCCTGCAACTGCAGGCCATTGCCACCCTCTCCGATGATACAACCAGGGATGTGTCGACCCAGGCCAGCTGGCGGAGCAGCAACCCGACCGTGTTGAGTGTCGATGACAAGGGAAAAGCTACCGCCATCGAAGCCGGTGATGCCACTGTCACGGCCACGGTACAGGGGGTCACAGGCCAGACCACTATCTCGGCAGTCGCTCTGACCGTCAGCCAGATCCAGATCATCCCGGCCACAGTGCAACTGGCCATAGGTACCATGACCAAGCTGACGGCCATCGCGACCTTCGCCGATCAGAGCACTCAGGATGTCTCCTCCCAGGTGGGTTGGTTGAGCAGCAACACCGCCGTCGCCACCGTAGATAGCACGGGTCTGGTGACCGGCGTTGCGGCGGGATCCACTACCCTGTCCGCCAGCCTGCTGGGGGTCACTGCCAGCACCAGCATCCAGGTCAACAACACCAGTGTCAGCGCTCTGCAGGTCATTCCTGCCGTCACGACCATAGCCCTCGGCACCAAGAGCCAGTTGCAGGCCATCGCCACCTTTGGCGACGGTTCTACTCAGGATGTGTCATCACAGGTCCAGTGGAGCAGCAACGACCCCTTCATCGCCAGTGTCGATAGCCTGGGACTGGTCACGGGGAGCGGCATTGGTCAGGCGACCGTCACCGCCACCCTTGGCGCCATCAGCCGCAGTGCGACCCTGACTGTCACCAATGCCATCGCCACTGCGCTGCAAGTCATACCGCCGACAGCCTCCCTGCCCAAGGGGACCAAGCTGCAGTTCCAGGCCATCGCCACCTTCAGCGACAACTCATCGCAGGACGTAACCAGCCAAGTCAATTGGAACAGCTCGGATATCAGCGTCGCGACCATAGATCTGAACGGTGAAGCCACCGCGTTCAGCGAAGGGGGATCGAGTATCTCGGCCAACTTCTTGGGCGTCACCAGCAATACTGTGCTGCTGGTGGTTACCAATGCCACCGTCAACAGCATCCAGGTCGTCCTGAATGGCGGCAGTGGCAACCTGGCCAAGGGCAGCTCGGTTCAGTTCAAGGCCCAGGCCGTGCTGAGCGATGGCAGCACCCTGGATGTCTCTAGCCAGGCCGCCTGGTTCAGCAGCGATCAAACCAAGGTCACCATCAATGCCCAGGGGCTGGCAACCGGGGTTGCCGTGGGTACCAGCACTATCAGTGCCAGCCTGAACGGTGTCACCAGTGCCGGGACTGTGCTGACCGTCACCAATGCCACCGTCAGCCAGATCCAGATCACCCCGCCCAGTCTCACCCTGGCCAAGGGGACCAAGGGCAAGTTAACGGCGATCGCCACCTATAGCGATAACAGTACTCAGGATATTTCGAACCAGGTGGTCTGGAACAGTTCGAACATAGGGGTGGCCACCATCAACCTGTCCGGCGAAGTCAGTGCTGTCAGCAACGGCAGTGCAACCTTGACCGGCAGTGTGGGCGCGGTCACCAGTAACAGCGTCAGTTTGAGCGTGACCAATGCCAGCGTGAATCAGATCGATTTGTCGGCAACGGCATCAACCCTGGCAGCCGGCACCAAGGCTCAATTGACCGCCGTTGCCAGCTACTCCGATGGCAGCAGCCAGAACATTACCCCCCTGGTCTCCTGGAGCAGCAGTGACAGCGACGTCGCCACCGTCAGCACCAGTGGTGAAGTCACGGCAGTGGCCCCGGGGACGGCCGTCATCACCGGCAGCTTCGGCGGGCAAACCAGCACCTTGACCGTCACCGTCACGGCTGCGACTGTGAGTGCCATCCAAATCAGCACTCCCCTTACCTCACTGGCATTGGGGACCAATGGCCAGTTGAAGGCTCTCGCAACCTACTCTGACGATACCCTGGTTGATGTGACCAGCCAGATCAGCTGGAGCAGCAGCGCCCCGACTCTGGTCAGCGTGGATGCCAACGGCCAGATCAAGGCGCTGGCGGTAGGCTCTGCCGTCATCAGTGGCAGTCTGGGAGGAGCTAGCGCCGCCATCAATATCGCAGCGACGGCGGCGACCCTGACCGGGCTCACCATAGACCCCATTCCCAATCTGGCGAGCGGGAATCAGGCGCAACTCAAGGCGACGGCCAGTTTCAGCAACCTGACCAGCCAGGATGTGAGCGCCCTGGTCAGCTGGCAGAGTGACAACACCGGAGTCGTGACCGTCTCCGGCACAGGCTTGGCCCAAGGGGTGACCGCAGGAACAGCCAATATCACCGCCAGCTTCCTGACCGGGACAGACAGCAAGCCAATCACCATCACGGCGGCAACTCTCGGCAACCTGACAGCCAGTTGCACCACACAGGTCCAGCTGGGAGCACTCGGCCTGCCGATCGCCAACATAGTGACCCGCAAGGCCGTCGCCACCTTCTCAGACGCCAGCACGCTGGATGTCAGCAACAGCGTCATCTGGAGCAAAAATGGCATTGTCATCGGGGTAACCCTGAACAACACCGATATATTGCTGTTGACCCAGTCGGTGACTTACCAGGCCACTCTCAATGGCGTGACCAGCAACACCATCACCTGCCCTTGAGACCAGCCATTGAGCCACCAGACAGAGAGGCCGCCAGCATTGGCGGCCTCTTCTTATCTTCTCAACATGCGGCAAGTCATGATGAGCAGAACCACCTTTCGGCTGACTCACCCAGAAAAACAAACCCCTGCCGAGGCAGGGGTTTGTCATGGTGATGGCGAGGTGCGATTAGATCATCACACCGGCGATCACGGCGGAGAGCAGGCTCACCAGGGTGGAGCCGTACACCAGTTTCAGACCGAAGCGGGAGACCATGTTGCCCTTCTCTTCGTTCAGCGCCTTCACCGCACCGGCGATGATGCCGATGGAGCTGAAGTTGGCGAACGACACCATGAAGATGGAGAGGATGCCGACGGTGCGGGGCGAGAGATCGGCGGCAATCTTGCCCAGATCCATCATGGCCACGAACTCGTTGGTCACCAGCTTGGTCGCCATGATGGAGCCGGCTTGCAGCGCCTCACCACCCGGGATGCCGAGGATCCAGGCGATGGGGTAGAAGATGTAGCCCATGACGTGTTGGAAGTTGACGCCAAACGCCATCTCGAACAGGTAGTTGACCAGGGCGATCAGGGCGATGAAGCCCACCAGCATGGCCGCCACTATCACGGCAACGGAGAAACCGGCCATGATGTACTCCCCCAGCATCTCGAAGAAGTTCTCCTTCTTCGGGGTATGGTGCTCGTCCCCCTCGGCCAGCGCCTTGGCGTCGGTCACGGTATTGTCAGGCTCGTACGGGTTGATGAGCGACAGCACGATGAAGGTGCTGAACATGTTGAGCACCAGCGCGGCCACCACGTAACGGGGCTCGATCAGCTGCATGTAGGCACCGACGATGGACATGGAGACGGTGGACATGGCCGTCGCCGCCAGGGTGTACATCTGCTTCTCGTTCAGGTGCGGCAAGGTGTTCTTGAGCGCGATGAAGTTCTCGGACTGGCCGACGATCATGGAGCTGATGGCGTTGAAGGACTCCAGCTTGCCCATGCCGTTGATCTTGGCCAGTACGGTGCCGATGCCACGAATGACGATGGGCAGCAGACGGATGTACTGCAGTATGCCGATCAGCACCGAGATGAAGACGATGGGCATCAGCACCATCAGGAAGAAGGAGAAGGCCCCTTCGTTGACCAGGCCACCGAACACGAAGTCGGTCCCCTGCTTGGCAAACTCCATCAGCTTGGTGAAGCCGGCGGCGAAGCCACCTACCACCGCCAGACCCACTTCGGAGTTGAGCATGAACCAGGCCAGCGCCAGTTCCACCACCAACAGCTGCCCGATATAACGCAGCTTGATCTGTTTCCAGTTGCGGCGGTTTGCCAGCAACGCCAGCGCGAGGACCATCACGAGTCCAAGCACAAAGTGAACGTATTCCATACCAGTAGCACCCAGTGAATTGTTATTTTTGACCGGCGCCATCATAAAGAATCGTATATTTAAAAATCAGATAGCCATCAAAATCTGGTTCAATAATATGTATGCGAGATAATACAAACGTTTTTAAATTAATTAACCATTAACGGTATATTAATCACCCAGTTAAAAGTAAAAATATCCTTATAAAACATATGAATGGGAATATGGAAGTTGCACTGACAACACCGATGGATATTTCAGCATCATTCTCGCAACATTCACTCCTCTGCACGGCACATATTTCAACCAGGAATATTTAATCAGCCGGGACGGGAAACGTTTACCTCCGGTAAATAATTAGCGAGCGACCGCAAACCTTCACCTGGAGCCATCCCGGTCGCGCCTCTCTGTCGCCATGGGGACGGATGAAGCCACCCCGAGGTTGCACGGGCTTAAGCGTTCAAAAATCCGCCACATCCGGCAGCGCTTTCTGATACAATGCGCGCCCTTGCGCACGGCGCATCCCCGTTTTCTCCGAAATAGAGTCCTTTTGTGAACAACAGCGAATTTAGCAGCCTCAATCTCTCCCCCGCCCTGCAAGAGAACCTCACCAGCCTGGGTTACCTGCAGATGACCCCGATCCAGGCCCAGAGCCTGCCCCTGGTACTCGAGGGCAAAGACCTGATCGCCAAGGCAAAAACCGGCAGCGGCAAGACAGCCGCCTTCGCCCTCGGCCTGCTCTCCCGGCTCAACGTCAACCGTGTCGATGTACAGGCCCTGGTGCTCTGTCCGACCCGCGAGCTGGCGGATCAGGTGGCTCAGGAGATCCGTCGTCTGGCCCGCGCCCTGCCGAACGTCAAGCTGGTGACCCTGTGTGGCGGCACCCCGACCGCACCGCAGTCCGCCACCCTGGGCTTCGGTGCCCACATCGCCGTCGGCACCCCGGGTCGCATTCTCAAGCATCTGGAGCAGGGCACCCTGGAGCTCTCCAGCCTGGAGACCCTGGTGCTGGACGAAGCGGATCGCATGCTGGACATGGGCTTTGGCGAAGACATCAACAAGGTGATCCGCCATGCGCCCGAGCGCCGTCAGACCCTGCTGTTCTCCGCCACCTATCCGGAGGGGATAGCCCAGATGAGCCGCGGTGTGCAGCGCAACCCGGTCGAGGTGAGCGTGGAGTCCCTGCACGAGGGCAGCGCCATCGAACAGAAGCTGTATGAAGTGCCGGCCGGTCAGCGCCTCGACGCCCTCACCTGGCTGCTGAGCCACCATCAGCCGAGCTCCTGCGTGGTGTTCTGCAACACCAAGCGCGCCTGCAACGACGTGGCCGATCACCTGGCCGCCAAGGGCTTCTCGGCCCTGGCGCTGAACGGCGATCTGGAGCAGCGGGAGCGGGATCAGGTACTGGTACGCTTCGCCAACGGCAGCGCCACCATACTGGTCGCGACCGACGTGGCGGCCCGGGGTCTCGACATCAAGGAGCTGGGCGCCGTCATCAACTACGAGCTGACCTATGACCCTGAAGTGCATGTGCACCGCATCGGCCGTACCGGTCGTGCCGGCCAGCAGGGCCTGGCCCTGAGCCTGTATCAGCCCAACGAAGCCCAGCGCGTCAACCTGATCGAGGAGTACCAGCAGGCACCCATGCCGCTGGGGGATCTCGATACCCTGGGCCGCGACATCAAGCCGATAGCGCCGCAGATGGTGACCCTCTCCATCGATGCGGGCCGCAAGACCAAGGTGCGGGCCGGTGACATCCTGGGGGCCCTGACCGGCGAAGGTGGCATTGCCGGCAGCGACGTGGGCAAGATCCAGATCTCCGAGCAGTACTCCTACGTGGCGGTCAAGCGTCAGGTGGCGAGCGCCGCCCTCAAGCGGCTGCAGGAAGGCAAGATCAAGGGGCGCAGCTACCGCGCCCGCAAACTGGGCTAAGGTTCTTCACAAGCCGTTGGCCAGACCACAGGCGCCTGACAGGCGCCTGTTTCATATATCTCCATGCCGCCATGCGGCAAGACAGGCACCATGACCCAAGCAATCCAAACCGACGTGAGCTGCCAGAACTGCGAAGCCTGCTGCTGCCGCCTCGAAGTGATGCTCTTTACCGACACAGGCGTGCCGGATCGCTATGTGCTCGATCGGGAAGGGGAGATCCCCGTGATGCGCCGGCTGGAAGATGGCTGGTGCGCCGCCCTCGACCGCAACACCATGATGTGCCGCATCTATGAGGTGCGGCCCCTCATCTGCCGCGAGTTCGAGATGGGCGAACCCGACTGTGTCGACGAGCGGGACAAGTGGTTTATCAAGCTGGAGTGAGGCTGGCAGACAGAACGGCCCCGGGCTACCGGGTCAGCTCACCGGTGTGACGTCGCCGCCGAGCCGCTCCCCCAGCCAGTGGATGGCCGCCGCCTCCTGCTCGAAGTAACACACCGCCTTGAACGGCAGATCGCTGAAGACCTGATCCGCCAGATAGCGCTTGAACCCGCCCACCACCACGACCGCAAGAAAATCGCAGCCATTGGCGGCGCACCAGCCAAACTGACGACGAAAACGCGCCAGCGCCTCGGGACCGGCGGCCTCGAACTCGGTCGCCACCTCGACGATCCCCCAGGGTGCATCGTGCAATCCTGCGATCTGCTGGCTGAACGCAGCCTCATAGGCCATGGCGCCCGCCAGATTGAAGGGGCCGCTCGGGCGGCAAATCAGCACCTGCCCCTGTCGCTGCATCTCGAAATGGCCGTGTGGTTGCAAGTGCACGTCCCCCTCCTCCCCTGATTTTTTCGTCGTGCCGACGCCGCCTGATGTTGCAACAAGGTAAGGATTTATATGCAAAAAGTCCATGGCACCCCGGCCCTCACCGGCAGGCATCGACGCCAGATAGCACAATCAAGGCGCGCAACGAAGTGAAGGCGGAGCCAGCATGTTCTGTTGCAGTTAATAAAACGTTGCTGCTATCATCCGCGCCACTCAAACGTTCCACCAACTGAAACCTTTAGCCTCGGTGCAAGGATCCAAGATGAAGCATCAAGACGCGAGTTATTACCAAAGGATCTGGCGCTGGCATTTCTATGCCGGTCTCTTCGTCGCCCCCTTTCTGATCCTGCTCTCCCTCACCGGCATCCTGTACCTGTACAAGCCCCAGCTCGACAACCTGCTCTACCCCGAGCTGATGAAGGTGGCCCCCGCCACCCAGACCCTGAGTGCCGACCAACTGCTGGCCAAGGTGAAGATCGCCATGCCCGATGCCAGTCTGCGCAAATACCTGCCCCCCGTGGCCACGGATGCGAGCGCCCAGATCATCGTCAATCAGGGCGAGCGCGAACTGACCCTCTTCATGGATCCCGCCAGCGGCGCCCTGCTCGGCACCATGGACAACAAGTGGAACCTGCAGGCGGTGGCCCGCGCCCTGCATGCGGAGCTGCTGCTCGGTACCACAGGGGATCGCCTGATCGAACTGGCCGCCGGCTGGGGCATAGTGCTGCTCGTCAGTGGACTCTACCTGTGGTGGCCGCGCAAGGGGCCGGGCGTAGGGGGCATCCTCTGGCCCAGAATGAACCAGCGCGGACGCCTCTGGTGGCGCGATCTGCACGCCGTGGTCGGCTTCTGGGGAGCGGGTTTCCTGCTGCTGTTGCTGCTGAGCGGCATGACCTGGACCGGCTTCTGGGGCGATCGGTTCGCCAACGTCTGGAACCGTTTCCCGGCCGCCATGTGGAACGAGGTGCCGAAATCCGCTCCTCTCGCCCGCACCCTCAACCATGCCCATGAACAGACTGTGCCCTGGGCCGTCGAGAACACGCCCATACCGAGCTCGCAGCCGACGCCGGAAAGCCATGATCACAGCGCCATGAACCATGGCGGGGAACACGACGGCATGGTCATGGCCAGCCACCGCATCCCCCTGCAACGGGTAGTGGAGATCGCCACTGAGCGCGGGGTTCACCCGGGTTACAGCATCACGCCGCCGGTCGGTGGCACAGGCGTCTATACCATAGCCCTGTTCGCCGATGATCCGCGCAACGACGCCACCCTCCACATCGATCAATACAGCGGCAAGGTGCTGGCCGACGTGCGCTGGCAGGATTACGGCCCGGTCGCCAAGACGGTGGAAACCGGCGTCATGCTGCACACCGGCAAGCTCTACGGCTGGCCCCACCAGCTCGTCCTGCTGATCATCTGCCTGATGGTGCTGGCAAGCTCGGTGAGCGGACTCTGGATCTGGTGGAGCCGCCGCCCCAAGGGCCGGCTCGCCGCCCCGCCCCTGCCCGCCAAGTTGCCCCCCATGGGTGGTGCCATCGCGGTGCTGGTGCTGCTCGGGATCTGCTTCCCCCTGGTGGGCGCCTCCATGCTGGCCATCTGGCTGCTGGACTGCCTCTTCTTCTCCCGCCGGACGGCTGTGGCGCCCGCCAGCTGAGACCACTCGGCGGCGATAGCCGCAAACCATAAACAAGAAGGGCTCCTCATCAGGAGCCCTTCTTGTTTCATCTCGCCCTATTTCATGGCCTCGACCAGCGCGAGGATCTTGCGCGCCTTCTCGAAGTGGTCGAGTCTCTGGGTCTGGATCCACCAGGTCGCCGCCTCCATCAGCAGCTCGGGGTCGTCGTTCCTGTTGGCGAAGAAGGCATAGAAGGAGACGCCCACCCCCTCCCCCTTCTGCGCGATTTTCTGGTGGCAGACCTGGATGATTTTCTGTTTAAGTGATTCACGCATCTGTTATTTTTCCTCAGGCCCGGGTCAGGGCGAACCCCTCTTCCAGCGCCTCAAGAGGCAGGTAGCGACCGATCACCACCAGCCGCGAGCAGGGCACCTCGTCACCCCAGGGGGAGCCGTAATCGAACCCCGCCACCCTGTGCACCCCCTGCACTATCAGGCGGCGCGGCTCCCCGGCGATGGCCAGCACCCCCTTGTAGCGCAACATGTCGTTGCCATGCTGCTCTATGCACTGCTCCATGAAGGCCCCTATCTTCTTCAAGTCCAGCTCGCCCCCCTCGAACAGGTGGGCCGAGATGACATCCTGCCAGGAGCGGGGCCGGGACGAGAGGGGGGCAAACGCCTCGACGCCCTGACCGCCCCCACGCACTATCTTGATGCCTGGGCTCAGGCTCAGCTCGTCGCTCAGGGAGAAGGCATCGAGATCGAGCCAGAGCCCGGCCGGGCACTCCCCCCGCACTATGTCGATGATCTGCGCCTTGGGGTTGATGCCCTGGACTCGCGCTATGGCCGCCTCCCGGGTCGCTCCGTCCACCCTGTCCGTCTTGGTGAGCAGGATGCGGTCGGCAAAGCCGAGCTGGGCCGCCGCCACCGGATGTTCATCCAACTGACAACCTATGTGTTCACAGTCGGCCAGGGTGATGACGGCATCGAGGCGCAGGGCATCCCGCAGCGCCTCTTCCACGAAGAAGGTCTGGATGATGGGGGCCGGATCGGCGAGCCCCGTGGTCTCGACGATCAGCCGCTCGAACTGCAACTCCCCCGCCGCCCGCCGGGCCAGCAGATCGCTCAAGGCGGCCCGAAATTCCCCCCGCACGCTGCAGCAGACGCAGCCGTTGCTGAGCTCCACCACGCTGACCCTGTCACTCCCCTGCAGCAGGGAGCCGTCGATATTGGCGGCGCCGAACTCGTTCTCGAGAATGGCCACGGAGGCATCGGCGTGATGGCGCAGGAAGTGGTTGAGCAAGGTGGTCTTGCCGGCGCCGAGAAAACCGGTCAGCAGGGTAACCGCTACAGCCTGTGTCATGTTGAAGTCCTGTGATATGGGGATCGTATAAACCGAGAAAACCGTTCAATAAAGGGTGACAGCTACAGCCTGTGCCATGTTGAAGTCCTGTGGAAAGAGGGATTATATCCAGCCGGCGCCGAGGACAGGGCGTGCGCGCTGGTGGTGGCCTAATTAGCAGCAACGCCCGCCATTCTTGCCGCCGTAGCGGGCATCCTGGCGTTCGCGAAAGAACTCGTCGTGGCTCATGGGGGTCTGCTCCGGGTGGGTCAGCCGCATGTGCTGCACATAGTTGTCGTAGTCGGGCACGCCGACCATCAGCCTGGCGGTCTGTCCCAGATACTTGCCCGCCTTGGCCAGGGTATCAAACATGCTTGCTCCTTGTTCGCCGTCGAGGAGAGGCCGGCACCCCGGGGGGCCGGCCTGCCGACTTACTTGAGGCTGGGGGCCAGATCGCCGTCGTCATCAGACTCGGGCCGCGGGGCACCTTGCTGCGCCGGCATCGGCTGGTAGGGCGTCTCCCTGGCGGTCGGCTGCGGGTTCTTAAGCGCCTTCATGGCCGTCTTCAGGGAGAAGAAGGCGAGGATCACCACCACCCCCATGAAGAACAGCGTCAGCCCCGCATCCAGCCGGTTGTTGAACACCAGCTGGGCCAGCTGTGACTCTGTGTACTGGGCCGGGATGGTGCCGCTGTCGATCATGGCCTGGAACTTGTTCGCGATGGCCAGGAAGCCGAGCTTGGGATTGTCGCTGAAGGTCTTCTCCCAGCCCGCCGACAGGGTGCAGATGAGCAGCCAGCTGGTGGGCAGCAGGGCCACCCAGGCGTAGGCCTGGCGCTTCATCTTCACCAGCACCACGGCGCACAGCATCAGCGCCATGCCCGCCAGCATCTGGTTGGCGATGCCGAACAGCGGCCACAGGGTGTTGATGCCACCGAGCGGGTCCACCACCCCCTGATGGAGGAAGTAACCCCAGGCCAGCACGCAGAGGGCGGTGGCCAGCAGGTTGGCCGGCAGGGAGTCGGTCCGCTTGAGGGAGGGGGAGATGACCCCCATCAGATCCTGCAGCATGAAGCGCGCCGCCCGGGTGCCGGCATCCACGGCGGTGAGGATGAAGAGCGCCTCGAACAGGATGGCGAAGTGGTACCAGAAGGCGACGTTCATCAGGCCGCCGAGGGCACCGTGCAGTATGTAGGCCATGCCGACCGCCAGGGTCGGGGCACCGCCGGCACGGGAGATGATGCTCTGCTCACCCACCTCGCTGGCGATGCGGGTCAGGGTCTCCGGGGTGATCTGGAAGCCCCAGCTGCTCACCACGGCGGCGGCGGAGACCACCACGTCGGCGGTGCCCGCCGGTGCCAGCACCGCCAGGGGGCTGTTCATGGCGAAGTAGACGCCCGGATCGATGACGCAGGCGGAGACCAGGGCCATGATGGCGACGAAGGACTCCATCAGCATGCCGCCGTAGCCTATGAAGCAGGCCTGGTTCTCGTTGGCCAGCATCTTGGGGGTGGTGCCGGAGGAGATGAGCGCATGGAAGCCGGAGACGGCGCCGCAGGCGATGGTGATGAACAGGAAGGGGAAGAGATCCCCGGCCCAGACCGGGCCTGTCCCATCCACGAACTGGGTCAGCGCCGGCATCTGCAGGGTCGGCTGGGTCACCAGTATGCCGATGGCCAGGCCTATGATGGTGCCTATCTTGAGGAAGGTGGAGAGATAGTCCCGCGGTGCCAGCAGCAGCCAGACCGGCAGCACAGAGGCGACGAAGCCATAGCCCACCAGCATCCAGGTCAGCTGTACCCCGTCGAAGTCGAAATAGGGAGCCCAGGTCTGGCTCTCGGCCACCCAGCCACCGGAGACGATGGCGAAGATGAGGCACACCAGACCTATGATGGAGACCTCGCCGATGCGGCCTGGCCTCAGGTAGCGGGTGTAGATCCCCATGAAGATGGCCAGCGGTATGGTGAAGGCGACCGTGTAGGTGCCCCAGGGACTGTGGGTGAGCGCCTTGACCACTATCATCGCCAGCACCGCCAGGATGATCACCATGATCATGAAGGTGGCGACCAGGGCGATGACCCCGGCAACCGGGCCCATCTCCGACTTGATCAGCTCGCCGAGGGAGCGCCCATCGCGACGGGTGGAGACGAACAGCACCATGAAGTCCTGCACCGCCCCCGCCAGCACCACCCCGGCCAGCAGCCAGAGCATGCCGGGCAGATAGCCCATCTGGGCCGCCAGCACGGGGCCGACCAGGGGGCCGGCGCCGGCGATGGCGGCGAAGTGGTGGCCAAACAGCACCTTCTTGTCGGTCGGCACATAGTCCAGACCGTCGTTGTGGCGCACCGCCGGCGTCATGCGGCTGCTGTCGACCGCCAGCACCCGCTTGGCGATGAAGAGCCCGTAGTAGCGGTAGGCGATAAGATAAACGCACACAGCCGCGACCACTATCCAGAGCGCATTGATCTGCTCGCCCCTGTTGAGGGCGATGTAACCGAGGGAGCTGGCGCCCAGCAGTGCCAGCAGCCCCCATCCGAGATGTTTCCCTAACCTGTCCATAAGCCTGTCCCTGCCATTGGTTTTTTACATATGGAACCCCATACGCTTACATCTCTATAGCAATCGAAGCCGTGCCACAATCGAGGCCCGTCACAAGTCGGCGACCCGTTCCGAGAATTTCTCAATATTGCCGGCCGGATCACGGCCATCGGGCCTGAAGAGCAAGAGGAAGGCGCTGAAATACTTGAAGAAAACGGCAAGGTACAGCAACAGGAAGGGCCCCTTCACGGGGCCCTTCTTCGCCTGGCGTACCAGTTCATGGCTGAACAGCGCTCAGGAGAGCGCCAGCCCGACCGAGAGCAGCAGGCTGAACAGGAAGGCGCTGATGGCGGTCTTCTTGAGGGCGCCGGTCAACACCTCGCCGTCGAAGCTCTCGCGCAGGGTGCGGGCGGCATCGGTGAGGGGCTTGATGGCGGGCAGGAAGATCCAGGGCCAGATACTCATGGGCTGGGTCAGCAGGAAGGCGATGGTGGCCAGCAGCGCCGCCCCCAGCAGCCCCCAGTGGTAGGCGATGGCGCGGTTGCGGCCGAGCCGCACCGCCAGGGTGATCTTGCCGCTGGCGGCGTCGCTCTCTATGTCCCGCACGTTGTTGATGTTGAGCACGGCGGTCGCCAGCAGGCCACAGGCGGTGGCGGGCAGCAGCAGATCCCATTCCAGGGTATGGGTGAACAGGTAGTAGGAGCCGAGCACCCCCAGCAGGCCGAAGAACAGGAATACCGAGATGTCCCCGAAGCCGCGATAGCCGTAAGGGGTCTTGCCCACCGTATAGGTGATGGCCGCGACTATGGCGGCGCCCCCCAGCAGGATGAACGTCAGGATCTGCTGCCACGCCTCCCCGAAGGCGCAGACCAGCAGGGAGAGGCCGCTCACCACGGCCGCCAGCGCGGTCAACCCCATGGCGATGCACATCTGGTGGCGAGTGATGAGGCCGGAGACCACGGCACGCTGGGGCCCGATCCGCTCGCCGTTGTCGGCACCGGAGACCGCATCACCATAGTCGTTGGCCAGGTTGGAGAGGATCTGCAGCAGTATGGCGGTCAGCAGGGAGAGGCCCATGATGGCGCCGTCGAAGGCCCCCCGGCTGGCTGCGAGCCCCGAGCCCAGCAAAATGGAGGAGCACGCCAGGGGCAGTGTTCGCAAACGCGCCGCCAGCAACCAAACAGAGAAGGTATTTGTCATATTGTGATGGCCAAACAATCAGATATTGATCGTGTTAAGGGTTATCGAACCGGATTTAGGTATACTTGGCTCCGTGGGGGCTGGGCTCCCTCGGGCAATTTACATGGAAGAATGGGCAGATAATATATAGGAAATCATCGCCCTTTGGCATCAACCTGCGCCATCCTCCCCAGAGCGATTGCGACTATCTGGCTCAGACAAGACATCCATGTTGGCTCAGACCCATCTCAAGCAACAACTGGACGCCCTGCGTCACAGCAATGTCAGCGGCTTCGTGCGGTTGCGCGTGGCGGCCAACGTCGACCTCTTCCCGGGATGGCTGGCGGCGCAGACCCTGTATCCCCGCATCTATTGGCAGGCCCGCGGCCACAGGAGCCCTGAGTACGTGGCCCTCGGCGCCATCCACGAGCTGACCCGGCCAGCGGATATCCAGCGGGCCTGCGATCTCGCCAACTCAACGAGTGAAGACAGCCCCCGCTACTACGGCGGCCTGGCGTTCGATCCGGCCCAGCCAGGCTGGCAGGGGTTCGGCCCCTGTCGCTTCGTGTTGCCGCGCATCGAGCTGGTGCGCCGGGGGGAGTGTGTCAGCCTCTGCCTCAACCTCTGGCTGACCGACGGCAATCTGGATGCCGAACTGCAGGCGGCCGAGGCCGCCCTCGACGCCCTGCAGCCGGAAGCCCCCCTGCCCGCCCTGCAAAAACGGCCCTGGCAGCGCCAGGATGTCCCGGGTCAGGCCCAGTGGCAAACCCTGGTAGAGCGGGTAACCAGCCCTGCCTTTCAGGCCCACACCCCCAAGGTGGTGCTCTCCCGGGAGAGCGTGCTGACCCGCCAGCATGGGGATGATCCCCTCTGCCCCTGGTCCCTGCTGACCCAGTGGGCAAGTCACGCCCAGGAGTGTTTCCACTTCGGCTTCCAGTTCTCCCCCGAGCAGAGTTTCATCTCCTGCTCCCCCGAGCGCCTCTATCGCCGGGAGAGCGGCCACCTCTTCACCGAGGCGCTGGCGGGGACCATACGCCGCTCCGGTGACGACGCGGCCGACGCGGCCCTGGCCGCCGAGCTGCTGGCCGACAGCAAGAACCGGCTGGAGAACCGGCTGGTGCACGCCGACATCCTGAGCCGGCTGGCCCCGCTCACCACGGACGCCACCCTGACCGAGCCGCGCATCCTGAAACTGCGGCTGCTGCAACACCTCAAGTGCGACATCGAGGCCGAGCTCAAACCCGGCGTGTGCGACTGGCAACTGCTGGCCGCCCTGCACCCGACTCCGGCGGTGGGCGGAGCCCCCCGCGAGGCGGCGCTCGCCTTTATCCGCGAGTTCGAGCCCCATGAGCGCGGCTGGTACGCCGGTGCCTGCGGCATGCTGAGCCGGGAGACCTCGGAGTTCTCGGTCGCCATTCGCAGCGCCCGCATCACGGCCCGGGGCATCAGCCTGTTTGCCGGTGCCGGCATAGTGGCCGGGTCCGAGCCCGCCGCCGAGTGGGCCGAGCTCGACAACAAGATCGCCAACGTGCTCTCCCTGCTGGGATAGCGTTTTTCATCGACCCACTGCGAGAGCCTTATGCCCGCCAGCCAATTGCCTGAGCACCGAGCGTTTGCCAGCCAGCATGCCACCTTCAACCACGTCTGGTCTTCCCTCCTGCTGGAAGAGCTCCATCGCCTCGGGGTGCGGGACATAGCGCTGGCCTCCG
The DNA here is from genome assembly GCF_965119515.1 of Aeromonas sp. Marseille-Q7275. Classification (NCBI taxonomy): domain Bacteria; kingdom Pseudomonadati; phylum Pseudomonadota; class Gammaproteobacteria; order Aeromonadales; family Aeromonadaceae; genus Aeromonas; species Aeromonas sp. Marseille-Q7275. The sequence continues at coordinate 234,128 of NZ_CBCPLW010000002.1, forward strand.
GCTCCCGCTCGGCGCCGCTCACCATGGCCGCCGCCGCCCATGCCGGCTTTCGCCGCCATCTCCACTTCGACGAGCGGGGTCTGGGTTTCATGGCACTGGGGCTGGCCAAGGGGAGCGGCCGCCCGGTGGCGGTGATCATGACCTCGGGCACTGCGGTAGCCAACCTCTGGCCCGCGGTGGCCGAGGCCCAGCTCACCGGCGTGCCGCTGATTATTCTCTCGGCCGATCGACCGCCCGAGCTCATCGACAACGGCGCCAACCAGGCCATCGATCAGCAGGGGATCTTCGGCCGCTACCCCGTCTATCAGCAGAACCTGCCGAGCCCCACCCCGACCATACCGGCGTCCTTCGTGCTGAGCTCGGTGGATCAGGCCATGGCCAAGCAGGCACTGACCCCGGGGCCGGTTCACTTCAACTGCATGTACCCCGAGCCCCTCTATCCCGGCGAGGCGTACCTGGACTTTTCCGACTACCTGGCCCCGCTCGGCGACTGGCTCCATTCAAGTGAGCCCTGGAGCCCCTGGCAGCAGGGCGAGCAGCACTGCCCCCGCCAGCCCGACTGGGCCGCCTTGCAGGGCAAGCGCGGCGTCATAGTCGCGGGCCGCATTCAGGATCCGGCCGAGGCGCAGCGGGTGGCCCAGCTGGCCGAGCGCCTCGGCTGGCCGCTGCTGGCGGACTTGCAGAGCCAGATCCGCTTCGACAGCCGCAACCTCATCCACATGGATCTTGCCCTGCAAAACAGCTGCTTCGTGACCGAGCTGGCCCGGGCCGAGGTGCTGCTGCAGTTCGGTGCCCGCCTCATCTCCAAGCGGCTCGGCCAGTTCATCAAGCAGCACCCCTGGCAGGATTACTGGCTGGTGGACCCGCAACCGGCCAGGCTGGATCCGGACTACCGGCTGCGTCGCCGCCTGGTGTGCACGCCCGGCGCCTTCGCCGCGGCCCATCCGGTGGACCATCGCCACCTGCCCTGGCACCGGCTGGCGGAGCGTCAGCAGGGCATCAGCAGTCACATTCGCCGCGCCTGCGATCGCTTCTCCGAGCTCGGGGTCTGCCACCGGCTGACCCAGCTCATCCAGGGCCAGCTGTTCGTCGGCAACAGCATGCCGGCCCGGTTGATGGACATGCTCGGCGAAACCGGCAAGGGCCCCAGCCGGCTGATGACCAACCGCGGCGCCTCCGGCATCGACGGCCTGATCGCCACGGCCTTCGGTTTCTCCCTGTCCAGCGATGAGCCGACCACACTGCTGCTCGGGGATCTCAGCGCCCTGCACGATCTCAACAGCCTGGCCCTGCTCGGCAAATCGAGCCGCCCCCTGGTGGTGATCCTGCTCAACAACGACGGTGGCAGCATCTTCCGCATGCTGCCGGTGCCGACCCGGGATCAGCTGCTGGAGACCTACTACTGCCTGCCCCACGGCCTGCACTTCGAGCACGCCGCCGCCATGTTCGGCCTGCACTACAGGGCGCCGACCACCCTGGCCGAGTTCGAGCAAGATTACGCAACCGCCCTGGAAAAAGGGGTAACCCTGATTGAAATCAAGGTGCCGAGCAACGAGGTGGCCGAGGATCTTAAAGCACTGGGAACCCTTATCCGTGGCATATGACATCAAGGTCCTGCGTGGCCACGAGGCAGCCGAGGAGCTGAAGGCATTGGGAGCGGCTATCCGTGGCCACTAACAGAACCCAGCCAACACTGGTGCTGCTGCACGGCCTGCTCGGCAATGCCGGCGACTGGCGGCCTGTCATCCAGGCACTGCCCGGCATCGAGTGCCTGGCCCTGGATCTGCCGGGCCACGGCAGCAACAAGGGGCTGAGGGTGAGCGGCTTTGACGAGGTCCATCGCTGGCTCTGCGGCGAGCTGGCCGCGCGGCATATCGCGCGCTACCGGCTGGCGGGCTATTCCCTGGGGGGGAGGCTCGCCCTCTATCACGCCAGCCAGTCCCCCGCCGGGTTGCAGGCGCTCTTGCTGGAGAACTGCCATCCGGGCCTGCCGGAGGCCGAGCGCGCCGCCCGCCTCGCCCACGACGAGGGCTGGGCCCGACGCTTCGAGTGCGAGCCCCTGGCCCTGGTGCTCGCCGACTGGTACCGGCAGGGGGTGTTCGCCGATCTGGACGAGGAGGCCCGTGGCCGCCAGATTGCCAGGCGCCTTGGCAACGAGGGGAGAGCCGTGGCGACCATGTTGCGCGCCACTTCCCTTGGCAAGCAGCCGGATCTCGCCCCCTGGCTGGGCAAAACCCGGTTGCCGGTGCGCTGGATCTCCGGCAGCCGGGATCACAAATTCCATCGCCTGGCTTGCCAGCTGGTCAAGCAAGGCTGCAATATCAATCACTTGGCTCTGGATGGCGGGCACAACCTGCACGCCAGCCAGCCCGACACCTTTGCCCGGCTCCTGCAAGACTGGGTCAAGCAACCAGAAGAGAAGAGTCATGACTGACGCAATGACGGAAGTGCAACCCCATGCCACCGTCGCCCCTGACAGGATTGCCCGGCTGACCATTACCACACCAGAAGGAAAACACCATGATTGAGGCAATGACGGAAGCGGAACTGTACGCTCCCATTGAGTGGCAGGATTGCTCCGCCGGTTACGAGGACATCCTCTATCACAAGTCCCGGGATGGCATTGCCAAGATCACCATCAACCGTCCCCAGGTGCGCAACGCCTTCCGCCCCCGCACAGTGAAAGAGATGCTGCAGGCCCTGGCCGATGCCCGTTACGACGACAAGGTGGGCACCATCATATTGACCGGCTTCGGCGAGAAGGCCTTCTGCGCCGGCGGCGACCAGAAGATCCGTGGCGACTACGGTGGCTACCGCGACGACGAGGGGACCCACCACCTCAACGTGCTCGACTTCCAGCGCGACATCCGCACCTGCCCGAAACCCGTGGTCGCCATGGTGGCCGGGTATGCAGTCGGGGGCGGCCACGTGCTGCACATGATGTGCGATCTGACCATCGCCGCCGACAACGCCCAGTTCGGCCAGACAGGTCCGAAAGTGGGCTCCTTCGACGGCGGCTGGGGCGCCTCCTACATGGCCCGCATCGTCGGCCAGAAGAAGGCCCGCGAGATCTGGTTCCTGTGCCGCATGTACGACGCGGGCCAAGCCCTCGACATGGGGCTGGTCAACACAGTGGTGCCCCTGGCCGAGCTGGAGCGGGAAACCGTGCGCTGGTGCCGGGAGATGCTGCAAAACAGCCCCATGGCGCTGCGCTGCCTGAAGGCCGCCCTGAACGCCGACTGCGACGGCCAGGCCGGCTTGCAGGAGCTGGCGGGCAATGCCACCATGCTCTTCTACATGACCGAAGAGGGTCAGGAAGGGCGCAACGCCTTCAACGAGAAGCGCCGCCCCGACTTCTCCAAATACAAGCGGAACCCCTGATGACACTCGCCCTCTATCGCTACCAACTGCCCTTTACCCAGCCCCTGACCTTTCACGGCAAGGTGGAGGTGGCGCGAGAGGGCCTGCTGGTGCGCATCAACGACGGCTGGGGGGAGATAGCCCCCCTGCCCGGTTTCTCCAGAGAGAGCCTGGCCGAGGCGCAGGCCGAGAGCCTGGCCTGCCTGGCGCAGCTGGCCCAGGGGCAGACCATAACCCCCCGGCTGCCTTCGGTGCAATTCGGGCTCGACTGTGCCCGCCGTCACTGGCCACAGCAGGACGCCAGCCTGCCCGAACCCTATCCCCTCATTCAGGGCTCCCCCCAGGAGCTGCTCAAGAACTGGAAGCAGTGGCTGCACGAGACTCCCCTCAAGGCCAAGCTGAAGGTGGCCCGCTACCCCATGCGGGACGAGCTGGCGCTGATCCGCCTGTTGCTCGATCGGCGTCCCAATCTCAAGCTGGTGCTGGATGCCAACCAGGGCTGGACCCGCGAGGAGGCCTGGGCCTTCTGCGGTCACCTGGATCCGAACCGGATCGAATATCTGGAAGATCTGTGCGCCGACTTTGCCGACATCGCCTTCGTCGCCAACCGTACCGGCATGCCGGTGGCCCTCGACGAGTTGCTGGCCCAGGGCAAGCCCTGGGAACCCATACCCCAGCTGAAGGCCCTGGTGCTCAAGCCGACCCTGCTCGGCTCCCTGGCCAACAGTGAGGCCCTGGTGGCCCGCGCCCGCGAGCTGAAGCTGAAGGTGATCGTCTCCTCCTGCTTCGAGTCCGGCGTCGGCCTCGGTCAGCTCGCCCGCCTCGCGGGGGAGTGGGCGCCGGATCAGGCCCCCGGCCTCGACACCAGGCGCTGGCTGGCCAGGGATCTGCTGGACAAGCAGGGTCAACCCGACCCAAGCCTGATGACCCCCCTGTTTCACCGTGACTGAGGGGGCCCCCATGCAGCCCGTCCGTGCAGCTGACGCCTCACTGGCAACCTGCCCGGTGCGCCACTGGGCACAGACGGCACCCGAGCGCACCGCCATCCACGGCGACACCTCCCTCAGCTACCGGCAGCTGGATGCGCGGCTCAACGCCCTGTGCGACCAGCTCGAGCTGGCGGGTTTAAAGGCCGGCGACCGGCTGGCCGCCGTGGTGCGCGGCGCCCTGGAGGACGTGCTGCTGGCCTGGGCCTGCGTGCGCAGCGGCCTCGTCTTCTGCCCGCTCAATCCCGCCTTCCCCCTCCCCAGACAGGCCGAGCTGGCCGCACAGCTGGACGCCAGCGCCTTCTGGTCGGCGGGCGAGACTCCGGTGGGGAGCGGATTGCCGTTGCGGCTCGACTTCACGGGCGAGCTGGCGGCCGAGGGGAACTACCTGCTGGTACCCGACCAGCAGAGCAACATGATCCTCACCTCGGGATCCTGCGGCACGCCGAAAGCGGTGGTGCACCGGCTCTGCAACCACCTTGCCTCGGCCCGGGGCTCGGCCAGCCTGATCCCGCTCGATGGCGACTGCGGCTGGCTGCTCTCCCTGCCGCTGTTTCACGTGGGCGGCTACGCCATCCTGTTCCGGGTCTTCCTGGCGGGGGCCAGTCTGGTGCTGGACGATCGCACCCAGCCTCTCAAGGAGCGGCTCGAGCGTCAGCCCATTACCCACCTCTCGCTGGTGCCGACCCAGCTCTGGCGCCTGCTGGCGCAAGGCTTCGACCCCGCTCGCACCCGCTTGCGCGAGCTGCTGCTCGGGGGGGCCGCCATCCCTGAGCCCCTGGTCAACCAGCTCAAGGCCCTGGGGTTCACCCCCAAGTCGAGCTATGGCCTCTCCGAAATGGGCAGCCAGGTCTGCACCGGCCAGCCTGCTGGTGCCGGGGTAGTGGGCAGGCCCCTGCCCGGGCGGGAGGTCTGCATCCGTCAGGGGGAGATCTGCGTGCGTGGCGACACCCTGTTTGCTGGCTATTTCCAGGCCGGAGCGCTGGTGCTGCCGCTGGATGAGGAGGGCTGGTTCCACACCCGGGACAAGGGTTATTTCACCCCGGACGGCGAGCTGGTGGTGGAGGGGCGGCTCGACAACCTCTTCATCTCGGGAGGAGAGAACATCCAGCCCGAGATCATAGAGCAGCGGCTGGTGGATCACGGCGCCGTGGCCCAGGCCCTGGTGGTGCCCATCCCCAGCGCGCAGTGGGGGCAGCGACCCGCCGCCTTTATCGACTGGCACGGCGAACCTGTTCCCCACGCCGAGCTGGCCGTCTGGATCAGAGCCACCCTGCCCGGCTTTATGGTGCCGGATCGCTGGCTGCCCTGGCCGGATCTCGGCGGCAGCCTGAAACCCTCCCGCACCCTGCTCGCCCGTAGCCTGCGGCAAGAGGAGTGACGCCGCCCCCCATATGGGGCTGAGTCCTTGCTATCAACACAGTCCCTTTTGGGGCTGTTTTTATGTTGTTTGCTCCCGAATACATGATTTCTCGGCGCCATCTGGTTCGTTGATATTCTTTTGGAGCCCAATACCCTGTCTGGTCCCCACGTTACTCCATCCACCAAAGGGATCATGATGAATCACCTCTCTACCCGGCTGCTGCTCCTGGCAGCCCCCGGCCTGCTCGCCACCTCGGCGCTGGCCAGCTACTCCCCCGACTGGCAACAGTATCAACTCACAGGTGAATCCAGCCGTCAGCTGGGGGACAGCCTCACCGAAGTGACCTATGAGCTGAGCGCCCGCGATGGCGACGCCCCCTATCAGCAGCTGAGGGTGTATCGCCGCTTCGACTGGCACGACGCCAACCTGGCGGCCCTGGCCGAACAGCAGTGCGGCGAGCCGCAGCTCAGGGTCGAGCAGGGCTGGCAGATCCGCTACCTCAGCTGCGAAGAGGTGGTGCCGGCCGGCAAGGCCGTCCCGGCCAGCAGCCATGACTTTGGCTATGGCCTGAAACAGGGCCGCTGGGAGCCGCTGGCAGGCACCCCGACCGCACCGCGTCAGGACAGCCTGCCGCTCCCCGAGCGCATCGTCCTGGGTCACAGCGAGCAGGAGCTGGATCGCTGCGAGCTCAACGCCGAGGGGCGCTGCGCCGAGCAGGCATGGCAGTACCAGCCCCGAGACTGGCAGCAGCTGAAAGTGCTGGAAGAGACCCCCAACGAGCGGGATGGCCGCCTCGAGCAGATCTTCTTCCGCCTGCAACCCGTGGCGGGCAGCCAGGCCGCCCGTCAGGTGAGCGAGCTGCACGTCTGGCGCCAATACAGCTGGCAACTGGACGAGACCAGGGCGCAGCAGGAGTGCGATGAACCCCAGACCCGCCAGGAAGGGGACAAGACCATCAGCTACCGGGTGTGCCGCCAGACCCTGCCCGCGGGCAGCGAGGTGCAGGTGGTACTGAAAGACACCGGCTATCAATACCCGGTCGGCGGCAGCGAATGGCAGAGCCTGCCGGAAACAACCGAGTGGCAGGAGAGCCGGGTGCTCAACCGCCCCCTGGTGCTGGCCAGCAAGGAGGAGCAGCTCGACTGTCGCCGCGCCGACGGCCGCGCCTGTTCCGAACCGGATCTGCCCGATACCGATCTGCTGGACGCCGAAGCGGCCAGGATAGTGCAGGACGCCAGTGGCCAGCCCGCCCCGGTCTGGCAGGAGAACTATGGCCACGATGACCGCAAGCTGCTGGCGGTGTCCCGCGGTATCCAGAGCCTGCTGGCGGCCAATCAGCCGGCCCATCCGGCCATGAAGCTGCTGCTGGAATACGTGCGTGCCCACAACTACCACAACTACGGCAAGCACAAGGAGGACGGCCCGGCCGCCGCCGAGGCGCTGGCCGAGGCATTGACGGCGCTCGGTGCCCATCCGCTGCTCTTCCCGGAGCAGGCCAGCGACGAGGTGGGCGCCGTCATGGGGGCCTGGAGCATAGCCCTGCACGGCCAGTTCAGGAGCCCGGCAGTGCAGAGCCGCTTTGGCACCCTGCTCGGCCAGTTCAACCAGATGTTGGCCTACGCCACCCTGCATGCCAGCGAGATCAACGGCCAGCACCCCTGGGCCACCGGCCTGTTCGATCTGCTCAACTTCCTCGACTTCGCCAGCGACCATAGCGACCCCTTCGCCAACGACTTCCGCCAGCAGGATGGCGAGCTGCGCCAGCAGCTGCACGCCCTCGGCATGAGCGAGCTCGCACTGTGGAAGGGACGGGACGGCGCGGATCTGTTCCTGCTCAACAACGTGCTGGACGCCTACACCCGCCTCTACCGGGTCGCCCGCTATACCCGCCCGGACGAGCTCGACGGCTACCGCAGGCTGCTGGATGACTCAGTCATCGCCCTCGTTCGCCACCACGACCTGATCCCGGGCGGCCAGCAGAGCCAGGATCTGCTGGAAGACATGTCGCTGACCCTCTCCACCTACTACCTGACCTACACGGATCGCACCGGCGAGGCCTGCATCAGCGGCGACTTCGCCGGACTCTGCACCCCTGTCCGGGTGGAGGACGTGCTGCCGTTCGAGCACACCTGCTCGCCGACCCTGCGCCTGCGGGCCCAGGATCTGACCATGGATCAGGCCGAGGGGATCTGCCGTGAGCTGGGGGCCGAGGAGCAGCAGTTCCACCGCCAGATGGAGACCGGCGGTCAGCCGGTGGCGGACGATCTCAACGAGGCGCTTGAGCTGGTGATCTTCGACTCCTCCGCCGACTGGAAACGCTACGGCAGCGCCCTGTTTGGCGGCGTCTCCACCGACAACGGCGGCATCTACATCGAGGGGGATCCGGCCCGTCCCGGCAACCAGGCCCGCTTCTTCGCCTATGAGGCAGAGTGGAAGCGCCCCGCCTTCCAGGTGTGGAACCTGCGCCACGAGTACGTCCACTACCTGGACGGTCGCTTCAACCAGTACGGCAGCTTCGGCCACTACCCGCTCAACCGCACCACCTGGTGGTCGGAAGGGCTGGCGGAGTTCATCGCCCACGGCCAGTGCTTCGCCCGCGGCCTGGACAACGTCGCCGGTCGCCCGGCGGCCGAACGACCTGCCCTGGCCGACATATTGCACCTGGATTACGACAAGGGGGGCGAGATGGTCTACTCCTGGTCCTATACGGTGCATCGCTTCCTGAGCGAGACCGGCCGCGGCGCCAGCTGGCTGGCCATGGCCCGGGCCCTGCGAGGCCCGGATCAACAGCAGGCGATGAGCGACTTCGAGGCCGAGCTGGACGCCCTGATCGCAAACGACAGCGAGGCTTATCAGGCCTGGCTCGGCCGGGATCTGCTGCCCTGGTGGGACGCCAACAAGGAGTCTGAGGAGTGCAAGGCGAACGACTCGGCCCATTGAGGGTGAGCCATGAATGAGGAAGGGCGGCCATGGCCGCCCTTGTTTATGGCGCCCCTTGATGGGCTCAAGATAGCGCCGCGCTCTGCGACAGCCTGTGCCCGAGTGACGCCATGGGGGCGCATCAAACCTGACGCGCCACGGCAACTTGTAATAGAATGGCCCCCTGTCATCTCTTACTTCAGACCCGAACCGCACCGCGCATGAAGAAGTTTGCCAAGATCCTGCTCGCCTGCCTCTGCCTGCTGCTGGCCTCAGTCGCCGCGCTGCTGGGCTACAGCGAGTGGACCGTCTCCGACGCCCGTCACTACACCTACGACGACGTCGAGGCGGTGCCCTACAATCGGGTCGCCCTGGTGCTCGGCACCTCCAAGTATCTGATCGGGGGCAGCCCGAACCACTACTTCAAGTACAGGATCAAGGCCGCCGCCGAGCTCTACAACAACGGCAAGGTGGACTACATCCTGGTCTCCGGCGACAACGCCACCGTCCAGTACAACGAGCCGCGCCAGATGCGGCGGGCCCTGATCCAGGCGGGCATCCCCGCCAGCGCCATCTACAGCGACTACGCGGGCTTTCGCACCCTGGACTCCATAGTGCGGGCCAAGGAGGTGTTCGGTCAGGCCCGCTTCACCGTGGTCTCCCAGGCCTTCCACAACGAGCGCGCCATCTTCATCGCTCGTCACTTCGGCATCGAGGCGGTCGGCTTCAACGCCCTGGATCCCAGCGCCTATCAGGGCATCAAGACCCGGGTGCGCGAAGTGTTCGCCCGGCTGATGGGGCTGCTCGATCTCTACGTGCTGGACAAGGGGCCCAAGTTCCTCGGCGAGCCCATCGTCATCGGTGGTCCCATCCCCTGCCAGCCCCTGAGCACCATAGGGGCCAGCCAGCCCTGCCTGCCGATTCCCGCGGCCAAGACGCCGGCCAAGCCCGCGAAGCCATCACAACCCGTGCCCAGCGCGGCGGTAGCGACCGCGACAAGTTCGGCCTTAGCCACGGCAGCCAGCAGTGCCCCCGCCACATCGAGTGCTGCCGAGGTGACCAGTGCGGCGGTAGCGACAGATGCAGACAAGGCAACCGACTGAGCTCGGTGACGAAACTCCAAAAAGAGACCCGCCAGTTGGCGGGTCTCTTTTTTCATCTATGGCAGTAAATGCCGCTCTTTATGCCAGCGCCTGCTGGTAGCGACGCGCCACTTCCGGCCAGTTGACCACGTGATAGAAGGCGGCGATATAGTCCGGACGCTTGTTCTGGTACTTGAGGTAGTAGGCGTGCTCCCACACGTCCAGCCCCAGGACAGGCACCAGCCCCTCCATCAGGGGGCTGTCCTGGTTGGCGCTGCTCACCACCTGCAGCTTGCCGCTCTGATCGACCACCAGCCAGGCCCAGCCGCTGCCGAAGCGACTCAGGGCCGCCTGGGTGAAGGCCTGCTTGAAGGCATCCAGTCCCCCCAGATCCCGATTGATCGCCTCGGCCAGCTCACCGCCCGGCTCACCGCCCCCTTGCGGGCTCATCACCTGCCAGAACAGGCTGTGGTTGGCATGGCCGCCACCGTGATTGCGCACCGCCCCCTGCACGCTCGCCGGCAGGCTGTCGAAACTGGCGAGCAGTTCGTCCACCGGCAGGGCCGCCAGCTCAGGGAGCTCGGCCAGGGCGGCATTGAGGTTGGTGATATAGGTCTGGTGGTGACGGCTGTGGTGGATCTCCATGGTCAGCGCGTCTATGTGAGGCTCCAGCGCGTCATAGGCATAGGCGAGGGCAGGCAGGGTATGGCTCATGTTCGTTCTCTCTCTTGTTGGGCTCAATGCAATCGATGGGCGGGCTCGGTCTGGCACTGACATTGACCGAGGCAGCGCAAAATGCCGTCGTGATGACCGTGTTTCTGCACGAAGGCGAGCAGCTCGGTGCGGGTGCTGCGGCTATGGCGCAGGGCCGCCGCCCGCAGGGGATCCGGGCTTGCGGGAGACTGGCTGGTGGCGAGCAGGCAGTCGTGGACATGGCACAACATGTCGGCGGCCCTGTCCGGCAGCGTCATGGCCACCAGCAGATCCGCCAGGTTGTGGTGGGCCACCACCAGGGCTGCCACGGCTTCGTCCGCATCCGGCCAGCAGGCGAACTGCTGACGGGCCAGCCACAGGGCCTGCTGGTAATAGTCGAGCGCCCTGGCGTGCTCTCCCGCGTCGAAGTGGCGATTGCCACTCAGGGTCTGCGCCTTCCAGTGCGCCATGCTGCTCTCCCCGTCGGTGGCACCGACCCATCCCTTCACCCAGGTTACCGTCATGACTCAGACACTCAAATGATAATAATTATTATTTAACTTATTTGATGGGCGGACACAAGGAATAGTTGGTGCGACCTCTTTTTGCCCATATGGGTAGGGTTTTTCTGCAATCCCCGGTTTAGTGATCCCATCCACAGATACATTTGAGTTCAGCTACCATGCTGCTGCTACTGGCATGAGGCCGGTGGCTGCCGGAGCGCAGTCGGTTTTCACAAGGATGGTGAAGATGAAAAGATGGCTATTGGTGCTTCTGTGCGCCCTGCCCATGCTGGGCCAGGGGGCCGGCTATACCCAGACCCGCTACCCCATAGTGCTGGTGCACGGGCTGTTCGGCTTCGACAAGCTGCTCGGGGTCGACTATTTCTACGGCATTCCCCAGGCCCTGACCCGGGACGGCGCCCGCGTCTACGTGGCACAGGTCTCCGCCACCCAGAGTTCGGAGTTGCGCGGCGAGCAGTTGCTCAGGCAGGTACAGCAGGTACTCGCCATCACGGGGGCCGACAAGGTGAACCTCATAGGTCACTCCCACGGCGGCCCCACCATTCGCTATGTGGCCTCGGTCGCCCCCGAGCTGGTCGCCTCCGCCACCAGCGTGGGGGGCGTCAACCAGGGCTCCGAGATCGCCGATCTGGTGCGCGCCAGGGTGGCGCCGGGCTCGGTGGCCGAGCAGTTGGCGGTGGCCGCCGCCTCGGCGCTCTCCGGGGTCATCTCGCTGCTCTCCGGCGGCAGTGACCTGCCCCAGGATCCCCTCGCCTCCCTCGATGCCTTGACCAGCGCCGGTGCCCAGCGCTTCAACCAGCGCTATCCGGAAGGACTGCCCAGCCAGCACTGCGGCGAGGGGCCCCTGCTGGCCGACAACGGCGTCTACTACTTCTCCTGGAGCGGGCGCGGCAACATGACCAACATACTGGATCCGGTGGATCCGGCGCTGGCCCTGACCGGCACCTTCTTTCACGAGCCCAATGACGGCCTGGTCGGGGTCTGCAGCAGCCACCTCGGCAAGGTGATAGGCACGGCTTACCGGATGAACCACCTGGACGAGGTGAACCAGTCGTTCGGCATCCACCACCTGTTCGACACGGATCCCGTCACCCTCTATCGCCAGCATGCCAACCGCTTGCAGAGGCTGGGGCTATGAGACGGCTCCTGCTGGTCGCCCTCTCCCTGGGCGCGGCCCTGCTGGGTACACTCCTGCTCTGGCCCGAGCCTGCCCCTGATCTGGCGGCAGCCCCCGAGCGGGGAGCCCTGCGCCACCAGCTGGCCCAGCGGCTGGAGCAGGGCGAGGCGGACGAAGAGGACGCCATGCTGGCCCGCTACCGGCAGTTTCTGCGGGCGGAAGGGAGCCTGACGGTGCCGACGGATCCCGGCCTCGCCAGCCTGCAGCTGCTGTTTGACGAGCGTGAACGGCTGCGCCGGCAACACTTCAGCCCCGCCGAGCAGGCGTCGCTGTTTGCCGAAGAGAGGCTGATGGAGCAGTGGACCCTGAGGCGCAAGGCGCTGGCAGAGGCCGACGCCGCCGACAGGGTGATGCTGGGGGAAGAGCTGGCGCTCTGGCTGGCGGAGCAGCCCCAGTGGTTCAGGGAGGCCGAGGCCAACGGCCGCCTGCTCGGCGATCTGCAGCGCCTGGAGCGGCTCTCCCCCGCCGAACGGGACGCCGTGCTGCTGGAACAGCTGGGGCCTGAGGCGGTGGATCGGCTGCGCCAGCTGGCGCAGAGCCAGCAAGGGTTCGATCGGCAGCTGGCGGGCTATCTGGCGGAACTCGAGCCCCTGCTCCCCCTGGACAGGGCCGAGCAGCAGCAGGCGATCCTGGCGCGCTGGTTCGAGCCTGGGCAGTGGCGGCGGGTGGAGGCGCTGACCCGGCAGAGACTCGGGGAGCGGCCATAAATGGCGAGGGGGCCCCGACGGCCCCCTCGCTTCATGCTGTCACTGCACTCATTGCGGCTTGTTGGCTCCCGGCAGCGGCTGCCAGGTGAGGCGGGTCACCTGGGTGCCCTGTACCTCGCAGGTGAGGCAGAGATCCTGCCACCCCTTCTCCTGGCGCAGGGAGACCTCCCCCTTCATGCCCTCAGCGCCCGTCTTGAGCCTGGCCTGCTCGAAGGTCACCTTGTCGCCCTTGGCCAGCGCCATCAGCTTGCCGTTGCAGAGCCACCGGGTCAGCTCGGCCCCCTTCAGCTTGACGCCGCCTTCGCCGGCCTGCTGCTCCGCCTGACTCGGCACGAACAGCGCGCTCAGCTCGGCCGCCCGTTTGGTGAGCCAGGCCTCCCGCTGCTGCATGCTCATCTTGCTGACGAACTCGGCGGGCTGCCCCTTCTCATCCAGCCACTGAGTCAACTTGCCGCCGTCATCGAAGGCGAACTGGGCGGCGGGCTCCTTCACCCCGAACAGCTTGCCCCCCTTGAAGTAGTAGCGGCTCTCCCCCTCCTGCTTGCCCTGCTCGTTCAGTATGGGCACGGCTATGATGACGGGAACCCCGTCGATCCAGGCCTTGATGTCCACACCGTCATGGCTGAACAGCCGGGTGTCGAGACCATAGTCGGCCCCCTTCTCCATCAGGGTGAACTGCTCGGCCAGGGTGGTGGCCAGAGAAGGCAGGGAGCAGAGTCCCAGTCCCAAGCCGAGGCTCAGGGCGATCGCTGTCTTGCGCATAAGTGTCCTGTGATGGCCAAAAGGCCAGGTTAACTCTCTACCAGCCAGGCCCTCAGCCCCTCCCGGTGCGCGTCACTCAGGGGGATGGACTGACGGGTCTGGTAGTCAAAATGGATCAGGGTCGTCTCGGCGGTCACCGCCAGCTCGCCCCCCTGCCAGGCCTCCTGCCAGAGGGTGAAGGAGCTGGTGCCGATGCGCCGCACCCCCGTCTTGATCAATACCTGCTGACCATAGAACAGCTCCCGTTTGAACTGCACCGCATAGCCCGCGATGATCAGATGCCAGTTGTGCACATCCAGCTCGGGAGAGAAGAGGCGGAACAGGGGATCACGGGCCGATTCAAACCAGACCGCCGGCACCGTATTGTTGATGTGGCCGAGGGCGTCCGTCTCTTGAAAACGGGGTTGGATCTGCATTTCCAGCATGGATATCGACTCCTTGTCGTGGGACCGCGCACAGGCTAGCGCGCCAACCCTTATGACTCAAGCGTCCCGGCATCCGGGTGGGAGCCGCCTCCGGTTTCCGGCGCCGCCATCCCCTGCTCGGGTTTGAGCCAGGCGCTGCGAAAATCGAACCAGCCGAGGGCCGTCATGCGCACCCCGTGCACGCCGACCCGGCTCTCCAGCTCCAGCCAGTGATGAAACAGCGGCACAAACCAGCCCTGGCGCTGCACCTCGGCCAGCAAGGCCCGCGGGCCTGGCTCGGCGCCGCTGGCGCGCCACTGCGTCAATCCCTGCCACAGGGCCTGCTGGCCCCCCCATACCCGGCGCAGCAGCGGGGTGCCCTGCAGCCAGGCGTAGGGGGCGAAGGCGTGTTCGTGCTCCAGGTTCAGAGTGCCGAGCCAGAGATCCACGTCTTGATCCTCCCCGCTCACCCAGCGGCCGTAATCCAGGGTGCGCACCTCGAGCCGGATCCCCTGCTCTGCCAGCAGGCTGGCCATGGCATTGGCACACTCGTTGAACTCCAGATGCTGGTTGAAACAGGCCAGCACCAGCCGGGTCGGCAACAGCGCAGGTTGAGGCTCCTCGGCGGGCAGGGCTTCGCGCCAGTGGGGCAGCAGGCCGAGGGCACTGGTCCAGCCCCGTTGCAGCTCGGGGGCGACCCGCCCCATCAGGGCGATGGGGTTGAGCAGCCGGGTCAGCCACTGGCGCAGGGCGGGATCCTGCAGCGGGAGGGATCTGTCGTCCTGCAGCAGGAAGTAGCAGCCCGATTCCAACTCGGACTCGCCGCGCATGGTGCCGAGCTCGGGGCTGTCGCGCCCCAGTTGCAGGTGGCTCTCCAGCCGTTCCGCCAGCTCCGGCAGCATCCAGATGTCGATCTCGTCGAGCAGGGCCCGCAGCCCGAAGTAGTCGTCGAAGGCCGCAAGGCACAGCTGCAGGGGATCGTTGGCGGTGACCCTGTAGGGGCCGGTGCCGACCGGGTGCAGGGCAAAGCCCGCCTCCCCCTTGAGCTCGCGGGGCAGGATGGCCGCCACCGGCTCCGCCAGCAGGTGCAATAGCAGAGGATCCGGGCTGTCGAGGTGCAGATCTAGGGTGCGCGGCCAGCGACTCTCCAGCCGGGCGAGGTGGGCAAACAGCGGGCGATCCCGCAGGCCGAGCAGGCTCTCCATCACATCTTCCACCGCCAGCTCGCGGCCGTGGTGAAAGCGCACCGCCGGGCGCAGGTAGAAGCGCCAGTGACAGGGGCCCAGACACTCCCAGTGGTGGGCCAGATCCCCCTCGATTTCCCCATTTTCCTCATTTCGCCGGGTGAGGCCGTTGAAGATCTGGCGGCTGAGGTGCACCTCGGAGCGGCGCAGGGGATCCGTGGGCAGCAGGTGGGGCAGCGGCCGGTAGTAGGGCACCCGCAGGATCTGGCGCCCCTCCCGGGTGGCCTGACCGAGCTGCTCGATGAGCAGCGGGGTGAGCAAGTCCAGCCGTCCCTCCGCCAGCCGCACCGCCTGGGCGAGCTGGCCCTGGCTCAGCAGATCCCGCAGGCGGCGGCGAGTCAGGCTCTCCTGATTGTCCAGCAAGATGAGCCGGGAGCGCCGCCCCCGCCCGGCCTCCGCCGACCAGCTGAGCCAGCCCTGATCCTGCATGCGGCGCAGCAGCAGGCGGGCGTTGCGCGGGGTGCAGCAGAGCAGATCCGCCACCTCGGCGAGGCTGGTCTCCCGCTCATCACAGCCAAGCTGCTGGGCGAGCCGTTGAAATTGCTGGTAGAGGCGGCGGCTGGGCATAAAAGAGGAAATCCTTGTCAATCAAGTCGTCAGTTTTTACTTCCTCATTTTAGCTCAATACTGTTGGCGAACGTGAGCACCACAGCACAGGAGCACCATCATGAGCCAGACCAACCCCCATGCACCGAACCGGATCCAGCAGATCCTGCGCCGCTACTTCCGCCGGATCCAGCCCCGCCCCCTGACCCTGATCGAGGATCCCATGCAGCAGCTCAACCGCCTGATGCAGTGGGACATGCACCAGATAGACGACAGGGAGTATCGTCGCCGCCTCTGATCGGGCCAGGACTCCGGACGGGAAAGGGCGCGGCAGGATCACTGCAAGCCCCTGACAATGCTTTGCCGGATTGGGTGGTTTACATCGGCACAGGGCCTGCTAGATTGGACGTCTATCCATCCATAATGGCGACGACGTCCAACAAGGAGTGTGTGATGAAAGATGCGACCCTGGCCCTGCACCACGGCTTTTCCAGCGACCCCACCACCAAGGCGGTGGCCGTGCCCATCTACCAGACGGTGGCCTACGAGTTCGACAGCGCCCAGCACGGGGCGGATCTGTTCAACCTGGCGGTGCCCGGCAACATCTACACCCGCATCATGAACCCCACCAACGACGTGCTGGAACAGCGGATGGCCGCCCTGGAGGGGGGCATCGCCGGGCTGGTGGTCTCGGCGGGTTCCGCCGCCATCACCTACGCCATCCAGGCGCTGACCGCCGCCGGCGACAACATAGTCTCCACCCCCCAGCTCTACGGCGGCACCTACACCCTGTTCGCCCACATGCTGCCGAGCTTCGGGGTCGAGGTGCGCTTCGCCAAGGATGACAGCGCCGAGGCCATCGCCGCCCTCATCGACGACAGGACCAAGGCGGTCTATTGCGAGAGCATAGGCAACCCGGCGGGCAACATCGTCGATCTGGCCGCCTTCGCCAAGGTGGCCCACGCCCGCGGCGTGCCCCTCATCGTCGACAACACGGTCGCCACCCCGGTGCTGTGCAAACCCATAGAGCACGGCGCCGACATAGTGGTGCACAGCCTGACCAAGTATGTCGGTGGTCACGGCAACTCCCTGGGCGGCGTCATCGTCGACTCGGGCAAGTTCCCCTGGGCGGATCACGCCGAGCGCTTTCCCCAGCTCACCCGGCCCGAGCCCTCCTATCACGGGGTGGTCTACACCGAAGCCTTTGGCCCGGCCGCCTTCATCGGCCGGGTGCGCACAGTGCCCCTGCGCAACACGGGGGCGGCCCTGGCGCCGATGAACGCCTTCCTGCTGCTGCAGGGGCTGGAGACCCTGAGCCTGCGCATGGAGCGCCACGTGGACAACGCCCTGCGGGTGGCCCACCACCTCAGGCATCACCCCAAGGTGGCCTGGGTCAGCTACGCCGGTCTGCCGGGTCACCCCCACTATCCGCTGGCGGAGAAGTACATGGGCGGCCGTCCCTCGGCCATCCTCTCCTTCGGTCTGAAGGAAGGGTATGAGGCCGGGGTGCGCTTCTACGATGCGCTGAAGATCTTCAAGCGGCTGGTCAACATAGGGGATGCCAAGTCCCTGGCCTGCCACCCCGCCTCCACCACCCACCGCCAGCTGAGCGAAGACGAGCAGGCCAAGGCCGGGGTCAAGCCGGAGATGATCCGGCTGTCGGTCGGGATCGAGGCGATCGAAGACATACTGGCGGACCTGGATCAGGCGCTGGAAGCCTGAGTCGGCACGGAGCGGGCATCTGCCCGCTCTTTTTTGTCCATCGGTGAACCACTTGCCTCGCCCCTTCGTACACTCCATCCCGCCACCGAATCGAGGTTCCCATGATAGTCCTGCACCACCTGAACAAGTCCCGCTCCCAACGCATCATCTGGCTGCTCGAGGAGCTGGGCCTGCCCTACGAGATCAAGGCCTACCAGCGCGACGCCACCACCTTTTTGGCACCGCCCGAACTCAAGGCCATCCACCCCCTCGGCAAGTCGCCGGTCATCGAGTTCGACGGGCGGGTGCTGGCAGAATCCGGCGCCATCACCGAGTACCTGATAGCCCGCCACGCCCCCGAGCGGCTGGCCCCAGCCACCGACAGCCCCGACTACCCCGAGTACCTGCAATGGATCCACTTCGCCGAGAGCTCCGGCATATTGCCGCTGCTGCTGGACATGTTCGTGCGCAAGGATGGCAGCCCGATGCGCTTCCTGCCGGGCTACGCCCAGGCGGAGTGCGCCAAGGTGCTGGGCTATCTCAACGAGGTGCTGGCAAGCCGCCGCTATCTGGTGGGGGATCGCCTCTCCGGCGCCGACATCATGAACTCCTTCCTGTTGGATCTGCTGGCCCAAGGCGGCCAGCTGGCCCGGTTCCCGCACCTTGAGGCCTACTGGCAGCGGCTCAATACCCATCCGGCCCGCCAGAAGGCGGCAGCCCTGGAGCGCGAGCTGGATCAGGGGACCTGAGCCCCGGCACCTCGCCACAGCATGCAAAACGCCCCGAACTCGGGGCGTTTTCTTTTCAGCTCGGAAGCCGGAGTCTAGAGCGCGTGGGAGAGGATCCTGGCTACCTTGTCCGGATCTATGTCCTGCTGCTCACCCAGGGCGGTCAGCCCGAAGCGCTTGAGGTTGGAGCAGACAGAACGCAGGGATCACAGCGCGTGGGAGAGGATCCGCGCTACCTTGTCCGGATCTATGTCCTGCTGCTCACCCAGGGCGGTCAGCCCGAAGCGCTTGAGGTTGGAGCAGACAGAACGCAGGGATCACAGCGCGTGGGAGAGGATCCGCGCCACCTTGTCGGGATCGATATCTTGCTGCTCACCCAGGGCGGTCAGCCCGAAGCGCTTGAGGTTGGAGCAGATGGCGGGGATGCAGCTCTCGTTCAGGCCGTAGTCGGCGAGTCGGGTGCCCACTCCCATCTGCTGGAAGAACTGCTCGGTGCGGATGATGGCCTCCTCGATGCGCAGCGCCTTGTCCTCCCGGCGGGAGTGCCAGACCCGCTCGGCGAACTGGGCCAGCTTCTCCTGCTTCTGGGCCGCCTGTTCCCGCAGCAAGGAGGGCAGCACCACCGCCAGGCTCTGGGCATGATCCAGCCCGTGCAGGGCGGTGAGCTGGTGACCTATGGCATGGGTGGACCAGTCCTGGGGCACGCCGCGCCCGATGAGGCCGTTGAGGGCCAGGCTGGCGGCCCACATCAGGTTGGCCCGCACCTGGTAGTTGGTGGGCTCCGTCAGCGCCCGCGGGCCGTTGTCCACCAGCACCTGCAGCAGGCCCTCCGCCAGCCGATCCTGCACATCCCCTCCCACCGGGAAGGTAAGGTACTGCTCCAGAATATGGACGAAGGCATCCACCACGCCGTTGCCCACCTGGCGTACCGGCAGGCTGTAGGTGGTGGTGGGATCCAGCACCGCAAACCGGGGCAGCACCAGCGGATTGTAGAAGGAGAGCTTGGCCTCTCCCCGGCTCACCACGGCGGCGGGATTGCTCTCGGAGCCGGTGGCAGGCAGGGTCAGCACGCAGCCGAGCGGCAGCGCCCCCTTGATCGGCGCCTTCTCCAGCAGGATGTCCCAGGGATCCTCCCCCTCGAAGCAGGCCGCGGCGGCCACGAACTTGGTGCCATCCACCACGGATCCGCCGCCTACCGCCAGCAGGAAGTCGATGCGCTCGCGCTTGACCAGGGCCACCGCCTCCATCAGCTGATCGTACTGGGGGTTGGCACCTATGCCGGGAAACTCCAGCCACTCCCTGCCCGCCAGCGCCTGGGTCAACTGCTCATAGACGCCGTTCTGCTTGATGCTGCCACCGCCGTAGAGCACCAGCAGACGGCTGCCCGCCGGGATCAGCTCCGGCAGCGTGGCTATCTGGCCCTCCCCGAAACAGACGCGGGTGGGATTGGCATATTGGAAGTTGTACACGGCAGAGCCCTCGGTTGAATGCATGCAGGGGGATTGTGCGCCAGCCATACCATCAGGTCAAAAAACGGGAGCGAGCCATCAACATGGTGATGCCCCCCCTTTGGGATCATGGTACTCAGGCATGACTTTCCATGGTGTCACTGGCGCAGTCCCCTGCTCCCTCATGGCGCCGCGCCATGCCGTCATCCCATCAGGTCAAAAAACGGGAGCGAGCCATCAAAATGGTGATGCGCACTCTTTGGCATGATGGTACTCAGGTGTGACTTTGCTATGGTGTCACTGGAGCAGGGGGCTCACTCCCCTGCTCCGTCATGGCGCCGCGCCATGTCGTCATCCTGACGCCTCTCACGGGGTTCTGTTTTCCAGCCATAGGGTCTAATCATGAAACTGAAGCACGCATGGATCGCAGGAGTGCTCACTCTCTGTGTCAATCCCCTGATACAGGCCGCCGAGGTGACCGCCAATGTGGCCGTCACTCCGGGCCAGGCCAGCCTGGCAGAAGAGGTGAAGGCCGAGGCGACCGTCACCGCCCTCGATCTCGCGACCCGCAAGATCAGCCTGAAGAATGCCGAAGGCGAGACCTTCGATCTGGTCGCCGGGGAAGAGGTGACCAACCTCCAGAACCTCAAGGTGGGGGACGTGGTGGCGCTGCGATACCTGCAGCTGCTGGATCTCGAGCTGCTCAAGGGCACCGCCGGCGTGAGAAAGCGGGTGGTGGAGGTCGAGGGGAGCAAGGCGGCCGCCGGCCAGCAACCGGGCGCCGGGGCTGGCATGCAGGTCACCATCTATGCCGACGTCATCGACGTCGACAAGGCGCAGCAGACCATCAGGGTCAAGGGGGTGGACAATACCCTCACCCTCAAGGTGAGGGATCCGGCCCAGTTCGCCCTGATCGCCAAGGGGGATCAGATCAAGGCCGTCCAGACCACGGCCATCGCCATAGGAATCGTGCCCAAACAGCCCTGAGGCACACCGTCTGCGGCAGGGAGGGCGCTGGCGCTCCCTGCTTCATCCCTCCCCGGCATCCGGGGCAACATCTTGCCCACCCGACACCAAAGATTGCCGTTTGGGTCGGTGGTATCAGGCCTGGGTGCTTTGCCCGCTCGACGACTTGCCGGTGAGCCTGTCCATGGCCGCCTTGAGCATGGCATCACGCTGCTCGGTCAGGGCTCGGGTCTGGGTCTCCCGCTCTTCGGCCGAGAGCGTCTTGTTGTCGGCCACCCCTTTGATCTGGCTCTCGAGATCGTCAAATTTTTTGCGATCGAAGCCGAGTGCCTTGTCCACCAGCTGCTGCACCACCGTATTGTTGGCGCTCCCGGCCAGGGAGGCGCTCTTGCCGCTTCTGGCCAGATGCTCGTAAGTCAGTACCTGCTGCGCCTTGCCGGTCAGCACCTGGCTGGAGAGGCTGACCTGCAGATCCCAGCTCCCCTGCTGGCTGTCATCGCCACTGAGGGTGGCCAGGGCACGGCTGTGGGACGCACTCTGGGCGAGTTGCTGACCATAGGGTTTGATGTCCATGAAGGCTCCAAGCTGCTGCCGGCCAAACCGGCGTCCGGGGAGACACTCCCCGCCAATCACCATGACTCAGCAAGTTGCAGGCCAACTTGACCACCAGCTGGCAGCTATCTGGGATAGAGGGTGGATGGCGCCAGACGGGGGCGGTGGGCTGGATAGAAAACAGAGCGAGAAGAGGCACCCGGGAGTGCCTCTTCTCATTCCGGCGAGACGGGGTTCAGCGACGGCTGATCTGCAGCGGGCCGAAGGTCTGGGCCACCGGCATGATCTCTATGCTGTTGATGTTGACGTGGGCGGGCTGCTGGCTGACCCAGAGCACGGTATTGGCGATGTCCTCCGGCTGGATGGCCTGCACCCCCTGATAGACGGTGGCCGCCTTGGCGTCGTCACCGTGGAAACGCACGTTGGAGAACTCGGTGCCGCCGCACAGGCCGGGCTCCAGGTTGGTGACGCGGAGGGCGGTGCCCGCCAGATCGGCCCGCAGGTTCAGGCTGAACTGCTTCACGAACGCCTTGGTGGCGCCGTAGACGTTGCCGCCCGGATAGGGGTAGGTGCCGGCGATGGAGCCGATGTTGACCACGTGGCCGCGATTGCGCGCCACCATGCCCGGCAGCAGCAGCCGGGTGAGCAAGGTCAGGCCGCTGATGTTGGTGGCGATCATCTGCTCCCAGTCTTCCAGATCCGCCTTGTGGGCGGGCTCGAGCCCGAGCGCCAGCCCGGCGTTGTTGACCAGCAGGTCCACCTCGCTCCACTCGGCCGGCAGCCCGGCGATGGCGGCGCGGGTGGCGGCCTTGTCCTGCACGTCGAACGCCAGCGGCAGGAACTGTTCACCCAGCTCGTCGGCCAGAGCGGCCAGCCGCTCGGCGCGGCGACCGGTACCTATCACCCTGTAACCAGCCTGCACCAGCAGACGGCTGATGGCCTCACCAAACCCGGACGAGGCGCCCGTTACCATTGCGATCATCTGAACCTCCATTGTTATTTATCTGGTTGAAACAAAAAGAATTCACTCATTATCCAGCTCGCGCCCCGTCACCTTGCGCCAGAGGAAGACCGACAGGTGCAGCAGCAGCAGGCCGCTGCCCCCCAGGGCAAACAACAGGCCGGTGAGGGCGTTGACCGAGGTGTCGGCGCCACACCACCACCAGACCAGCCAGCCCACGGCCCCGATGACGAAGGTCTGGATGGCACAGATCGGGCAACGCCCGAGTTTGGCCTTGATGGCGGTGGCCAGACAGTCGTCACAGCTCATGATGTCTCCTGTCGCTCATCCCCCAGCGCCAGCACCAGCCGGTGGGCATGCTGGCCCGGGCCGTAGTAATCCGGCAGCCTGAGCCTTGGGCGAAACCCCAGTCCATGGTAGAGGGTCTGGGCCTCGGGATTGGCATCGGCCACTTCGAGCCGGACGGCGCCCCAGCCTGCCTCGCGGCCTTCCCGGATCACCTGCTCCAGCAGGCGCCGGGCCCAGCCCTGGCGGCGCACCGTCCAGCGAATGGCGAGGGTCTGGATGATGAGCCTGTCCCAGCCCCTGTGCTCCAGCACGCTGAGGTAGCCCATCAACTGCCCCTTCTCATCCAGCAGCAGCAGGGTGCGCCCCCTGGCATGGCTGAGCAGGTAGTGCCAGCGGCTGCGGCCGAAGGCGACCTCGGGGGGGAAACAGTAGCGTTCCAGCTTAACGATGGCGCCCAAATCATCGGTTCGGGCCGCGCGCACGGTCAACACGGGGAGTCCTTGTTCGGTTATTTATCCTCAGCACCAGAAATGCGACTTGTATCACAAGTTACCAAGGCAGAATATTAGGCACTGTAACCTCTTGTTTCCCCTCGCGCCATTGTCGTGCTTGTCGGTGCATCGAAGCCCACTGGGGATCCTGCCTATTCGGGCAGTCCTTTCTGTGGAGCCGAAAATATGAGTACCTATGTCATCGTCGACGAGCTGGGCGACTGGCCCTGCCATGCCGACTATCTGCTGACCGCCCGCACCTACCTGCAACACGGCGTGCCCACCACCGGCGGCCGCCCCCGCATCATCAACCTCTGCCGCAGTCTGGAGCACCTGAGCGCGGGCTATTACTGCTCATTGCTGGCCCAGGCCCGCAGCCACCACTGCCTGCCGGGGCTGCAGGCCATCAGCCGGCTGCAACCCCAGCAGCCACCGGCCAAGCTGTGGCGCAAGCTGCAGGGCTGGCTGACCCGCCAGAGCGAGGACAGGATCCGGGTGCGCGCCATCTTCGGCCAGTGCGAGCAGAGCGAGCTGGCGGGGCTGGCCCGCTACTACTACGGCCTGAGCCAGCTGCCGCTGCAGGAGCTGACCCTCAAGCGAGGTCGTCACGGCTGGTCGGTGCGCCAGCAGCAGAGCCTCTCCCCCCTGGCGCTGAGCCCGAGCGAGAAGGCGCTGATGGTGCAGCACGCCCAGGCGCTGGTGGGCACCGGGGGCGAGGAGCAGACGGCGCCCCTCTATCAGCTCGCCATCCTGATGGATCAGAACGATGGCCGGGCCAGCAGCGATGTCCTGGCGATAGAGCGCTTCATCCAGGCCGCCGCCGCCCAGGGGATCCAGGCCGAGATACTGGCCCCCTCCGCCATCGAGCGGCTGCCGGAGTTCGACACCCTCTGGCTGCGGGCCGAGACCGCGGTCGGCCACTACACCTTCGAGTTCGCCCGCCGCGCCGAGCAGCTCAAGATGCCGGTGATCGACAGCTCCCGCGCCATCCTCGCCTGCAGCAACAAGCTCTACCTCTACGAGCTGATGGTGCGCAGCGGCGTGCCCATGCCCCCCACCATGGTGGTGACCCGCCGCGGCCGCCACCAGGTGGACGAGCTGGTGCAGCGCCTCGGCCTGCCGCTGATGGTGAAGGTGCCCGACGGTGCCCAGGGCCGGGATCTCGCCATGGCGAGCGACGAGACCCAGCTCGCCCGCCTGCTGGACGAGGGGCTGGGCCGCTCCGCCCTGCTGCTGGTGCAGAGCCGGATCCCCGCCGAGTTCGACTGGCGCATCGGCTTTCTCGACGGCTCGCCGCTGTTCGCCTGCCGCCGCTACCGGCCGGAGCCCGGCAACCGCATCCGCCGCCGCAAGCACCCCCTCGACATGAGCCGGATCGAGGCGCTGCCTCTCACCGAGGTGCCGGAGCGGGTGTTGCAGACCGCCCGCCGCGCCGTGCACCAGCTCGGCAACGGCCTGTTCGGGGTGGATCTGCGCCAGCAGGGCCAGGGCTGCGTGCTGCTGGAAATCATCGACAATCCCTGGATACGTGGCGATATTGAAGACAGAGAGGCCAAAGATCTCTACGAGCGCCTGGCCAGGGCCTTCCGGCAACGGCTGGAGAACCGGGGGCAGAGCGCGGCAGGATAACAAGCAGGATCGGCAGAGGTGGGTATGATGACAATGCAGTGGTGGGACATAGCGCCCCTTGGCTGGAACAACATTCTGGCCTGTCTGGTGTGTGGCGGTCTGGTGGGGCTGGAGCGGCAGTTGCACGGCAAGCCGGTCGGCATTCGCACCTCCTCCCTCATCGTGCTTGGCACTTACTGCTTTCTCGCCATCGGCGCCGCCGTCAGCCCGCAGTCTGCGGATCAGGCGCGGGTGCTGGGCCAGCTCATCACCGGCATCGGCTTCCTCGGTGCCGGGGTCATGATGACCCGGGATGGTCAGGTGCTGGGGGTGACCTCGGCCGCCACCATCTGGATGCTGGCCGCCCTCGGTGCCCTGATCGGCATGGGAATGCTGCACCAGGCCGTGCTGCTCACCGGCGTGACCCTGGGGATCCTGGTGGGGGTTCACTACCTGGAGACCAGCTTCAAGAGCCTGCGCCGTGGCGTGCACAACCGGCTGGAGCACTGGCGCAACGGCAACGAGCGCGGCGCGCCGACCAGCCCCCGTCAGGAGGAGCTCGGCAGTGGTCTCGAGAAGTGATCCTGCCGCCAGCTGGCAACAACAAGGGCTCCCGCGGGAGCCCTTTTGCTGTCTGCCGTCTTATTGCAACAGCAGGAAGCGGCCGGTGAGGGGCGGCAGGTCCACCGTCAGGCTGCTGCCCCCCATGGCCAGGCGCTCGCCGCTCTGCAGATCCACCAGGGCGCTGCCGCTACGCAGCTTGGCCAGAGGCAGGCTGTAGCTCTGGGGCGTACTTGAAACGTTGAGCAGATAGACGATCTGTTCCGCCGCCGTCTGCTTGATGTCGCCATAGACGCTGCCCTCGGCCACCAGCTTGACTCGCTCCCCCTGGTAGAGGGCGGGGTGGGCGGCGCGCAGGGCCATCAGTTGGCTGAGCCACTGCTTCAGATCGCTCTGCTCGCCGCTTGGCACGAAGCCGGTGACACCGGGCACCTTGCCATCGCTGCGGGCCACATGATCGTCGCACAATCCCTGGGCCGCACAGTCGCCGCTGACCTGGGCCGCAAAGCCCGGCACCTCGTCGCCAAACTCCTCGCCGTAGTAGAAGGTGATGGGGCCGGAGCGGGCCGCCAGGAAGCTGAAGGCCGCCTTGTGGCGCTGCCAGTAGTCCGCCTGGTTGAAGTTGCCGCGCTCCAGCAGATCGCCGAAGCGCACCAGATCGTGGTTGCCCAGCATCAGGTTCGGCATGGCGTGATCGGGGTAGTTCTCCACCTTGTTCCAGCTGGCGTCGAGCACGCCGGCCCCCTGTCCGCCCTTGCCGGACTCCTCCACCGCCAGCGCCTGCACCAGGCCGTAGCGCAGCGGGAAGTCGAACGCCGAGGAGAGCGCCGGGTTGTCGCTGCTGCCATACGCCTGGGCGCGGATCTCGTCGGCCCCCTTCCACACCTCCCCCACCATGTAACCGAGCGTGCCCCACTGCTGGCCGGCGGCCTTGCGCGTTGCGCTGGCCTGCGCCACCTCGGTGCGAATGGCACGCCAGTCGTCCAGCCCCAGCTGATAGGCCTGATCGAGGCGCCAACCGTCGATGCCGTACTGCTGGACCCAGTGGCGGGCCACCTCCTTGAAGTAGGCGAGGCTCTCGGGCTGGCTGTAATCCACCAGCTGACCCGGATAACCGGTACCGCCGCTCTTGAGGGCGGGCAGGCGGCCCTCTGGCGAGGGTTTGCTCACCCCCACCCTGTTGACGTGGCCGAAGACACCGTCGAGGAAGACATAGAGGCCGCGCTGGTGGGCCGCGTCCACCAGGGTCTTGAGCTGGGCATTGCTGCCGAAGTTGGGATCCACGTTGAAGAAGTCGCAGGCGAAATAGCCGGTGGCATCCAGCCGATCGTCCCCGGCCTGACCGGCGCAGGAGTCGAACACAGGGGTGAGCCAGATGGCGTTGACGTTGAGGCTCTTGATGTGGTCCAGGCTGTCGATGATCCCCTGCAGATCGCCGTTGTGCCTGGAGGGGCCGTAGCCGACGCCGTAGTTGGCACTGCCGTCGCCGTCGACGAAGGACTCCACCATCACCTGATAGGTTCTCAGGTTGCAGGCGGGCTGATCATCGCCGTAACAGGCGCGACTGTCCGAGGTGGGAGGCGGATTGACCACGGGGGGCTGGGTCTCGCTGCTGGATCCCCCGCCGCCGCTGCCGCACGCTGTCAGTAACAAGGCGGCCCCGATCAGGCCGCCATGGCGCAACCTTCCTTGTTTCATTGTTATCTTCCCGCTGTGGTGCTGGCGCAAAATGCGCCACCCTGAGGCCATGATAACGGCCTCGCCAGGGCGGGTCTGTGACTGAAAACGTTACCTGACTCAACGAGTTAGCCCGTCACTCTCAGCCCGGGTTGCGATCCGGGAAGGCCTCGCGCTCGTCGATGGGGGCGATCAGGTGATAGACCTTCTGGGCCGACAGGGTACAGCCCGAGGGCCACTCCAGCTGGTGGCGACGATTGATGAAGACCCGGGCACAACGCCGCTCCGAGTCCAGCGCAGCGAACAGGGGCTGGCTGCGCCAGGGGGTCAGGTCCAGCACCCCGGTGGTGCCATCCGAGAGCACCACGAACAGGCACCAGCCGTGCACATACTCCACATCGATAAAGACCGGCATCCCTTCGGCTCCGATTGAGAAAATCCGGCGCCATTATAGGCAAGCCCCCCGCCGCGCTTTGCCGTGGGGATCACACAACGCCCAGTCATTTATGCTGTCTTTGGGCTCCCCTGGGATCCCTCATTAAAAAATCAATGTTATCAATAGCATCCTATGGCCCCCTGCGCCGCAACCTTTCCCCGCCCCCATTGTCATAACCCTGCAATATAAAAAAAGCTGTCCTCGGATGGGCATCAAAAACAGGCTTTATCAGGAAAAACAATGACAAAAATAAGACACTGGCTGGGTCCATTTTGGCCCATCGCCATTTTTTCGGTGATCGCGCTCATCGCCCTCTCCGCCAGCAGGGCAGGCCTGGGGCTCTGGCAACAGGAGCGGGTCGACGCCGTCGCCGGTTGGTCGCAACTGCTGCTGCAAGGTATCCGGGTCGACCTTGCCACCCTCTGCTGGCTGTGGGGCGTCCCCGCCGTCTTCACTCTGCTGCTGGCCGGCCCCCATGCCCTGGGCCGCGCCTGGCTGCAACTCATCCGGGTCTGGCTGACCCTGGGGCTCTGGCTGATGCTCTTCCTCGAGATCTCCACCCCCGCCTTCGTCACCGAATACGGGGTGCGCCCCAATCGCCTCTATATCGAATACCTCATCTACCCGAAGGAGGTGCTCGCCATGCTGTGGGCGGGGCGCAAGGGCGAACTGCTGCTGGCCCTGGTGTTCAGCCTGCTGACTCTGGGGGGCGGCTGGTGGCTGAGCGGGCGCCTGATGCGGCACCTGAGCTTCCCGCGCTGGTATCTGCGCCCGGCCTTCGCCCTGCTGATCCTGGCCATCGGCTTCCTCGGCGCCCGCTCCAGCCTGGGGCACCGGGCCCTGAACCCGGCCATGGTGGCATTCGCCAGCGATCCCCTGGTCAACGCCCTGACGGTCAACTCCGCCTACTCCCTCTTCTTCGCCATCAAGCAGATGAGCAACGAGGAGAGTGCCGGCGAATTCTACGGGGAACTGCCCAGGGAGCGGATAATGGCGCTGGTGCGCGAGGAGAGCGGCCGCCCCGACCAGGACTTCAGCTCCGAGACACAACCCAGCCAGACCTTCAACTCAGCCAGCCATAGCGGCAAGCCGAAGAACCTGGTGATCCTGCTGCAAGAGAGCCTGGGCGCCCAGTTTGTCGGCTCCCTCGGCGGCCTGCCGCTGACCCCCAACATAGATGCGCTGTCCCGGGAGGGCTGGGCGTTCGAGCAGCTCTACGCCACTGGCACCCGCTCGGTGCGCGGCATAGAGGCGGTGCTGACCGGCTTCACGCCGACCCCGGCCCAGGCCGTGGTCAAGCTCGGCAAGAGCCAGACCAACTTCTTCACCATCGCGGATCTGCTCAAGCAGCGGGGCTATGACACCAGCTTCATCTACGGCGGCGAGAGCCATTTCGACAACATGCGCAGCTTCTTCCTCGGCAATGGCTTCACCACCATAGTCGAGCAGAAGGACTTCAAGAACCCGGTGTTCGAGGGCTCATGGGGCGCCTCGGATGAAGATCTCATGGTCAAGGCCAACGACACCTTCGAGGCACTGCACAGGCAGGGCAAGCCCTTCTTCAGCCTGGTGTTCAGCTCCAGCAACCACGATCCCTTCGAGTTCCCGGACGACCGCATCTCCCTCTATGAACAGCCCAAGGCGACCCGCAACAACGCCGCCAAGTACGCGGATTACGCCGTCGGCGAGTTCTTCAGGAGGGCCAAGGCATCGGACTACTGGAAGGACACCCTGTTCCTGGTCATCGCCGATCACGACAGCCGGGTCGGCGGCGCCAGCCTGGTGCCCATCCCCCGCTTCCATATCCCTGGGGTTATCGTGGGAGAGGGCATAGCGCCGAAACAGGATCCGCGCATCGTCAGCCAGATCGACATGGCGCCCACCCTGCTCTCCCTGATGGGCATAAGTGCCGACTACACCATGCTGGGCAAGGATCTGACCCGCATGCCGGCAGACTGGCCGGGGCGCGCCATCATGCAGTACGACAAGAACTTCGCCCTGATGCGAGGCAAGGACGTGGTGATACTGCAGCCGGAGCGGGCGGCGGAAGGCTTCATCTATGACGATGCCAGCGAGACCCTCACCCCGGCCCCGCAGCCAGACGCCATGAAGGATGCCGCGCTGGGCCTGGTGCTCTGGGGCAACCTGGCCTACCAGCAGGGGCTCTACCAGACGGCGCCGGACGACAGGCTGGCCCTCAACTGAAGGGATAAAGAAACGAAAAAACCGCCAGCTGGCGGTTTTTTCGTTTTCGCTGCCTCATCCTGAACATGGATCCACCTTTCCCCTCCGAAATAGAATTCCCCGGTGCGGTGCATAGGGGGATGCTCAAGATTGGCCGATATGGTGCAACCCCATTTCATGACCAGACACTGGCGGATGGGGATCAGGCCTGGCCTTTGGGCCTCACACCCAGGGTATGGCAGATGGCGTAGGTCAGCTCGGAGCGGTTCAGGGTGTAGAAGTGGAAATCCTTCACCCCTTCCTGGCTCAGCACCCGCACCTGGTCGATGGCGATGCTGGCCCCCACCATGTTGCGGGTCATCTGATCGTTATCCAGCCCTTCGAATCGCTGGTGCATCCAGCGCGGGATCTTCACGTTGGTAAAGCCGGCAAACTTGTTGAGGGTCTGGAAATTGGAGACCGGCAGTATCCCCGGCACGATTTCGGCATCGATGCCGATGGCGGCGCAGCGATCACGGAAGCGCAGATAGGTCTCCACATCGAAGAAAAACTGGGTAATGGCGCGGTTGGCACCGGCATCTATCTTGCGCTTGAGGTTGAGCAGGTCGGACTGCGCGCTCCTGGCTTCGGGGTGGCCCTCCGGATAGGCGGCAACCGAGATGTCGAAGTCGGCCTCGGACTTGAGCAGGGCGACCAGATCGGTGGCATACATGTCCGGCTTGTCGAGTCCGGGGGGCAGGTCACCGCGCAGTGCCACTATGTGGCGAATGCCGCTGTTCCAGTAGTCACGGGCAATGGTTCTCAGCTCGTCGCGGCTGGCATCGATACAGGTCAGGTGCGGGGCGGCGATGAGGCCGGTGCGCTCCTTGATGTCCTTGATCACCTTGTGGGTGCGATCCCGGGTACCCGAGTTGGCGCCATAGGTCACGGAGACAAACTTGGGTTCTAGCACCTGCAGTCGTTCGATGGATTGCCAGAGGGTATTCTCCATCCCTTCACTGTTGGGTGGAAAAAACTCGAAGCTGACCGAAATGTTGTTACCCAAGTCAGCCAGACTCTGGTTGAGTGCCTCGACCTGACGCGCGCTGTGAAATCCCATCTGCTCTCTCCCTGTCCTACAACCGATTCCTGTACGTCAAAACGGATGTTTGGACGTCTAAACGGCTTTCTATCTTTATGAGAAAACGGATCAAAGTCAACACCGATTTGCCGGCGAAGGCGGGATAAACGATTTTTTTTATTTTGCAATTCGACCCAAGTAACGACGGGCCCCATCCCAAAATGGCCTCAGGCACGCTATGATGCGGGCGGATCGTCCTGGACGTTCTGAATCTGCGTGTGATTGTTTGGCCGGGTTTCCCGGCCTTTTTTTTAACTTCTCCCCCTCCCTGCCGATAATCAATTCAAGCATTTGCAGGAGCCTTGTCATGGAAGATCACCCCGGTTTTGCCACCGATTTGCTGTTCGATCGCTATCAGGGCGAGGTGACGGACCATGAAGGGTTCTGGGCCGTGCGCACCCCGACTGCCCCGGATTACTACTTCGGCAACTATCTGCTGCTCCCCACGCCCCCCAGCGACCGCGACAAGGGTTGGCTCGAGGCCAGCTTCGACAAGCTGATCGGCCAGGATCCCAGGATCCGCCATCGCACCTTCCAGTGGCCGCTGGCCGAGGGACAGAACAGCCGGGTCGCCGGCTTCGTGGCGGCGGGATACCAGTACATGGAGTGCGTGGTGCTGGCGCTGGAGGCGGCCGACTGCAAGGCCCCGAGCGACAGAACTCGCCCCGGCCCGCCCCTTCACCCCCGCCGACTGGGATGACTGGCTGACCCTGGACTCGATGACAGGGACTCGGGCCAGCGATGAGTAAGCTACCTTGCCTACCTTCAGTCGCGGCGCGACCTCTATCAGGCCATGATCGCCGATGGCTTGGGACAGTGGTGGGGGATCTGGCAGCAGGATCGCCTGATCGCCAGCTGCGGCCTCTTCTTCACCGGCACCATGGGGCGCTTTCAGCTGGTACGCACCCATCAGGATTGGCGCAACCGGGGCCTCTGCCGTCAGCTGCTGAGCCAGGTCGCCCGCCAGGGGTTCCTGCGGGCCAGGCAGCTCATCATTGTGGCCGACGAGCACTACCACGCCCAGCGGGTCTACCGCGCCCTGGGCTTCGTTCCGGTGGCGCGTATCGGCAGCCTGTGCCGCTGGGCTCAGCAGCCATAGGCATCTGGCGCAAATGAAAACGGGAGGCTGATGCCTCCCGTTTTTTCATGGTGCAGCCCTTCAGGGCTGCGGCGCGTCCAGTTCGCTGGCCAGCGCCTGCTCGACGTCGGTCGGGGCCGCCGCTGAGGGGGCAACAGCCGCTGCTGCGGGGGACGCGTTCAGCTCGGTCGAGATGGCCGCGGATGGCGCAGCGACGGCGGCCTCAATCGTGGCAGGAGCGGCAGAGATGGCGGCGGGCGCCGCACATTGACAGTCCAGGGCCTTGGCCTGCTGGCCCTGATGAGGGGCGTACCAGCCCTTCAGCCCCTGCTCCAACCGATCGGCGGCGGCTTGCGGCGCCATGGTGCCAAGCAACACCCCCTGGCTCACCTCGGCCAGCTCATCCCCCAGCTTGGGGGTGCCGCGAGAGAGGATCTGGGTGGCGACCCGGATGGTGGAGTCACACTGATCCCGCCACTCCATCATCTCTTTGGCCGCCGGGTTGGTGGCCTCGAAGAAGTGGTTGGAGAGGGAGAAGAACCCCGGCAGCGAGTTGGTATAGAGCTCGGCAAACTGGGAGGTGGTCAGCCACTGCAGGAAGGTCATGGCGGCCTCCTTGTTCTTGCTGGCCGGGTTCATCCCCATGCCGATGTCGGTGTGATCGGTGAAGAAGCAACCGTCACCCTGTTTTGCCACAGGGGGGCGCATGACACCGAAGTCCACCTTGCCGGTGAAGGGGGCTATCTCCCAGGAGCCGGCCGCATAGAAGGCGGCCTTGCCGGAGGTGAACAGCTCGTTGGTGGTGGCGTAGTCACGACCCTCCCCCCCCTCGCCGAGATAGGCGCGCCAGCGGGCCAGCTCCTCGAACACCTTGACGTACTGCGGGTTGTCGAGCCGCTCCTGGCCCGCGATCAGTGCCAGTCGGCCATCCTCTCCCTTCCAGTAGTTGGGACCTATGTTCTGGAAGCCCAGCTCGGAGGCGACCCAGCTCTCGGAGCCGCTCATGGCCAGCGGCACATAGCGGCCATCCGCCTTCACCTTGTCGAGCACGGCGAAGAACTGGTCCCGGGTCTGCGGCACCGCCAGCCCCAGCTCACTGAAGATCTGCTTGTTGTAGAAGAAGCCGTGAATGACGGAGGCCATGGGCACGCAGAAGGTCTGGGCGCCGCTATCGGTCTGCCAGGGGGACTGGGCGAAGCTCGGGAAGTTCTCCATCCCGGCCATCTCGCTCAGCTCCGCCAGATGGCCCGCCTTGAACAGGGCCAGGGAGTCGTCGAACGGGCGGCAGGTGATGAGATCCCCGGCCTTGCCCGCTTTCAGGCTGGCCCAGAGGGTCGGCATGTATTCGACGTTCTGCACCCCGTTGAAGCTCACCTGGATGCCCGGGTGAGCGGCCTCGAAGGCGGGAATGATCTTCTCCTCCCACAAGGCCTTGTCATCTATCCGCCAGCTTTCGATCACCAGCTCGCTGGCCATCAGCTGGCCACACAACAGGAGACTCAGGGCCCCGATCCACTTGTTAGCCATAAGTCCTCCTACACCTTGAAATGAGCGATCAATTGCTGCTGCTTGGCGACCAGTTCCGCCAGCACTTCACTGCTGCCTGCCGATTCACGGGCCTCCCGTTCGGTCTCGTAGGCCACGTCCGCAATGCCGGCGATATGACGGGCCACCCCCTGACTGACCGAGATCTGCTCCTGGGCCGCATGGGCGACCTGATCCGCCATCGACTTGATGGCGCTCATCCGCTCGGCGATGGATTGCAGCGCCTCGTCCATGGCCCGGGTCTGCGACACGCAACCCTGGGTCTGCTCCTGGCTGCGTCCCATCACCTCCATCACCTGCTTGCTGGAGCTCTGCAGGTTCTCGATCATGGCCTGGATCTCCTCGGTCGAGGTCTGGGTCCGGTTCGCCAGTGCCCTCACCTCGTCCGCCACCACGGCAAAGCCGCGACCGGCATCACCGGCCCGGGCCGCCTCGATGGCCGCATTCAGTGCCAGCAGGTTGGTCTGCTCGGCAATGCTGCGGATCACATCCAGAATGCTGCCGATGTTGTTGCTGAATTCACCCAGCTTGTGGGTGATGCCGACCGCCTCCTCCATGGCGCCCGCCAGCTGTTCGGTGATCTGGCGCGTGGTCGCCACCTGCTTGCGACCGGCGCGAGCCTCCTCGTCGGCCAGATCCACCTCGCGCTTGGTGCCGTCGGTGGAGCGGGCCACCTCGGTGGCGCTCACTTCCAGCTCGGTGATGGCGGCGGCGACCTGATCGGTCTGGCTCTTCTGATCCTGCACCCTGGACATGGCGCGCTCGCTGATCTCGGCGGCGCGACTCGCCTCCTCCACCAGATGGCGGGAACCGGCGTTGATCTGGGAGAGCAGCTCCCCCGTCTTGTCCGCCAGGGTGTTGATGGAGCGGGTCAGGCTGCCGAATTCACAACTGCTCTGGTAGTCGATGCGCCGGGTCATGTCCCCGGTGGCCATGCGATCCAGCGCCCGATCGATCAGCTGCAGCGGGCGCTGTATGCTGCGGGCCGTGGTGTAACCGATGATGAGCGCGGCGGCGGCAGAGATGGCGGAGACGATCAGGATCCAGAAGCTGGCACTGCTGACGGCGTCATCGGCCCCGATCCGGCTCTGGCTGGCGATGCTGCCCGCCGACTTGCCCATCTCGTCCAGCAGCGCCAGGCTGTTGACCAGGCTGGTATCGAGCTGCTGATTCAAGGTTTGCAACGAGGCCGCAAGCTGCTGGGCATGGCGCATGGTGGCCAGCAGCCCCTGCGGGCCGAGCGCCAGCTCCTGCATCCTGTCCAGATTGACGACGAAGCGCTGCCTCACGTCATCGGGTACCAGCACCCGCTCGAGCCGCTTGCGCGCCATCTCGATATCCTTGGCGAGCACCTTCTCCAGTTCGTTGAGATCTGTCTTGGCGTCGGCCCGACGGATGTTCTTCAGATCCCGGGCGATGCCGGAGGTGATGAGTTCGGCCTTGTTGCGCATGGAGCGCTTGCTGGCGGTCTGCTGCAACAGCAGATCGGCGGCCCACTGATAGGTATCTTCCAGCCGGATAAAGGCCAGCTCCAGCTCATGACGCCGATCGAGGGCGGCTATCCACTGGCCATGCTGGCTCAGCACCTGATCCGCCAGACCGTAGAACTCCCGGGTGGCCCCATCTACCTGACGAAAGCGCTCGCCCGCCTCGGCCACGTCGTTGAAGCGGGCCATCTCCTGGCTCTGGGCCAGGAAGCGCGCCTGCTGCGCCTTGAACTGGCTGGCCAGCTGCGGCAACTGGGTGGCATCTTCGCTGGTCCTGTAGGTCAGCACCCAGCGGTTGCTGTCCTGCAAGGCACCCTTGAGCCCGGCAACGGCGATCACCAGGGGAGTGGCACGATCCGATACCTGGGATAGTCCCTCATTGATTCCCCGGATCTTCAGGATACTGATGAAGCCCAGCAGCACCAGCAGCAGCAACATCAGCACAAATCCGGCGATGATCCGCTGCACGATAGATAAACCCATGGAGACATCCTCACTCGTTGGGAAATAAAGGGTGAACGCAGAGGCTATCGGCAAGTTGAGGCAATGGAAGAGCAATAAGTGACGCCATGAGGGGCCGGATCACAGTTATTACGCCACGCCGGACAGAAAAGGGCCCGAACAGAGCCGGGCCAAAGAGACATGCTTGGTTGTCATGGCCTTGAGGCGGCCAACCTTGTCATCAGAAGCGGTAGCCGACGCCGAACATGAAGGCAACCGGATCGATGGAGGTATTGATGGTACCCACCGCGGTGTGCACGTCGGTGTCGATGTCGATGAGCCAGGCGGAGGCGTTGACGAACCAGCGGTCGTTGATCGCCATGTCCAGGCCCACCTGACCCGCCAGCCCCCAGGAGGAGTCAACGCTCACATCCGTGCCCGCCAGGGCGCCGCGGCCCTCTTCATCGAAGAAGGTGGTGTAGTTGATGCCGGCGCCGACATAGGGGCGCACCTTGCTGTTGGCATCCCCGAAGTAGTACTGGGCCATCAGGGTCGGCGGCAGGTGCTTGACCTTGGCGACCTCACCCAGCCCCGGAGTCGACACCGAGTGGGAGAAAGGCGTCGCCGCCAGCAGCTCGACGCCCCAGTTGTCC
This sequence comes from Aeromonas sp. Marseille-Q7275, assembly GCF_965119515.1. Lineage (NCBI taxonomy): Bacteria > Pseudomonadati > Pseudomonadota > Gammaproteobacteria > Aeromonadales > Aeromonadaceae > Aeromonas > Aeromonas sp. Marseille-Q7275. The sequence goes on from NZ_CBCPLW010000002.1 coordinate 269,820, forward strand.
GTCAGCATGTAGGAGAGGGTCAGCCCCAGCTGCATGTTGCTGTCGATATCCAGCTCGCCGGTGCCGAGCACGTCGTCACTGCTGGTCTGGGGAGAGACGAAGGCCAGGCCGCCACGCACCAGGATGTCACCGGCCTGGTGGGCCATGGCGGCGGGGGAAGCAAAAGCGGCTGCGATCAGGAGAGGAAGCACTTTTTTCATCACATAATTCCTTTTTGTTTTCTTTCTATGTTGTAAGCCCGAAAACTATAAAAGGATGTGAATGGACGGTTATTGATTTAGCTCAATAGTTATCAAGAAATAGATGGATGTACACAGCAGCTTCAGACAGCCAAAAACCTGACAAATAACACCATAAAACCATTTAAATACAGCAAGTTGAAATATAAATATACAGTGACGCCCCATTTAAAATAGCAAATAAATACACCTTAAGGTTACCCATATTCCCGTTTCACTGTTGTTTAATGATGCCGGTCAGCGTATTTTATTAAAGCAATGTAGCCATGCTGTAATTTAATCTTTATGAAACCACAGACACGCAAAGACAAAATCATCGGCATCCTGGCAGCCATCTGGGGCATAGGCTCCTTCCTGTTTATCCTGCTCGGTTTTCTGTTCGCCCTCGCCTTCCTGATGCTGGCCCACTGACCCCCGGCGTCACGGCTCACACCCTGGGTGCGGGTTGCCCTGCCCGCTTCAATACCGCATTCAATCATGCTCCGGGCTCAGATCCTGCGCCCGCCGCCGAGGCGAAGCCCGGGATCTCTCCATCCCCCGGCGATCGCCCACAAAAAAGGGGCCAAGGCCCCTTGTCTGTCTGATGTGCCCCTACTTGTTCAGCAAGGGGGCCAGGAAGCGCGCCGTGTGCGACTCCTTGCAACGGCTCATCTCCTCCGGTGTGCCGGTCACCAGGATGCGACCGCCACCGGCGCCCCCTTCCGGCCCCAGATCGACGATCCAGTCGGCGGTCTTGATGACGTCCAGGTTGTGCTCGATGATGACGATGGTGTTGCCGCGATCCCGCAACTGGTGCAGCACCTTGAGCAGTTGCTGGATGTCGTGGAAGTGCAGCCCCGTGGTCGGCTCGTCCAGGATGTAGAGGGTCTGGCCGGTGTCCCGCTTGGAGAGCTCCCGCGCCAGCTTGACCCGCTGCGCCTCGCCCCCCGACAGGGTGGTGGCGGACTGACCGAGGCGGATGTAGGAGAGGCCCACGTCCATCAGGGTCTGCAGCTTGCGCGCCACCGCAGGGACGGGGTCGAAGAATTCGCGGGCATCTTCCACCGTCATCTCCAGGATCTCGTGGATGTTCCTGCCCTTGTACTTCACCTCCAGGGTCTCGCGGTTGTAGCGCTTGCCCTTGCAGACGTCGCACGGCACGTAGACGTCCGGCAGGAAGTGCATCTCCACCTTGATGACCCCATCCCCCTGGCACGCCTCGCAGCGCCCCCCCTTGACGTTGAAGGAGAAGCGGCCCGGCTGGTAGCCACGGGAACGCGCCTCCTGGGTGCCGGAGAGCAGCTCGCGGATCGGGGTGAACAGGCCGGTATAGGTCGCCGGGTTGGAGCGCGGGGTCCGGCCGATGGGGCTCTGGTCGATGTCCACCACCTTGTCCAGATGCTCCAGCCCTTCCACCTCGCGATAGGGCGCCGGGGTGGACTCGGTCGCCTTGTTGAGCTCCCGGTGGGCGATGCGGAACAGGGTGTCGTTGATCAGGGTCGACTTGCCTGAGCCGGAGACACCGGTGACGCAGGTCATCACCCCGATCGGCAGATCCAGGTTGACGTTGCGCAGGTTGTTGCCGCTCGCCCCCTTGAGTTTCAACCACTTGCCGGTGAGCGGCGTGCGTTCATCAGGAATGGCGATCTGCTTGCGGCCGGAGAGGTAGTCACCGGTGAGCGACTCGGGATTGGCGATGATCTCTTCCGGTGTCCCTTGCGCGACTATGGCTCCGCCATGCACGCCGGCTCCCGGGCCTATGTCGAGCACATGGTCGGCGAGGCGGATGGCGTCCTCGTCGTGCTCCACCACGATCACCGTGTTGCCGAGATCGCGCAGATGGGTGAGGGTCTTGAGCAGCCGCTCGTTGTCCCGCTGGTGCAGGCCGATGGAGGGCTCATCCAGTACATACATGACCCCCACCAGACCGGCGCCGATCTGGCTCGCCAGCCGGATCCGCTGCGCCTCGCCGCCGGAGAGGGTTTCGGCGCTGCGAGACAGGCTCAGATAGTTGAGGCCGACGTTCACCAGGAAGCCGAGCCGCTCGACTATCTCCTTGAGGATCTTCTCGGCGATCTGGGCGCGCTGGCCGGTGAGGTTCAGCCCCTCGAAGAAGGCGAGCGCATCGCCGATGGATTGCTCGGCGATGGCCGGCAGGTTGCGGTTGTCCACGAAGACGTGGCGCGCCTCTTCCCGCAGCCGGCTGCCACCACAGCTGGTGCAGGACTTGTTGGCGATGTACTTGGAGAGCTCTTCCCGCACCGAGTTGGACTCGGTTTCCCGGTAGCGGCGCTCCATGTTGTGCAATATTCCCTCGAACGGGTGCTTGCGCACCACCACATCGCCGCGATCGTTCATGTAGCGGAATTCGATCTCGGTGCGACCGGAGCCGCGCAGGATCACCTCCTGGATCTTGGCCGGCAGATCTTCCCAGGGCGCCTCCAGATCGAACTTGTAGTGCTCGGAGAGGGATTTCAGCATCTGGAAGTAATAGAAGCTGCGCTTGTCCCAACCCCGGATGGCGCCACCGGCCAGGCTCTGGCCCGGATCCTGGATCAGCTTGGCGGGATCGAAGTACTGCTGCACCCCGAGGCCGTCGCAGGTGGGGCAGGCACCGGCCGGGTTGTTGAAGGAGAAGATGCGCGGCTCCAGTTCCGACATGGAGTAGCCGCACTCGGGGCAGGCGAAGTTGGCGGAGAAGATCAGGGGGGCAACCCCCTCCTCTCCGTCCATGGGGGCCACCAGGACGATGCCGCCAGAGAGGGTCAGTGCCGTCTCGAAGGATTCGGCGAGGCGCAGGGCCAGGTCATCGCGCACCTTGAAGCGATCCACCACCACCTCTATGGTGTGCTTCTTGTGCAGCTCCAGCGAGGGAGGATCGGAAAGGTCGCACACCTCCCCATCGATGCGGGCACGGATGTAGCCCTGGGCCGCCAGGTTCTCCAGCAGCTTGGTGTGCTCCCCCTTGCGATTGCGCACCACGGGCGCCAGCAGCATCAGCTTGGTGCCTTCGGGCTGGGCCAGCACCTGATCCACCATCTGGCTGATGGTCTGGGCGGCGAGCGGGATGGCGTGGGTCGGGCAGCGGGGTTCACCGACCCGGGCAAACAGCAGGCGCAGGTAGTCGTAGATTTCGGTGATGGTGCCGACGGTCGAGCGCGGGTTGTGGGAGGTGGACTTCTGCTCGATGGAGATGGCAGGCGACAGCCCCTCGATATGGTCCACATCCGGCTTCTCCATCAGGGAGAGGAACTGGCGGGCATAGGCGGAGAGGGACTCCACATAGCGGCGCTGGCCTTCGGCATAGAGGGTATCGAACGCCAGGGAGGACTTGCCGGAACCTGACAGGCCGGTGACCACGATCAGCTTGTCGCGGGGCAGGGTCAGGTTGATGTTCTTGAGGTTGTGGGTGCGGGCACCCCGGATCACGATTTTTTCCATCTTGTTGCGCGCTCGATACGGGAACCAGAGCGGGCCAGTATGGCATAGAGACTACTGGATGAATAGACAGGCTTTTATCATCCCACCCCGGCGCTCAGAGATACTCCTTGGCCCAGCTCACCGCCTGCAGACGGTTCTTGACGTTCAACTTCTTGAACACGTTATAGAGGTGGGACTTGATGGTGTGCTCGCTCACGAACAGGCTGTCGGCGATCTCGGTATTGGAGGCCCCCGTCATCAGGTGGCGGACTATCTCCTGCTCGCGGGCAGTCAGCAGGGTCTGGTTGCGCAGGGGCTGGCCGCTCCCCTTGCGGTAGTAATCCACCAGATCGCACAGCAGATGGCGCGGGATCCAGTACTCCCCCTGCAACACCTTGCGGATGCCGATCACCAACCTGTCCAGGTTGTCTTGGCGGAAGAAGAGCCCGCTGGTGTGGGGCCACATCAGCAGCAGCTCCCTGTCCGTGCTGGTCGGGGCGTTGAGCAGCACGGCACTGGCCTCGCCGAAGCGGCTGCAGATGGCCTTGCTCCAATCCGCCTGCTGAGCCGACTTCAGATAGTCCAGATCGATCAGCAGCAGCGTCTGGGCAGACGTTTCGGCGGGTTCGGGCAGGGCCTCTATCTCCCCCACCAGCAAGATGGACAAGCCAAGCTGTTCGCTGAGGTGACGCTGGAAACTGCTGGCTTGTGCATTATTTTCGGTGATCAGCACTAAGGGGTATTCGGGCGTCATCAAGAGAACTTCCTTGCACATTCGAGTCGGGGCTTTTCGGCAAGGAAGAGTACCAATCCCCCTCCTGGCTGCAGCATTAAAAAAGTATTAGACGCTGCTGTGATTCCTTTGAAGCTCAGCAATTTTCCAACCAATACAAATGACTAGCACACCCCCCCCATTTGGGGGGTCAAGTAGTGCCGGACCGCACCATAGCAGGCCTTGGCCGTCGATGCAGCACTCGGCCCCGTCGCCCCCTTGCTGGTGGGGCCATACCTCGGGTAAGTTACTCGGACGCCAGCGGCGGGGTTTGGTGCTCGCCGGGACAGGAAGGTGTGCGCTCATCTCCGCCAACTGGTATTATTGCGGGCAAACGCTGCGGCGGATGGCCGATAAACGCGTCGGTTGAATCTGGCACAGCCGTGACATGCGTGAAGATGAGGTCCATCCGTGGCACGCATCTCATTGCAAACAAACGACATATTGAATGGGACCAGGCATTTGGCCTGGCCGGTATACATAAGGGTGGAAGAGAGATTATGGCCAGTCGAGGCATCAACAAAGTCATTCTGATCGGTAACCTGGGGCAAGACCCGGAAGTGCGCTACATGCCGAGCGGCGGTGCCGTGACTAACATCACCCTGGCCACCTCCGACACCTGGCGCGACAAGCAGACCGGTGAGCAGAAAGAGCGTACCGAGTGGCACCGTGTAGTCTTCATGGGCAAGCTGGCCGAAGTGGCGGGCGAGTACCTGAAGAAGGGTTCCCAGGTCTATGTCGAAGGCAAGCTGCAGACCCGCAAGTGGCAGGATCAGAGTGGCCAGGAGCGTTACACCACAGAGGTGCTGGTCGACAGCTTCACCGGCGTGATGCAGATGCTGGGTGGCCGTCCGCAAGGCGGCGCCGGCCAGGGCATGGGCGGTCAACAGTCCCAGGGCAACTGGGGCCAGCCGCAACAGGCAGCTCCCCAGCAAGCGATGCAGCGCCCGGCCGCAGCCCCGCAGCAGAATATGCAGCCACAGGGTGGTTACGGCCGTCCGGCCCAGCAGCCCCAGTCTGCACCGCCGGTCTACAACGAGCCGCCGATGGATTTCGACGACGATATCCCGTTCTGATCGACACCCAGGCCCTGATGACTCAGGGCCTTTTTGTCTGTTCCTGACGCATTCATCCCCTCCCTCATCATGTTGTTGCGACGATCCGCACCTGACCCTCTCCCTCGCCCTGACGTGTGGCTATTCTCGGGACGAGTCAGCTCCCCGAGAACCTGCATGAATCACCTTGGTCGCCTGCTGCGCCTCATCTTGCTGGTGTTTGCCGCCCCTCTGATCGCCGAACCGCTACGAGTGGGGGTGAGCTTCGCCATCCCTCCCTACGTGATCGCTCACGAGGATCGCGGCATCGAGCTCGATCTCATGCGCGAGGCGTTCGTCGGCAGCAGTCATGAGCCCGAGTTCATCTATCTGCCTCTGGAGCGGACTTTCAGGATGCTGGAGGAAGGCAAGCTGGATGCCATCATCAACGTCAGACCCGGCATGCTGAGCCACGCCCACCTCTCCCAGGTGGTGATCACCTTTCACAACCGGGTCTTTACCCTCGACAAGACGGCCTTTGACACCATGGGGGATCTGCGGACGCTGCGAGTCAGCGCCTTCCAGCGGGCCAGGCAGATCCTGGGAAAAGAGTTCGCCGACCTGGTCGATCAGAACCCCGACTATGAAGAGGTGGCGAGGCAGGAGGGGCAGGTTCAGAAGTTGTTGCTGGGACGCACGGATGCCGTGATCCTGGAGCAGAGGGTCTTTTACTACTACCTGTTGCAACTGATCGGGCAAGCAGAGGGCAGCGCGCGCTATCCCCACGACAGGGTCAGACAGCATGATCTCTTCCCCCCCACCCGGTACCACTTCGCCTTTCGCGAGGCGGCGCAGCAGCAGTGGTTCGATCGCCAGTTGAGCAAGATGAAGGAAGATGGTCGCTATGAGCGGATCTTTACCGCCTATGGCACGACCTCATCCGACAGAAACATAAAAGCCAGCCCATGACGGACTGGCTTGATACTGGCTCCAGAGGAACAACAGTGTAGTGGAGCGTTACTTCATCGCGCCGCCATTTTTCAGATCAGCTTTCTGACGTTTGGCCTCGCGCTTCTCTTTCAGTGACATCTGCGGTTTTTTCTTGGCATCTTTGCCGTGATGCTGTTCTTTGTTGCTCATCATCAGACTCCAAAAATGTTACCAGGACAGTTGGAATCAAGATTCCAGCATGTCATCCGAATCATAGATCACAGTACGCTAGCAGTGACGATCGAGGATCGCACTGGCACCAGCATACCCCCAGCCTCCACCGGGATCCAGCCTCGCCGGACAGCGGTGCTCCACAGGGCTCTGACCTCGCCATCCAGATCCCGACAACCCGGGACAAACTGCCACAACCGGCCTGTATCTGGACGAAAACCGGCAGGAAAACGCACTCAACTTGCTCTTTTGGGGTCTAGAGGACGATTACATAAGAGTCGGCCTCCGGAGTGTGTTAGGGTGAGCCATCACCTGCCGCAGGAGTGCGCCATGAAAAAGCTGGAAATGAAAGATCTTACCGAGGCCGAAAAAGCCGAGATCACCCTGTTGCTGCAGAAGGCCCAGGCCCATGCCGATCACACCCTGACCAATGGGGAACGTAACAAGATCCGTGAGGAAGGGCGCCTGAAAATCGCCGAGGATCGCGCCAAGGCAGCCAAGGCGGCCTCCGCACTGGCACGGGAGAAGGCCAAGGAGCGCGCCAAGAATCAGGTGCTGCCGGAAACCTTCAACTGGGCGGACTCCGTCAGCAACAAGTACCGCAGCAAGCGATAATTTCTGTCTCCCATGTCCGGATGCTTGTGCTGTCATCCGGAGATGGGCCTGCGTACATCCCTTTCCCGTACCGGAAAATGCTAGATAACCTTCTGGTATAAAACGATTTTATCAAGATAAAACGCTAACACCCCCTCGCCGGGCAGGAATTAATACCAAGATAAAGATTGCCATGGCGGAGTGAGCGTGTTCTAATCGATTTCGATGGTTCGGTAGTTCAGACCTGATTATGTTAGGCAGTCATTTTAAAGCAGTGATTTGTGCATAGAGTTGTCCCAGATGATTCTCGCCAAATAATTCTCCTTCTTTAGTGCTCCCCATACGTATTGCTGACGAAAAATCATGGATTGCTACACAAGTAGCGTTTCAACATCACTATTCAAGGAAATTATTATGTCTAACAAAATGACTGGTACCGTAAAGTTCTTCAACGCTGAGAAAGGTTTTGGCTTCATCTCCCCGGCTGACGGTGGCAAAGACGTGTTCGTACACTTCTCCGCTATCCAGTCCACCAGCTTCAAAACCCTGGACGAAGGTCAGCGCGTTGAGTTCACCATCGAGCAAGGCCAGAAAGGCCCGGCTGCTGCCAACGTAGTTGGTCTGTAATTCAAGCCAGGAAGCCTTTTCGTCAATCGGAAAGTCCTTCTGCAAGAATTGAAAAAACCCGCCTCGGCGGGTTTTTTGTTATCTGGATTTCCATCATTACCTCTCTTCCCCGCCAGAACTGCCCCCTTCCCTCGAACAAAACGCAAATGATAACCAATATCAATTGCATTTGATTCTTGTTTGCCTAGAATGCCTGTCGACAGATGTCATCCATTTGAGGCTCAGCTCCGCCGTCCCAGTGCGACACCAAGATCCCGGGACTCAGTGGCGGGTTGAGAAACTTTCCTTCCCAGGAGTTCAGGTTTTCATGACTAGCATCCCCATTACCCCTCTCGCCACCCTGATCATCGCCGCACTGGCCAGCCAGGCCCACGCCAGCCAGAACGAAGTCATGGTGATCACCGCCTCGGGTTTCCAGCAGAAGATCGAAGACTCTGCCGCCTCCATCTCGGTCGTGACCCGGGAACAGCTGGAGAAGCGCGCCTACCGTGACGTGACCGACGCCCTGAAAGACGTCCCCGGGGTGGTGATCACCGGGGGTGGCAGCAGCAGTGACATCAGTATCCGCGGCATGGGAGCCAAGTACACGCTGATGCTGGTGGACGGCAAGCGGGTCGACAGCCGTGGCACCCGCCCCAACAGCGACGGTCCCGGCATAGAGCAGGGCTGGTTGCCGCCGCTGCAGGCCATAGAGCGGATCGAGGTGGTGCGTGGCCCCATGTCCTCCCGCTACGGCTCGGACGCCATGGGGGGCGTCATCAACGTCATCACCCGCAAGAGCACCAGCATGACGGCATGGCAGGGGTCGCTGCATGCCGACAGCACCTTCCAGGAGAACAAGGCGTCAGGTGATCTCTTCCAGACCGATGCCTACACCGCTGGCGCCCTGGTGGACGGACTGCTGGGGATGCGCTTGAACGGCCAGCTCTCCTACCGCGGCGAGGATCAGTTCGAGAACGGCTTCGCCGAGCAGGAGATGCACAGCGGCACCGCCGTGTTCAGCCTGACCCCGGACGAGCACAACAGCGTCGACTTCGAGGTGAGCCGCGGCCTGCAGGACAGGGATCGCACACCGGGTGAGTCCATTTCAGCCAAGGCCAAACCGAACCTGAGCACCTACGAGCGCACCAACTACGCCATCACCCACGACGGCCGCTACGACTTCGGCTCCTCCACCAGCTATCTGCAACGGGAAGAGAGCACCAACCCGGGTCGGCAGATGAAGATGATCAACACCATAGCCGACACCCACACCCAGATCATCCTGGGGGATCACTACCTGAGCGTCGGCGGCCAATACCGCTACGAGGATCTGCAGGATCAGGGCAACCAGCTGAATGTGGCCAATCGCGCCGACCAGCTGACCCGCTGGAGCTGGGCCCTGTTCGTGGAAGACGAGTGGGCCCTGACCGACAGCTTCGCCCTCACCGGCGGCGTGCGCATGGACAGGGATCAGAACTACGGCAGCCACTGGAGCCCGCGTCTCTACGGGGTCTGGCATCCCGCCGAGTTCTGGACCCTGAAGGGTGGTGTCTCCACCGGCTACCGCTCCCCCGACCTGCGCATGTCAGCGGCCAACTGGGGCCAGGCCACTGGCGGCGGCACCCAGGATGGCATGCTGGTCGGCAGCCCGGCCCTCCAGCCGGAGAAGAGCGTCAGTGAGGAAATCGCCCTGTTGTGGGATGGCCAACAGGGGCTCAACGCCGGACTGACCCTGTTCAATACCGACTTCAAGGACAAGATTGCCGAGACCCGTCGCTGCACCAGCAAGCAGGATCCCGCCTGCACCCTGAACGGTCACACCTATGACTTCATCAGCGATCGCATCAACGTCGACGAGGCCAACATGCGCGGGGTGGAAGGCACGGCCAACTGGGCCATCAACCCGCAGTGGTCCCTGGCCTCCAGCTACACCTTCACCCAGTCCGAGCAGAAGAGCGGCCCCATGGCGGGCCTGGCACTGAACCAGATGCCGCGCCACATGTTCAACACCACGGTCGACTGGCAGACCAGCGAGGCGGTCGGCCTCTGGTCTCGGGTCAACTTCCGCAGCAAGACCTCGGACTACCTGAGCCGGGTCAAGATGGCCGAGGGCACCCCCTCCTACACCTTCTTCGACACCGGCCTGGTCTACAAGGCCAATCAGGCACTGAGCGTCACCGCCGGCATCTACAACCTGCTGGACAAGAGGGTGGACTACGCCAGCTACGGCACCGTGCTGGATGGCCGTCGCTACAACCTGGGGCTGACCTACCAGTTCTGATCCTCTCGGGTGCGAGAGATGCAAAAGGCCCGCCGAGTGCGGGCCTTTTCATGGGTGATAGGAAAGGGACTGTCAGCGCGGCAGGCTGATCCTGGCCTCCAGGCCGCCTTCGGCACGGTTGTGCAGGGTCAGCTCGCCGCCGTGCTGATGCACCAGGGTGCGGGCGATGGCGAGCCCCAGCCCCACGCTGCCCGACTCGGTGTTGCGGGCCTCGTCGAGACGGACGAACGGCTTGAACACCTCCTCCAGCTGGCCCTCGGCTATGCCAGGCCCCCGATCGCAGACCAGGATCAGCAGCTCGGATTCGGTTCGCTCCAGGGACACCTCGGCCCCGCCCGCGTACTTGATGGCGTTGCCGATGAGGTTTTGCAGCACCCGGCGCAGGGTATTGGCACGGCAGGCGTAGACCTGCTTGCCCTCGGCCAGGCAGATGACGGGCTGGCCGGTATCCGCATAGTCATCGCACAGGCTCTCCAGCAGGCTGACCAGATCCAGCTCCCGGGTCGCCTCCTGCTGCCCCTCCTCCCGGGCGAAGCTCAGGGTCGCCGCCAGCATCTGCTCCATCTGTTGCAGGGTCTGCTGGAAGCGCTCCTTGTCCTCGCCGTCTGCCAGAAACTCGCTGCGCAGCCGCAGGCTGGTGATGGGGGTGCGCAGGTCGTGGGAGATGGCGGCCAGCATCCGGGTCCTGTCCTGCACGAAGCGATCGAGCCGGGTGTGCATGCGGTTGAAGGCCTGGATGGACTCGCGGATCTCGGTGGGCCCCTCCTCGCGCAGGGGCTCTATATCCTCCCCGCGCCCCAGCCTGTCGGCATTGGCGGCCAGCTGCTTGAGGGGCAGGGTCGCCCGGCGGAACAGCCAGATCATCAGGCCTATCACCAGGCTCGCCACCAGCAGCAGGTTGAGGGTGGTCTGCCAGGACCAGCTCACCGCCTCCTTGTCCACCAGGGAGCTGAACTGCAGCCAGCCCCCGTTGGGCAGCTGGATGGAACCATAGAGCCGCATGTCCTGGGGTGGCGGCATACCGTTGCGATCCTTCATCATGCGGTTGTGATGCTGCCAGGCCCGGCTGCGCTGTATGTCCTGCTTCAGCTCGGCGCTGATCTCCACCGACAGGGACGACGGATACCCGAGCTTGGCCCGCACCAGCTTCTCGAAGCGGGGGCTGCGGTTGTCCGGTTGCAGCGGCTCGTCGGCCAGACGCAGCAGCAGGGTCTCGCTGCGGCTCGCCTTGAGGATCTCGTGATAGAGGGAGGGGGGGGAGAGGGAGAGCAGGCGCACCACAGAGATGATCCGCTGCATGGCGTTGCGGCTGTTGACGTAGCCGAGCGCCTCCTCCCGATCCGAGCGGTAGATCTGGATGCTGAGCAGCTGGATCAGCACCAGTCCCGCCAGGGCCACCAGCACTATCTGGCCGGTCAGCCCCTTGGGCAGCAGCCTGGCGAAGAAGCCCTTGATCATGCCGTCCTCACTCCTGGGTCACGTCGGCGGCGAACAGGTAACCGCCGCCCCAGATGGTCTTGATGAGCTCGGGATTCTTGGGATCCCGCTCCAGCTTGCGCCGCAGCCGGCTCACCAGGGTATCGATGGCGCGATCGAAGGCGACCGCCTCCCGGCCACGGGCCAGATCCAGCAGCTGATCCCGGCTCAGCACCCGCTGGGGCCGCTCCAGAAACACCTTGAGCAGATCGAACTCGGCGGTGGAGAGGCTCATTCCCACACCCTCCTCGTCCACCAGCTCCCGGCGATTGATGTCGAGCAGCCAGCGATCGAAGCGCAGATCCCGGGTCAGGGCCTCGGGGACGGGCTGGATCTCCGCCTGGGTGCGGCGCATCACCGCCTTGATGCGGGCCAGCAGCTCCCGCGGGTTGAACGGCTTGGCGAGGTAGTCGTCCGCCCCCATCTCCAGGCCGATTATGCGGTCCGTCTCCTCCCCCATAGCGGTGAGCATGATGATGGGCAGGCGGGACTTCACCCTGAGCTCGCGGCACAGGGTGAGGCCATCTTCCCCCGGCATCATCAGATCCAGCACCAGCAGATCGAACTCCCGCTCGTCCAGCAGCCGCTTCATCTCCTTGCCATCCCGGGCGCAGCTGACACGCATGCCGTGCTGTTCCAGAAAACGCTTGAGCAGATCGCGGATCTCGCTGTGATCGTCGACCACCAGAATATGAGGGCTGCCTTGGTTCATCATTGTCTCTCCCGTTATCGAGCTGGGGCGATTATACGAGAATCAATCGGGCGGGTTGTGTCAAAGTGTGCCAGAGCGCCAAGATGCCACACTCTGCTACAAAATAGGCTTCAACTGGCAAAATTCAGACACTTCCACGGTGTTTACTGGATACCAAGGCGAAACAGCCTCTACCCGTATTCATCCGACAGGAGTTACCCATGAAAAAGCTGACCAAGACCCTGCTGACCGCCACCCTGATCCTCGGCCTGCCCCTCGGTGCCTATGCCGCCAGCGAGGCGGTCTCCACCGCCCAGCCGACCCAGGCCATGGCGGCCGGTTGCCCCATGGACGGTGCCGGCATGATGGGCGGCAAGCACCACGGCGGTCGCCACGACAAGATGGCCCGCATGCAGAACATGACCCCGGAACAGATCCAGGCTCACCTGCAACAGCGCTACGACAAGATTGAAGACCCGGCCAAGAAGGCCGAGTTCGTGAAAAACCTCGGCCTGCGTGCCGACGGCATGATCAAGCACGCAGAGGTGATGAAGCAGTTCGCAGAAGCGAACCAATAAATCGAAGCAAACCAGCAAGCAAGATAACGACGGGGTGGCCATGGCCACCCTGTTTTTTTTTCGCGTCCGCTCAACCGCCCCGCCCTGCGGCTGACGCCGCCATGGCGCCACTTTTCTGCCCCCTGCACCGGGATATGTGAGCGATAACAAACGTTTTATGCTCGAAATAGCTAATAATGGCGGCTCAAACAACAGGATCGGGCAAGGCCCCGGCCATGGTGGACAGGAGTCGTTATGGGATGGAATCTGGGCACAATCAAGGGGCGCTATACCGCCGTCTTCCTGGGGTTCATGGCGCTGGTGTGCGCCCTGACGGTGATCGGCATCCAGCTCTGGATCAAGCCGGCGCTGCAGAAGGCCGGCGAGCAGAATGTGGCGCTGCGGGTCAGCGAGATCGCCACCGACATCCACGACCAGCTCAACGGAGTGCAGAGCCAGTCCCGCAGCATCACCCAGCTGGTGGCCCGGCTGCCGAGCGAGCAGATAGACGCCCTGCTGCCCGCCCTCATCGATCAATACGGCAACGCCATGGTCTTCGGCGGCGGCATCTGGCCCCTGCCGGAGCAACGGGAGGCGGGCCGTGCCAAGTTCAGCACCTTCTATCACAGGGATGCGGCCAACGCCCTCATCCCCAACACCTACTGGAACTCGGCCGAGGCGCCGAACTACTTCGAGCAACCCTGGCACAAGGCGGGGCAGCAGGCCCCTCGCGGCATGTGCGTCTGGGCCGCCGCTTACAAGGATGGCGCCAGCCAGCAGCCGAGAACCAACTGCGCCATGGGGATCTACAAGGACGGCGCCCTCTACGGGGTGTCGACCATAGACGTGACCCTGGGGTTCTTCAACGATCTGGTGGCCAGGAAGGAGCAGGAGATCGGCGGCCAGGTGATGATAGTCGAGGCTGACGGCAAGATCCTGAGCAAGAACGCCCGCCTCGGCGGCGATGTGGTGCTCGGCAACCTCTCCGCCCACGCCGACTACCCCTTCGCCGGCTCCATCGCCGGCCTGCTCGGCCAGAACGCGAGCAAGGGCTTGCTGCGCACCACCTTCCAGGATCAGGGGGAGGAGCAGACCCTGCTGATGGAGGCCATCGACGGCACTCCCTGGCTGCTCGCCACCGCCCTGCCGACCCGCGTCCTGACCCAGGACAGCCGGGACGTGCTCGCCACTCTGGCCAGCATACAGCTGCCCCTGGTGGGACTGCTGTTCGTGCTCATGGTGCTGGCCATCAGCCAGCTCGGCCGCCGGCTGCAGACCCTCAGGCTCAACATAGATGCCCTCAGCGCCGGCGATGCGGACCTGACGGCCCGCATCCAGGTGAAGGGCCATGACGAGCTGGACAACATAGCCCTGTCGGTGAACCGCTTCATCGCCTACCTGCAGCAGATGATGGTGCAGGTGACAGACGCCACCGACCTCATCACCCGGGAGCTGGCACAGCTCGATCAGCAGACCGGTCAGAGCCGACGGATCCTGGGGGAACACGCCAGCGAGACGGATCAGGTGGTCACCGCCCTCACCGAGCTCAGCTCCACCGCCGACAGCGTGGCCCGGCACGCCAGCGACTCGGCGAGCTTCACCGAGGCCGCCAATGGCCAGGCAGCCAACTCGCGCAAGGTGGTGGGGTCGGCCTCCGCCAGCGTGGTGGCCCTGATTGACGAGGTGGATCTCGCCGCCGCCAAGGTGCTGGAGATGCAGGAGGATGCCAAGCAGATCGGCAGCGTGCTCGGGGTGATAGGCGGCATCGCCGCCCAGACCAACCTGCTGGCACTCAACGCCGCCATCGAGGCGGCCCGGGCCGGGGAGCAGGGACGAGGCTTTGCCGTGGTGGCCGACGAGGTGCGTGCCCTGGCGGCCCGCACCCAGAACAGCACAGCCGAGGTGGGCAGCATGCTGTCACGGCTCACCCAGGGGGTGGCCGAGGCCGTGGTCGCCATGGAGCAGACCAAGCGCAGCTGCCAGGCCGCAGCCGACACCACGGGTCAGGTCACCGGCGGGCTCGACAGCATGGCCGACTCCGTGGTGCAGATCCACGATCTCAGCAGCCAGATCGCCACCGCCGCCGAGGAGCAGAGCCGGGTGACCGAGGAGATCAACCGCAACATGGTGAGCATTCGCGACATGCTGAACCTGCTGGTGCAAAACGGCAGCCAGACCGAGCAGAGCGCAGCGTCGCTGCTCGGCTCCAATCGCCAGCTGCTGGCCCTGGTGCGCCGCTTCAAGGTGTGATGGCGAACGCCAGCCAGCAAAAAGGGGCCCGCGGGCCCCTTTTTCATGCACGTCACCAGGACTCAGGCCTTGTTGGCCAGGTTCAGGGTCTTGACGGTCTCGCCTTCGAACTTGATCACCACGTTCTTCTGCGCCACTTCGGAATCCTTCAGCAGGGACTTGGTGGTCTCGGCCAGCAGCGGAGAGGCCTTGTTCAGGGCGCTCAGATCATAGGTCCACACTTCCAGACCGGCATCGGTCTTGGTGCTGGCCGGGGCGCCCAGCTTGTCCTTGATGGCCTGCTTGTTGGAGCCGCCTTCCTTGATATCCAGGGCCGTTTTGATCGCTTCGTTGGAGGCGCTGTCCACGGCAGTACCGGCCATCTCTTTGGCGGTGCTGGTGACGCTGCTGGTCACGGAGTCGGTCAGGGAATCCATCAGGCCGGCGTGGGCAACCAGGGGCAGGGCGGTCAGGGCAATCAGAAGGCACTTTTTCATTAAGATACATCTCACAGGAATGAAAGAGCGCGCATCAGACCAGTGTGCTCGATTGGAGTCAAGATGATCCCAAGGTCAAGCCGCATTCGGGGGGCAAGGGTCATTCCCTTGAGTGAAGATGGCGGCCGGGGATGGATAGCGGCGCCCCTAGCCAGAGAGCTGATCCTTGCCCGCCAGCTTGGCCCGGTAGAGCGCCCTGTCCACCCTCGCCATCAGCTGGTTAAGGGGTTCATCCGGCCTGGACTCCACCAGACCGAAACTCAGGGTGATGGGCTCCACCCCCTTGACCCTGGCATGGCCCAGTCGCTGTCGCAGCTTTTCGGCCACCACATGGGCATCCGCCAGCCGGGTGTTGGGCAGCACCAGCATGAACTCGTCGCCCCCCCAGCGGGCCAGCAGATCGATCTCGCGGATGGCGCCGCGCGTCAGGCGCACTATGTCGATCAGGGTCTGATCCCCCACCCCGTGGCCGTGGCGATCGTTGATCTGCTTGAAGTCGTCCACGTCCATGGCGATCACGGCGAAGGGCTCCTTGAAGCGCCGGGCCCGCTCATACTCCAGCCGGACGGCCTGCTCCAGCCGATAGCGGCTGGCGGCCCCGGTCAGGGAGTCCGTCTCCGCCAGGCGGCGGTTCTCCTCCACCTGATGCTGGAGCGCCAGGTTGAGCCGCTCCAGCTCGGCGGTGCGCTCCGCCACCTGCTGCTCCAGGGTGCGATTGTGCAGCTCCAGCCGGGCGTAGAGCTCCCGCTGGGCATGAATGTCCCGGTGCGCCCCTATCATCCTGGCAACGGATCCGTCTGGGTTGCGCGCTATGATGCGGCCACAATCCTCAACCCAGATATAGTCGCCGTTGCGGCAACGACAGCGGTACTCGGCCCTGTAGTCGGCACTCTGGCCGCTCAGATAGGCATCGAAGCGATCCATCACCCGCGGCAGATCGTCCGGGTGTATCACGTTTTCCCAGGTGAAGACGTTGTTGTCGAAGGAGTGCGGCTCATAGCCCAGCATCTGGTACCAGCCCGGATTGCGATAGACGAAGCCGGTGTTGGCATTCCAGTCCCAGACCCCGTCGCTGATGACTTCCAGAATGCCGTGCACCGCGGCGTCGTTGAGATCCGGGATCCTGATAGTGTCATTGTCCTGCAGCATGGAATCCATCCTTGTTCTGCTCCCCCGCGCCACTGCGGGTGACTCGAGTCCAACGGTTGAACATCATTGAAAAATGCGGCCGCCTGCCGGGCTACCCGACGACGACTGCCTGCCTGCAATCCCTGTCATGACAAGGTTATCGGCCGTCCCCTGGTTCCCCTGAATAACAGTAGCAGCAGGGCCTGCCGCCGGTCTTGAGCGCCGTCACGCCTTCCCCCTTTTCTCTGCCCGCCCCCTTGCACCAGGGCGGTGCACCGCCTTGGCGCAACCCTGCCCAAATGGGGCGTCTCTCGCCAGCCTCTCGGACATGGATGAATTAAATCATTGAATAAATAGGGGAAAATTCTTGGCGCAATATTTGCGTTTGCCTGAATGAAGCACCAAGGATTGGGGACATTGCATGAAGTTAATCACTGCCATCATCAAGCCGTTCAAACTCGATGACGTTCGCGAAGCCCTCGCCACCCTCGGCGTAGAGGGGCTGACGGTCTCCGAGGTCAAGGGGTTTGGCCGCCAGAAGGGGCACACCGAACTCTATCGAGGCGCCGAATACCAGGTGGATTTCCTGCCCAAGGTGAAGCTGGAGATCGCCACCCAGGCCGACAACGTCGAGCCCATCATCGAAGCCATCAGCCAGGCCGCCCACACCGGCAAGATAGGCGACGGCAAGATCTTCGTCTGCGACCTGCTGGCCGCCGTGCGGATCCGCACCGGCGAGACAGACACAGACGCCCTTTGATACGACTGGAACCGAGGAATACGACATGGAAGAGTTGATCACATCCGTCAGCGAGCTGCGCTATGCACTCGACACCTTCTACCTGCTGATCTCCGGCGTGCTGGTCATGTGGATGGCCGCCGGGTTCGCCATGCTGGAGGCGGGCCTGGTCCGCGCCAAGAACACCACCGAGATCCTGACCAAGAACATCCTGCTCTATGCCATCGCCTGCGTCATGTACCTGCTGGTCGGCTACAACATCATGTATGTGGACAACGGCGCCGGCGGCTGGCTGCCGAGCTTTGGCAGCCTGATGGGCAGCCAGGCGGACGACGCGGGCCACTCCCTGCACGCCGACTTCTTCTTCCAGGTGGTCTTCGTGGCGACCGCCACCTCCATCATCTCGGGGGCGGTGGCCGAGCGGATGAAGCTCTGGTCCTTCCTGCTGTTCTGCGTGGTGATGACCGGCTTCATCTATCCCGTCGAGGGCTACTGGAGCTGGGGTGGCGGCTTCCTGAAAGAGGCGGGCTTCTCCGACTTCGCGGGCTCCGGCATAGTCCACCTGGCGGGCGCCGCCGCAGCCCTGGCCGCCGTGCTGCTGCTCGGCCCCCGTCGTGGCAAATATGGCAAGCAGGGGGAGATCCACCCCATCCCCGGCTCCAACCTGCCGCTCGCGACCCTGGGCACCCTGATCCTCTGGATGGGCTGGTTCGGTTTCAACGGCGGCTCCCAGCTGGCGCTCTCCAGCGCCGCTGACGCCACCGCCATCGGCACCGTCTTCGTCAACACCAATGCCGCCGCCGCGGCCGGTGTGGTCGGCGCCCTGCTGGTCAGCAAGCTCACCTGGGGCAAGGCGGATCTCACCATGATCCTCAACGGCGCCCTCGGCGGCCTGGTCGCCATCACCGCCGACCCGGCCTCCCCCAGCCCGCTGTTCGCCAGCCTGATCGGCGCCCTGGCCGGTGCCCTGGTGGTCTACGCCATCGTCGCCTTCGATCGCCTCAAGATCGATGACCCGGTCGGCGCCATCTCGGTACACGGGGTCTGCGGCCTGTTCGGCCTGATGGTGGTGCCCTTCTCCAACGCGAGCGCCACCTTCGGCGCCCAGTTGCTGGGGGCCGCCGTCATCTTCGGCTGGGTCTTTGCCGTCTCTCTGGTCGTCTGGAGCCTGCTCAAGGCCACCATGGGCCTGCGGGTGAGCGAAGAGGAAGAGATGCTGGGCGTGGATCTCCACGAGTGCGGCGTCGATGCCTACCCCGAGTTCGTCAGCATCAAATCCAGCACCTGACACCGCCAGTGGCGTGGGGGGCGCGGGGGGGGACTCGGGCCCCGCCCTTTTTTGGGGGGGCCCCACCGCCCCCTGAAGGGGGGGGGGGGGAAACGGGGGGAGGGGGGGGCGGGGCGGGCGGGGGGGGGGGGGGGGGCCGGGGGCGGGGGGGGGGGCGCGGGCGCGTGTGGGGGGTGGTCTGGTCCGACGGGGGACGGGGGGGGTTCGGCGGGCGCGCCCTCGGGAGGGCGGGGTCTGGGGGGGTGGGCGGTGCTGCTGACAGAGCCGATAAAGCTGGCGCTCTCCGAGAGGTGCAGGGCGTCGGCCATCCGCCCCATGTCCCAGCACTCGGTCAGGGTTTCCTTGAGCAGCAGCTCCAGGCGCAGGGCCAGCCGCTCGCCGCGACTCTGCCCCTCCCCCTTCTGCAGCAGGCGGCGGTAGAAACCGAGCTGCTCCACCAAAAGCGCACTGAGCAGCGGGTCCTGATGGCGCCCTGCTCCGCATAGAGGTTCTCTATGGTGCGCAGCAGTGCCCCTGCTGGAGGTACAGCCCAGACGAGGGCGGCTCGCAAGGGCATCCCAGGGGAGTCCTTGTGCAGCAGCAGCCACACCAGATCCCAGTCGCCCCCAGCCGTCGGTTGCGGCTGCTCCGGCGTGGCCACTGCGTCTCCGGTAGCTGCGTCTCTGACCATCGCGTCTCTGACAATCGCATCTCTGGCAATCGATAGCAGAGCGGCTCCCCCGCCGGGATCAGCGCCCACTTCCACAGGCAGCCGCTCGAAGCGATCCCCCAGCAGCACCTCCCCTCGCCCTGCGGGTCAGCAGGAAGCAGTATCCGCCAGGCGGCGCTCGATGCGATAGCGGGTGCGCAGGCGGGAGTAGCCCGCCAGCCAGACCCGCTCCTGCGCGAGGGCGGGCAGCAGGCTGTCACAGCAGATCTGCTCGCGGCAGTCGGGGAGACGTCGATAAGCTCGGGGTTGGCAGTGTCGGACATCATCAGGACGGGTTCAGCCATACCGAAGGGAAGGCCCCAGCATAACATCAAGGGCGCTCAGGTCACAGGAGACCAGCCATGCACCTCCATCACGTCGCCATCCGGGCGCAGATCCGGAGCCGCTCAAGGCATTCCACTGCCCCCTGTTTGGCGGGCAGACCAATGGGCGCGACCACAAGCCAAGCCGTTCAGCTCCTGCTTGGTACGTTTCAGGGCGCCAGCCTGAGCCGATACACAGCCCTGCACTGGCCGCGCCGCTGAAATGGAAGAATACTGCCTGGCCAGATCGTCGATCCCCGGATCAGCGCCCGGCCAGCGGCATATATACATGAGGCAGACGATGGATATGGAGGGTTGCCGTTGAGTGAATCGCCCGCAACATGGCGGGGCGCTTGAGGCCGCCGGGGAAAGCCGTCATCTCCGGATAACGGCCAGCGGCACTGACCGGTGCGACCCGCAGATGTCCTTCAAGATTGAGATGAAGGTGGATCCCTAACATCGTAGTGCGCGCCGAGCTGCGACATGCATTCCGGATCCCGCACCAGCAGGTCGCCGTCAATCACCGCATCAAATCTCTGCTGGTGCGCATCCAGTGATTCACTGCCTGCCGGACAACCTCTTTTTCTGGTTGATAGAAGCGCTCAATACCATACTCACCGGCTCCCCGCAGCGGCACCAGGGTGACGCCTGTCATGCGGATATGGTATTCCCGCGCCCTCTGCAGTAATTGCCGATAGCCCTTGATCAGCACCGTTGCCGCCGGCACCGGACTATCCGGATCCAGTGCCGTGCCCGCCAACCCGATATCATTCAGCCCGACCTGCACGATACAGCAGCTGACACCGGGTTGCTGCAGCACATCACGCTGAAACGCGACAGGCTGGCGATGCCGATGCCGTCTTTCAGCAACCGGGAACCCAATCGCCCGGCATTCACCACCGCTATATTGTCGGCAACAAGGCACCTGGCCAAAAATCTGTCCAACGGCCATAAAATCATCCTTGCCGCCGTTGCCATCCACCATGGAATCACCGATGACCACCTGAGTGTAACGCGGATCCCGGCTGAACCTGACGCTTTCAACCAGCAAACGGGAGCTGATTTTTTCGACCGTCGCCGGCCTCTTCCCCGACGGCCTGATTACCCGGCTCAAGCAACGAAAAATGACGGGCATCCCAGTGAAAGGTATTGACCGAATCGGCTCCGGCAGATAGGTATCCATAGAGCAGATCACCGATAACGAGGATATCCAGTGGAATTTCATCACTGCACAGAGTCCCCCCGCTGGAATTGTCGCGCCGGTTTGCCCATTAAAGGTGACAGCCATTGCGCCGCACAGATCAGGCACGGAAATATGGCTCTCGCTTCATTACCAGGTGGCTGGCACCATAACGATTGGAAAAGATCAGCCGCAGCTTTTGACCGCCCAGGCTGGATGCGCAGTGACTGCCGGAGTGTCTGATCCCCATCAATGACCGCTATATCCGATGGAAACGGAAACGCCTCTCCCGATGCAGGCTGAGCTGGAAAGCCAGGTGCATATCCACTCCTCGTGCGCACTGGCGAGGCTGAAGGCACTGAATATGACATCAGAAATTCTCCTGAAAGAAACAACCGAGTTATTGCGCGACCGGCGGGCCGTCATGACATCGAAGCCGTGCATGGCGATATCCGTCATTGCCAGCAGACGCGCCCGGCTGACGCCATCCCGGGCTCCGGATGGAGATCCCGTGAAACACGGTCGCCACATAATCCCCGAGCCCTGTATATCGGTGTTTTTCCGGCAGTTCGCCGGACTGAACGCCCTGCCGGATGCGCTCAATGATGCCCTCATCCGCTCCGGCGGTAACCGGCCAGCTATGCCATGATCTTTTCGTTATCACGGCCATAGTTGGTCAGCGACAGGACCACCATGCAGCCGCAGGCTCATCGTCACGGGTGTAGGCTTCGACCGCGTTCACCAGCAGTTGCCTGACAGCCTGGCGGGTATCCGCCAGACAGGGCGGCGTCAGCAAAAGCCCCTCTTTCGGCCAGATAGCGTTATCGCCCTACACGGAAAGATTTTCCTTTGAGCCGAAGGCGGCATAAATACGGGCAGAAGCAATCCCCAGTGCAGCCACCAGATCAGACAGTTCCTGATAAAGTCAGCGCCAGAATACCTTTTTATGCGCAACGCCTTCACGATCAAATTTTCTTGGTCTGCCAGCCATAACACAATTTCCGCATCTGTCATTTCAGACCAAGGCTACCAGTTCATTGTCGACTAACAAAGAATTATTTTTTGCGATTGACAAAGATTGAGACGCCCTCTACCCTATTCGCTGCTGGGATCGACAAACAATAGCCACCACCCCAGCTTACAGACGCCTTGTCTATGGCCTTCTGCGGATTCCTTATAGATAATTCAAACGGAAAGGATATGAACACATTCTTCAGAGTATCTCTGGCGGCAGTCATGCTGCTCACATTGCAGGGCACTGCGGTCGCGGCAAATACACAACGCCCGGCAGTGACGTCAGTAACAGCGCAGGTCAGTGAAGCCGGCTTTCAGCATCACTATGTCAAGGTAGCGGGGCAGAAGATCCATTATGACGGCGGAAAGCGGGGAGCCCGTGTTGCTGATCCCGGGCTGGCCGCAAACCTGGTATGCCTGGCGTCATGTGATGACCGGACTCGCCGCCGAAGGCTATATGGCGATAGCGGTTGATCCGCCGGGAACCGGTTATTCCGATCGGCCGAGCACGGCGATGATACCGGGGCGGTGGCGACCACATTGCACAATATGATGAATCAGCTCGGTCATGGGCACATTCGGTTGTCGGTCATGACATCGGCATGTGGGTGGGTTATGCCCTGGCCAGTGATTATCCCGCCGACATCAAGAAAATCGCATTAACCAGCGGTTATTCCAGCCTGGCGCCGGCACCGTCCATCTTCGTCGATCCGCAGGACAATATTTTCCTCTGGCACTTCATGTTTAATCAGGTACAGGACTTGCCGGAAATGCTGACGGCCGGCAAAGAGCGGGAATATCTGAATTTTATTTTTGACCATTTATCCTATCAGCGTGATCGCGTCGCAGCACAAACCTATATAGATGCTTATTCCTCTCGCAGGACAGGCAGGCTTCGCGTATTACCGCCAGATCTGCAAACATTGCACAAAATAAACAGCGGTGAGAAAAACTGCTGATGCCGGTGCTGGCACAGGTGCGGATCATGCCACCAGACGCACCCCAGCAGACGATGCAGGACGAGCGGTGAATTTGGGTAGGCGCCATGCCTTTGGTGAACGCGGTCACTTCGTCACGGAGGAGTGCCCGGAACAGCTGATGACGGCATTACGCGTTGCTTGAAAAATGTCCGCGCTCTTTTGCGGGCGATATCAAGACAGGCCCCCGACTCGGGGCCTTCTTCTTTATGCCCGACATAAGCAGGCCCGCGAGTCTTGGTTTCACACCGGCTCAGTGTGGCGCAGTTGGCTTCCCGGGTACTCACCTGATCTGTGCGCTGCACCGACCAAAGATGATTGGCAGTTTCAGACATCATCAGGACGGGCTAAGCCAAGGCCGAAGGGGCAGACCCTCCGGGCATTGGGGGTATCAACTCACAGGAGACCAGCCATGCATATCCATCACGTCGCCATCTGGGCGCAGTGCAGGATCTGGAGGCACTGGCACATTCTACTGCACCCTGTTTGGCGGGCAGGCCAATGAGTGCTACCACAACCCGAGCAAACAGTTTTCCTCCTACTTCGTGCGCTTCGAGGAGGCGCCAGTCTGGAGTTGATGGCACACCCCCATATTATTTCCGGCGGATCTCGCTCTGCTGCACCTGCTGTGAAGGTCTTCTGTTCTCGCTCTTCTCTCGGCAGCGTGGAGGAGGTTTATGATGACCGCCCGGCTGCTGAAAGCGCCGAGGTGAAACACCTGACGGCCTCTGCTGACCGGTGACGGCTATTACGAGAGCACCTTCCTGGATCCCACAAAACGCTTGAGCTGACCATCTAATACCTGAATGCTCCTCACCCTCCCCTCTCCCAACGGGAGAGGGGATAAAGCAGCATCCAGAACATGATTCGCCAGTCGCCGATCTGGTTGACGGCAAAAATAGTCGCTGATAGCCTGATTTAAGCGAAGCGTACCGGACAGCGCGCGCTTTTCCCTTTCCTTGCGGGAGAAGGGTCGGGGATGAGGGGAGGAAAGAGGCCACGTAACGTTGAGCTTCACAGGCTCAGCCACAACCTACACATCGGTAGGTTGGTGCTGAGCCTGAGAAGCCCAACATACAAGATGAAATAAATGTGTTATCTGTCGAATCAATATGCGCATGTGGTTAGGTGAGTCCAGTAACTTTCTGCGAGATATGAAATCTACATTCGTTAACTTACGCAAGCACTCACCGAACTCCATATCGACCTCATCAATTCCCGGCCAAAAAAAGGAACCTTTTCATTTCTCAAGCTTTCAATAAACATGATGTGAGTTAGTGCCAAGAGTAGGGGAAGTTTGATGGCTCATTAAAATCATTATTTAAAGATGCATAATCAGATGTCTATTAAAACCATTCATTTTCCCATCTATAGCCTGACTTCGGTTTGTATAGCCAAGGAAAAGGAGTACTCCGAATGCATTTATTACATCACATTGTGGGTTAACATGTGTTAAAAAATCTATTTCTACTTCACTGTTATAGCCCTTCCCTGGATGCCAGTCATATTTAGACATTTGTTTTCGACCGTGATTTAATATTAGTTGCTTGTTATTCTTTCAAATCCCAAGAAAATTGACATTGTTTACACCTTGATTGAGAATACTAACTTGAACATTCCTTAATCCAGCTTCAAAAACAGGAAAAAGAGACATTATCGCTATATGGTCTAATCCCATATGATAGGCCTCAATAGCCTCAAGGTATTATTGTCTTATAATCGGTCAATGAGTCGCTTACAGAAAATACTTATTGAAATATAAGTAAATGACTTTATAGCAGCAAGGCAACGCGCAACAAATAATGGGGTAAAGTTTTCATGCAGCCATTTACTGGACGATTTATGCGGTTTAATTTATTTATTTATACGGCTCATATCACTGGCACTCGCCTTCTCCAAGAAATAATGGTACGGGTATAGATAAACTCAACATACGTTGTTGGAGTGACGTCACTCTTCCCCATCGCTTGTTCATATATGATATAGGGCGTTCTGTTACATAATACAATCTCATCGGCTTGAATATTAAACCTAGCTCGAGTTAAACTATCTCTCGATACCTCAACATCAGCAAATCCCGCTTCTTGAATGTTAATTTAATCTGTTCTTCTGTCAGTTTAGGACTTCGACAAAGAGCTTTTAGGTTTTCTCATACTTCATATATTATATTTGCCCCATGAATTTAATTGAAATGGCGGCTTAAGTTACTAAAGCGTAATAGGACAGCGGCAACTCCCTTTACCGCCGCCATCAATCACTCCCCCAACCTCTCCGCCAATCCGGAATAACGCTCGGTCTTTTTCCGCACGGCCTGTGCCAGCAGGGCGCGATCGCCGTAGAGATCGAGGCGGGCCTTGGCGCGGGTGATGCCGGTATAGACCAGCTCTCGGGTCAGCAGCGGGCTGGGGCTGTCCGGCAGCACCAGCACTGTATGGGCAAACTCAGAGCCCTGGGATTTGTGGATGGTCATGGCATAGACGGTCTCGTGGGGCGGCAATCGGCTGGGCAACAGGGCCCGCAGGGTGCCATCCGGCTGCTCGAACCATACCTTGAGGCGGCCGGTTTCGTCCGGCAGGCAGAGCCCCATATCGCCGTTGTAGAGGCCGATGCCGTGATCGTTGCGCACCACCATCACAGGGCGGCCCGCATACCAGTCGCCGTCGCGGGCGATGAGCCCCGCCCGTGACAGGGCCAGTTCGAGCCGCTCGTTTAGCCCCAACACCCCGAACGGGCCGTCCCGCAGGGCGCAGAGGATCTGGAAGCCGTTGAACGCCTTGAACACGGCGGACGCCTCTTCCCCCGCGCGGGCCGCCTTCAGATAGGCACCGTAACCGGCGACCCCCTGGGCAATCAGGGCGTCGTAGGCCTCCCCAGCCCAGGGGTGCAGGCTGATGTCCTTGAATCCCGCACTCCAGACCGATTCCACCGCCGCGGCATCGCCGCCGTTGCAGGCCCGCGCCAGCTGGCCGATGCCCGAATGCTGGTCAAAGCGCCAGCTCTTGGCAAGCAGACAGAGGCTGTCGCGCACCGGAGCGCCTGCGGGCGAGCCCTGCAGGCGGTAGCCGGTCTGGCGGGAGAGCCAACCCGCCTGCGCCGAGCTGATGCCCTGTTCGATAAAGCTGCAGATATCGCCGAGCACGGCCCCCGCCTCCACCGAGGCGAGCTGATCCTTGTCGCCGAGCAGGATGAGGCGGGCGTGGCTTGGCAGCGCGTCCAGCAGGCGCGCCATCATGGGCAAGTCCACCATGGAGGCCTCATCCACCACCAGCAAGTCGAGGTGCAGCGGGTTGCCCGCGTGGTGGCGGAACTGGCTGCGCCCCGGGATCACCCCGAGCAGCCGGTGCAATGTGCCCGCCTCGGTGGGGATGGCCTGGGCCCACTCGGGGGGCAGATCCAGGGCCTGCAAGGCAGAGCCGATACTCTCGGTGAGGCGCGCCGCAGCCTTGCCGGTGGGGGCCACCAGCCGGATCGCCGGGGCCTTGCCCGATTGCAGGCCGGTCTCCACCAGGATGGCCAGGAGCTTGGCGACCGTGGTGGTCTTGCCGGTGCCGGGACCGCCCGATATGACCGCGAAGGGGCGCGCCGCCGCAGTGGCCGCCGCCAGCTTCTGGCCGTTGCAGCAGAGCGCCTCGGGCACCAGCACATCCAGCGCGCTCAGCTCGCTCGCTGCCTGGGCGCTGGCCAGCAGCCCTTCGATGGCGGGCCAATCCACCTCGCTCGGGAACACCAGATCCAGATACTTCTCGACGAAGTGGCGGGCGGAGAAGTCGGGAGCGAGGCGAGCTTTGAGCAACGCATCGAACACCAGGCCGTAGTCGCGGGCAAAGAGCCGCGACAGGGCCGGGGCAATCTCAGGCCATTCGGCTCTTTCACTCAAAGCGCGCAGATGGCGGGCCACCCCCAGCTCAAAGTCGTGGTAGCGGGTGAGGTAGAGGCGATCGCGCCAGAGCCGCAGCGGCCAGCGCGGGGCGACCCCCTCATCTTGCTCGGTGCCAACCAAGGGGCTTGCCGCAAACAGGGCGGGCCAGCTCGCAGGATCCGCGAGATCCCACAGCAGATCCCGGCTCTGATCCGGATCCAGCCCGAAGGGGCGCAAGGATCCGGCAGCCAACATCTCCAGCGGTAGGCAGACGTGGCCGCGCCCAAGCTCGAAGCAGGCGAGCGCGGCCCCCAGCACCAGCTCGGGGCCGCCGCCCAGATCGGCCACCAGCTTGGCAAATTGCAGATCCAGCTCGCGGATACGCCCCGCCAGCGCCAGGGCTTTCAGCCGTTCGATCATACCGTCGCTCTTCATCTCGCCCCTCATGCCTCTGCCTTGTTTGATTTTTCTAAACGATGATCGTAAGGCTCCACACCTTCACTAAACAACTTGTCGAGCCCCAGCACCAGTTCACGGCTCGGGCGGGTATGGAAAATGCCCCCCTGCGGCATGCCGCGCAGGAACAGATAGAAGACACCGCCAAAGTGCCGGTCAAAGTCGTAGCCCGGCAGCCGCAAGCCGAGCAGCCGGTGCAGCGCCAGAGAGTAGAGCTGGTATTGCAGGTCGTAGCGGTGTTCCGCCATCGCCCGCTCCAGCGCCGGACGGCTGTAATCGGCGGGGCTCATGCCGAGGTGGTTGGATTTGTAGTCGAGCAGATACCAGCGCCCCTGCCACTCGAACACCAGGTCGATAAAGCCCTTGAGCATCCCCTGCACGGTGGCGAAGCCGAGCGGCTTGTTGCCCCGCGACAGGGGGTCGTGCTGCTGGCAGAGGGCGGTCAGCGCCGGTGCCGTCACCCGCCCCATGGGCAGGAAGAACTCCAGCTCCACCTGCTTGCGCCCGGGCGCCAGATCCCGCAGCCGCACCGGATCGCCAAGGCCCGTTTCCAGCGGGGTATCCAGCACCGCCTCCACCTGCTGTTGCAACACTTGGGCCCAGCTCTCGTCGAAACCATCTTGCGCCAGCAGGCCAGCGATATGCTGCGCCAGCGGCTCGCCCGCCGCGCTCTCGAAGTCTATGGTCTCGAACAGGCTGTGGAGCAGGGTGCCGGGACGCGCCCCCTTCGGGAAGGTGAAGATGGAGGGCTGGGGCGCCTCGTCCGGTTGTTCTGCCGCCAGCGCGGCCGCCTCGGTGACCACCTCGTCATCGAAGCCGGGGTTTGCCAGGACCCCCTTGCCGTGGCCGTTCCCCTGAGCCGCCAGCCCGGAGTAGGAGCTGATCCACCAGTCCCGTTCGAGGGAACCGGTAAAGTGGCGCACCTGGGGCTCCCCCAGCCGCTCCTCTTCTGGCGGCAGCGGGGCCGGACGGGTGAGCGAGGGCTCACCGACCGCCACCCCGGGCAGCGCCTGGGCAAGCTCGGTGAGGGCGGTCGCCAGGGTAGTGGCGTCCCCCTCTTCCCCCTTTTGCAGCAGGTAGCCGATGGCGGTGTGGTGCAGCTCGGTCTTCTCCGACTTGCCGTTGCCCGAGCGCACCGGGGCCAGCCCCAGCCAGGTGGCGTAGACGCCCCGGGTCAGGGCCACGTAGAGCAGCCGCAAGTCTTCGGCGAGGCGCTCCCTGTCCGCTTCCGCCAAGGATCCCTCGGCGCCGGTCAGATCGAGAATGGTGCGATTGCCCGCCTCGTCCGCCTCGTGATAGAGCGGGGTCTCGGCGGTTCTGTGGCTGCAGATGAAGGGCAGGAACACCAGGGGGTACTCCAACCCCTTGGATTTGTGGATGGTGACGATCTGCACCAGCTTGCGCTCGGATTCGAGGCGAAGTACCTGCTCCGCATCCTGGCCGCCCGGGCGGCTCACCGCCTCTCCCAGCCAGCGCAGCAGGGCATATTCCCCATCCAGCTCGCTGCTCACCTGTTGCAGCAACTCGCCGAGATGGAGGAAGTTGGTCAGCCGCCGCTCGCCGTAGGGGCTCGCCAGCAGGGAGGAGGCGAGATTGCGCCTGTGCAGCAGGGCCCGCAACATGGCCAGCACGCCGCGACGATGCCAGATCGATCGGTACTCCATAAACTCCTGCACCGCGCTCTCCCAGGCCCGCTCGTCCGAAGCCAGCGCGTCGAGCGCCCTGGCATCCAGATCAAACAGGCCGGTGGCGAGCGCCGCCCTAAGGCTCCTCTCTTCGCTCGGGTTCTGGCAGGCGTGCAAAATCAGCAAAATCTCCCGCGCCTCCACCTGCTCCAGCACGCTCTCGCGGTTCGACAGATAAACGGAGGCGATGGCGAGGCGCGCCAGCTCCTGCTGCACCAGCTTGCCCTCAGAGCCGGTGCGCACCAGCACGGCGATATCCCCGGCCTTCACTGCCTTGTCACCGATCAGCGCCTTGCCCTCGCGGGCCAGGGTCAGCAGGCGGTGGATCTCGGCGGCGGTGGCGCGGGCCATCTTGCTCTGGTAATCCCCCCGGTTGAAGGTGGGCTGGCCGCTCAGCTGCCAGCAGTGCAGCACGGGGGCGGTGGCCCCCTCCAGCAGCAGCGCCTTGCTCTTGCCCTGCGCCTCCACCGGCAGGAAGGGGATATCCGCCTCGTAGATAAAGGGATCCTTGGCCCGCTCGAACAGACCGTTGACCGCCCCCACCAGGGCGCCGCTGGAGCGCCAGTTGCGCCCCAGGGTGTAGTGGGCGCTTACATTTCGCCGCGCCTGGATGTAGGTGAAGATGTCGGCGCCGCGAAAGCCGTAGATGGCCTGCTTGGGGTCACCGATCATCAAGAGCGCCGTATCCTGATGGCCGCCGTAGAGGCGATGGAAGATGCGGTACTGCTGGGGGTCGGTATCCTGGAATTCATCTATCATCGCGACCCGGTAGGTGGCGCGAATGCGATCGCAGAGCCGCTCGCCCAGGCTGGAGCCGAGCGCCCCGTCGAGGTCTTTCAGCAGGTCATCGAACGAGAGCTGATGGGCCTGGCGCTTGCTGGCCTGCATCCGGCTGCGCACCACTTTGGCGGCCCGTTGCAGAATAAGGTCGCGAATACCGGGGCGGCTCGCCAGCAGCTGGTCGATCTGGCTGAACAGCGGCAGGGTCGGTAACGCCTTCCCCTTGCTTAGCTTGGCCTCCAGGGTTTCCTGGCCGAAGCGCTCGAGATCCTTGGGCAGGGTATAACCGCTGGTCGGATCCTGTGCCCAGTCGCCTATCTTGGCGAGCCAGCCTTCGTAGTTCTTGCCGGTATACAGCTTGATTTGCCCCTCTGTCTGGCGGCGGATCTCGTCCGTCTGCGCCAGCCAGGCATCTTTCACCGCCCCGATGCGGGCCATGGCGGCCTGATGGCGGGCGGCGAGGGTCTCATCCCCCAGCGCGGGGTGGATCTCCAGCTCGCTGTTGTCGAGCCAGCCGTTCATCTCCCGCAGCAGGGCGGCGGGGCTCGGCCAGAGCGCGCGCACCGAGCTGGCCAGGGTCTTGTCCACCGGATAGAACTCGGCGCGCCAGTAGTCGCTTACCGCCTGCAGCCTGAGCTGGCTGTCGTCGGTCAAAAATTCGGTCTCAAAGAGGGCGCCCGACTCGAAGGCGTTCTGCTTGAGCATCCGCTGGCAGAAGCCGTGGATGGTAAAGACAGCCGCCTCGTCCATCTGCCGCTCGGCAGCCAGCAGGCGGCGGGCCGCCAGCTCGTGATCCTCCACCTCGATCAGCAATTGGGCCAGCAACGCATCCTTGCTCTCACCGCGCATAAAGGCGAGGCGCGCCTCGTGAATGCGACCGCGGATCCGCCCCCGCAGCTCGGCGGTGGCCGCTTCGGTAAAGGTCACCACCAGGATCTCGGTCACCGAGAGCGGCCGCTCGTGGGCGCTGGGCTGACCGGCGTCTTCCCCCTCCTCTATCAGCGGGCCGTGGCCCAGCAGCAGGCGCAGGTAGAGACCGGCTATGGTGTAGGTCTTGCCGGTACCGGCGGAGGCTTCGATCAGTCGTTCACCATGGAGGGGAAAACGCAATGTATTGAGCGGGTTAGCCATTATTTCAGCTCCTCCAGGGTCTTGAGCAGCGGGGTCAGGTGTTCGCGGGCCAGGGCCTGCAACTGGTCCAGCACGGCGTCATCCAGCTCGGGGAAGCAGCGGGCGACATAAGGGTCTTGCCCCTCCCCCGTCACCATGTAGCCACCGTTGAAACGGGTGAGGGCCGCCTTGTCGGCCGCCTCCGGCTTGTCCGGATCCTTCTCGATCGCCTTGAGCCACTCCCAGGCGGTGTTGGGGAAAAACGGCAGCGGCCGCTTCATCCCCTGGGCCCAGAGCGCCACCAGGGCCGCCAGCCTGGGGCGCGCCTCGTCGGCCGACAGCGCTGGCAGCCGCAGACTCTGCTTGGCATCGAACAGCAGGGTGTCGCCGGGGGCGCAGCTCAATGAGAGACAGAGGTGCTGAACCCAGCCCAGCAGCAGATCCTTGCCGTTGAAGCTGCCGGGTTTGACCACCAGCGCTCGCCCCTTCTGGGTGTCGATCCACCCCTGCAGCTGGCCCTGAGTCAGGGAGATATCGATCTCCACCGCCCGTTTTTCATCCTCATCAGCCGCAACCCAGGGGCGCAGCCGATCCGCCAGCTTGCCCATCTCGGCATCCAGATCGTCCAGCAGCAGGCTGCCAAACCACCCTTGGGGCAGCAGACCGGTGAGCTGCAACTGCTCGCGACGCACTGTGCTGTCACCTTCCGCCAGATGAGCATCTAGCAGCAGATCTTTCAGCTGATAATGTTGCAGGCCATCCAGCTCGAACGGCTCGCTATCCTCGATATTGGCTTCGTTCAGCTCAAACCACACCTTGAGGCGACGGTTGAGGAAATATTTGGTGGGCTGTCGATAGAAGCGCAGCAGCTCCGCCAGCTCCAACCCCTGCTCCTTGCCCCATTCGGGTGGCAGCGGCAGCTCGCCGCTCTGGAAGTTGGCGGCGCCGCGCACCGGATTGAGGGCGGGCAGCCAGTCGGCGGCATAGGTAAAGAGGCGCGAACCCGCCTGCGGGTAGAAGTAGTTGCGGCTGTAGGGGGTGAGCGGGTGCGCCACCATCAGGTGGTTGAGCAGCCGCCGGCCTGAGGTCTCGTCGTCGAGGCTCTCATCCCCCGCCAGCACGAAGCCCTGCCGCACATAGTCGATCAGCTCCGCCAACAGCACCGAGGGCACCTTGTCGCTGTTGTCCTGGGCGCTGAAGCCCTGATAGCTGATATAGAGCCCCTGCTGGGCGCTCAAGAGTGCCTCGAGGAAGAGGTAGCGGTCATCATCGCGACGGGAGCGATCCCCGCGCCGCGACGCCACCGCCATCAGATCGAACCCCATGGGGGCCAGGGTGCGCGGGTAGACGCCATCGTTCATGCCGAGCAGGCAGACCTGCTTGAAGGGGATGGAGCGCATCGGCATCAGGGTGCAGAAGTTGACCTGACCGGCGAGGAAGCGCTGGCTGGAGCGGGACTCCCCCAGCACGCTGCCGAGATAATCCTGCAACAGATCGGCGGTGATGGGCTGCTCGAAGTGGGCCTCGCCGAGCTGGGTCTGCCAGTCGGCCAGCTGGCTGCGAATAAGCTGAAGCTGACGCTCTTCCTCCTCATCGGCCAGATAGAAGCGCTCCAGCAGCGCCAGCAGGCAGGCGTGCCACTCCGTCAGCGGCTGCGCCTGTTGCAGCCGGGGCAGGAATTCGGCCAGCGAATCGACAAACCAGGCGAGCTTGCCGAGCGCCAACCCCTGCTGACCCTCGATATCGGCATAAGGCAGGATGCCCGCCACCGGCTCGCCATCCCCCATGGCAAAACCGAGCAGCATGCGGCGCAGGCCAAACAGCCAGCTGTTGCCAGACATGGGCGGCAGATCGAAGCGAGCGGGGTAGCCGTCATCCAGCCCCCAGCGGATGCCGGTCTCCTGCACCCAGACCCGCAGCTGGTTGAACTCGTCGTCATCCAGCTCGAAGCGGCGCAGCACGGCGGGCACCTCGAGAATGGCGAGCAGCTCCCCCGCCCCCAAGCGGGCGTTGGGCAGTCTGAGCAGGGCGAGGAAGCTTTGCAGCAGCGGGCTCTCCTGACTCGCCGCCCGATCCGAGACCGCGAAGGGGATCTGGCCCCGCGCGCCAAACACCGCCTGAATGTAGGGGCCGTAGCTGTTCACGTCAGGCATCATCACCACCACGTCTTTCGGGGTGAGGGACGGGTCCTGCTCGAACAGCGCCAGCAGCCGGTCGTGCAGCACTTCCAGCTCGCGCATCGGGCCGTGGCAGGCGTGGATCTGCAGGGATCCATCCGCCGGGCTGATGGGGCTCTTGTGGTGGCTGGCGTCGAGACTGAACTCACCGGCGCCCCGTTCGGCCAGTTCCAGCACATCCTTCTGGATGGCGCGCAGCAGGCTGACGTGGCCCTGCTCGTCCACCTCGTCGATGTCGACGAAGGCCTCGATTTGCGGCACCTCCAGCTCCATCAGCTGATGCAGGTAGTCGCGCCCCAGCTTGCCCATGGAGGCGAGCAGCGGGTTGGCGGGGCCTTGCAGGGTCTCGATGTCGGTGCCGGGTTTGAGCTTGTTCTCCAGCCGTGCCAGGGTCTTTCTGTCCAGCAGATCCCCCCAGTAGTAGCGGCAGGGGTTGGTGACGAAGAGGTGCACCTCCACCTCGTCCCGGCTGCCGAGTGCCAGCAGGGCCTCCACATAGCGGGGCGGCAGCGCCGAGATGCCGAACACGAAGACCCGCTGCGGCAGCTTGCCCGGCAGCTCCCGGGTGCGCGCCAGCTCGTGGATAAACTCCTCGTAGAGGTTGGCTCTGTGATAGCCGCTCGGACTCAGTGCCAAGGTGCGGGCCACCAGCTCGCGCCACAGCTCCGGCTGCCAATCCTGGCCGCTCACCCCGGCCAGTTCCAACCCCAATCCCTCCCCCTCTTCCCAGCGGGCGATCCAGTCAGGCCGGTAGACCAGATACTGGTCGAACAGATCCGCCACCTTCTGGCAGAGCTGCCACAGCCGCACCTGCTCGGGATCCTGGGCGGGATCCTCGTCATCCCCACTCAGATAGGCGGCCAGCGGCGCGAAGGCGGGCCTGCCGAGCAGGGCAGGCAAGATGGTCATCAACTGCCAGCTCATGGAGCCCTTGTTGTAGGGACTCTGGCGGGGCACGTCCGCCAGCACCTGGGTGAACATCTCCCAGATAAAGCTGGCGGGCAGCGGGAAGTCGATATTGGCGGCGATGCCGAAGGCCTTGGCCAGCTCCAGCTTGAGCCACTGGGCCATGCCGGGACTCTGCACCAGGATCTGCTCGTGCTCGAAGGGGTGAGAGAGGGGCGCCTGCCGGATGCGGCTCACCAGCAGCTCCTTGAGCAGATCCAGCTGATTGGAGTGGTAGAGGGTAAACATGGACGACTCCCGCCAATTTCATGAAGAGGGGTGCGCGCCGGAAAAGGCGAGCCATTTCCGTCACTTCACACGAAATGGGATTGTCGGGGATCGGGGGATAAGATGCAAAAGGCGCTTGCCGCCGCCAGGGGCCTCGTCACAGTACCGGCATTCGCCCCCTGGCGGGCATAAAAAAGCCGGTGCAGCTGCACCGGCCAAAAGGCGTTGGAAAACTTGAACTATCAGGGTATTACCAGCACTTGCCGAGGCGGGCATCCAGGCTGAAGGCGCCAGGACCGGCTGCCGCCAGGGCCAGGAAACCACCGGCCACGGAGACGTTCTTCATGAACATCAGCATCTGCATCTGTTCGGCAGGCTGATAGTGGAAGATGAAGGCGGCCATCAGGGTGAAGCCGGCCAGCAGCACCGAGAGGCTGCGGGTAAAGAGACCCAGCACTATGGCAAGACCGCCACCCAGCTCCAGCAGGATCACCAGGGGCAGCATGAACCCGGGCACGCCCATGGCTTCCATGTAACCCTGGGTACCGGCGTAACCGCCGATCTTGCCCCAGCCTGCCATCACGAACATCAGCGCCAGCAAAATACGACCCGCCAGCAGTGCCACATCTTTCATCTTGTCCATCGTCAGATTCCTTTGATTACCCATCTTGGTAATAAACAGTGTAAGAGCTAATTGTTAACTCATTCATTTCGCCGTGATTTATCTATCAGGGCAGATCAAACAGCAGGGCTTCACTCCCCTCGGAGGCGGTGAGCGTCCAGGACGCCTCATCGCGACTGAGCAGGCCGTCGCCGGGTCGGGCAGCCAGACCGTTGCCAGTCAGCTCCCCTGAAATCATATGCAGGTAACCATGACGCCCTTGCAATGCCCATTCGAGGGTTTCCCCTGCGGCAAGTTGCAGTCGCCAGATGCGGGCCTGCTGGCGGATCCTGAAGGATCCATCCTCCCCATCCGGTGACGCGACCAGCGTCAGCCCCGGCTGGGTGGCTATCTTCTTCTGCTGATAACCCGGGGTTGTGCCGACTTCGTTCGGCTCTATCCAGATCTGCAACAGGGAGAGGGGCTCGGTCTGCGAGGGGTTGTACTCGCTGTGCCGGATGCCGGACCCCGCGCTCATCAGCTGGAAATCCCCCGCCGGGATCTGCTCGGCATGGCCGAGGCTGTCCCTGTGCTCTATGGTGCCGCTCAGCACGCAGGTGAGGATCTCCATGTTGGCATGAGGGTGGGTAGCGAAACCGCCACCCGGCGACACCAGATCCTGGTTGATGACCCGCAGGACGGAGTGCCCCATCCAGTCCGGGTCATAGTAGTGACCGAACGAGAAGCTGTGACGTGCATCCAGCCAGCCGAAGTTGGCATGACCCCGTTCTGCTGCGGCTCTCAATTTCATCATGGTGTGCTCCTCCAATACCTTTAAACGGTTGATTAGCGCTGGCGACCGTCACCCAGACCGAACGGGATGCGGTAGCTGCTGCTCTCGTTGCCCAGGCTGACCGTCAGGTTGCCCTGGGTGCGGCTCGGGATCTTGACCTGCTGGGTGCCCATCAGGCTGGCGTGAACCGATGCCAGCAGATCACCAGACTCATCGCGCACCTCCAGCATGGGGTTGGCCTTGCCAGCCATGGCGGCGGTCGCGTTCCAGTTCACGAACAGCACGCCCGGGGCGGCATTGATGTCGGCCGGTACGGCAGCCTGGGCGAAACCTGCGGTCATCAGGCCTGCAACGGCCAGCATCTTGATTACGTTTTTCATGTTCATTCACTCTCTTGGTTTTTATGTCATTGCCAAGGCCGGTCTGGCCCGAATCAATGCATCCATGCAAGAGGTTATTCAAATAGTGTGTTGTTCTTTCACCTACAGCAGACATCGTTCTGTGTGATGTCTCAGCCTGGAACTACCTTTTATTTGGCCGCTTGGCCTTCCTGCCTAAGCGTTGGTTGAATATTAAAGTGGCTTGCCCTAAGTTGTTAGCGAGATAATCTGGCAAACATGTTCAAAAAAATTGAAGGTTAGATATGGCCAAGGAATCGAACAAGGAGCGGGCGCTGACCCTGGAGGCGATCCGGGTGCTGGACGCCATAGACCGCCGTGGCAGCTTCGCGGCCGCCGCCGACGAGCTGGGCAAGGTGCCCTCGGCGCTGAGCTACACGGTGCAGAAGCTGGAAGACGAGCTGGACGCCATGCTGTTTGATCGCAGCGGCCACAGAACCAAATTCACCCCCGCCGGGCGCATGCTGCTGGAGCAGGGTCGTCTGCTGCTGGAGGCGGCCGAGCATCTGGTGGGGGAGACCCGGGCCCTGGCCCGGGGCTGGGAGACCGACATCACCATAGCCGTCGATGCCCTGGTGCCGCTGCAGGCGCTCTACCCCCTGGTGGAGCGGCTGGCCGAGCTGACGGATACCCGGCTGCGGTTGCGGGCCGAGGTGCTGGCGGGCAGCTGGGAGTGTCTGGAGGATGGCCGCGCCGACCTGCTCATCTCCTCCCTCAACCCCGATATCACCCTGACCGGCATCAAGCACCAGCCCTTGCAGGAGGAGGTGATGCTCTATGTCGCCCACCCGGATCACCCCCTGCACGGGGAGCCCGAACCCCTGGCGGACGAGACCCTGCGCCGCTACCGCGCCATCGCCATTGCCGACACGGCGCGGCGCAAGCCCGCCCTCACCTATCGCCTGCTGGACAAGCAGCCGCGCCTGACCGTCAGCACCATGGGGGAGAAGCGCGATGCCCTGCTGGCGGGCATTGGTGTCGGCACCATGCCCCTGAGCTGGATAGAAGAGGACATCAAGGCGGGCCGCCTCAAGGTGATCGGCCCCGAATATCGCCATCAGGTGCAGGTCGTGCTGGCGTGGCGGCGCGATACCATGGGCAAGGCCAAGAGCTGGCTGGTGCGGGAGATCCCCAAGCTGTTCCCCTGCAAGGGGGAATAGTCCCTCGGGAGGGCGGCGCAGGAGGTGCCAAAAGATGCGCCCCTTCCTTGACGGCGGGCTCAAATTCGGAGAAAAGAAAAAAAGCGGACCTCTTGCGAGTTCCGCTCAATGCCAGGAAAGAATAAAACCTTGCGGTTAAAAAAACCCTTAAATTGGAAGCAAACAATCGTTTTCTCAACCAGGAAGGCATTGAATCCGATTCGTGTTGGATTATGTGCGATGTAATATGCATCACCAGCAAAATGTTGGAAGGTTGAAGGATATGCACCACCGAGTGTCATTATCTGCCACCTTGCACCACAACTGGTCAGGCCATTTCAGCCGTTATCACCGGATTACTCTCCTCTGGTTTTTCTAGGTGTCAAAAATTGAGCCCGATACAGATAAATGACTCACTTTCTGGCACGACTAAAAATGCAGATAAAGGAATAGTTGCATGACCTACAGCCAGACCCTGGCCAACCACATTCTCGACACCCTGAAGAAGACCCTGACCGACAAGGGGATCCGCTATCAGACCCTGGCGGAAGCCATGGGGGTCTCCATCGCCACCGTGAAGCGGATGATGAACAAGCCCTCCCTGCCGTTCGATACCCTGCTGGAGATCTGCCATCTGGTCGGGCTCTCGTTCGAGGAGCTGCTGGATCGCACCCAGGACGCCCAGAGCCGCCGCGCCGTCTTCACCCAGGAGCAGGACGAGGCGTTTCACAAGGAGCCGGGGCTCTACGCCTTCCTCGCCAACATCTTCTGGCGCGACAAGACGTTGATCGATCTCAAGCGGGAATACGGCCTGACCGATGCCTCCTGCTACCTCTATCTGCGCAAGCTGGAGAAGCTCGGCATCTTGCAGCTCGGCATCGACAACAGCTACCACTTCCTCATCAGCGAGCGGATCAGCTTCGAGCAGCACAGCCGCTTCGCCCGCCAGCAGGCACGCCAGGCCATGTCGGTGCTGGGGGACTATCTGGTGGAGAACATGCACAAGTCGAACAACTACATGGCGCTGTGCCAGCTCCACCTGGACGAGAGCGAGGCCATGGCCCTGATCGATCGCATGAAGGAGTACTGGCATCAGGAGCTCAAGCTCAACCGCCCCGCCATAGGCCAGCGGGAGGGCAGCAAGACCTACACAATGTCGCTGCAACTGGCGGACTGCGGCTACCAGAGCTTCGACGACCTTATCCCCAATATCGACAACTGATCCCGGCGGATCCTGCGGGATCCGTCCGTTTTCGCTGGCGTTCCGTTATCCCGTAAGTTGAGCTTGCTGCGATCTGCCTGTTGCCGATTGCAGCGCCCGCGTATCCAGACAGATGCGGATCGCCACTTTGCCCGACAGTGCACTGGATATTCCCTAATCGGCGAGCCGGTTTTTTTGCAGCTTGCCTGCAGCTGATTGCAATACTCGCGTATCGAGGCAGATGCGGATGGCATCCGGTCGCCAGTGCTCGATGTCACAATCCACCAGCGCCCCCCGCTTGTCATAGTTGACCCGCACCAGTCTGAGCACTGCGCTCCCCTGGGCCAGATTGAGGGCGCGGGCTATCTCTCCCCGCGCCGCCGAGGGAGTGATCTCGAGACTCGCCCCCCCCTGGCCTATGCCATAGCACTGCTGATAGAGCTCGGTGAGGGAGCTGGCCAGCGGCGCGCTGGCGATATCGGGAAAGCGGCTCGCCAGCAGGTGGTGGCTGACGTGCAGCACAGGGCGGCCGTCGATAAGGCGCAGGCGGCGGATCTCGTAGAGCGGGGTGAAGGGCGCCAGCCCCATCCGGCTGCACAGCTCACTGCTGGCAAGCGCACTGCCGTGGGCCAGCACCCGGGTTTCGGCCACGCGCTGCTGCTCGCCGATCCACTGGTGAAAATGGGTGTGGATGGCGGGATCGTAGGTGAGGCGGGGTGGCGCCACGAACCAGCCGCGCCGCTCGGCCCGGTAGATGAGGCCATCCGCCTCCAGGCTGGAGAGCGCCTCCTTGATGGTGATGCGGGTGGTGGCGAAGCGTTCGCTCAGGGCCCGTTCGGCGGGTAGTTGCTGCCCGGCCCCCAGCTGTCCGCTGCCGATATAGCGACGCAGGGTTTGGCAAATCTGTTCGCACTTGGAGGGGTTGCGGCCATCGGTCAGCCCCTGTTCACTCAATCGCTCTGTCACTGTCACATCCCTGTCGGTCATTCCGGTGTGCGCCCCCTGGAGTAGACCAGCGGCTGTCGACCCCGAGTTGTAACCGTCCCTGATGACAGCGCCATGACAGGGCGATTGTCACGAAAACGCCATCAAAGCGCCCCGCCACCGTCATATTTCCCCTCTAGCATCCCTCTCGAACCTTAACTGACCTAGTCCAGAGGGATGGGATGATGAAAAGCGTGATCGCAAGTGCACTGGCTCTGGTAGCCATCAGTCAGCCACTGTTTGCCGCCGAGAATATCGCGGATCTCGAAAAGGCCGCTCGCGGCGAAGGGCAACTCAGCAGTATCGGCATGCCCGACAGCTGGGCCAACTGGAAGGATACCTGGCAGCAGCTCGGCAGCATCTATGGCATCAAGCATCAGGATACCGACATGAGCTCCGCCCAGGAGATCGCCAAGTTCGCCGCCGAGAAGGCCAACGCCACCGCCGACATCGGCGACGTGGGCGGCGCCTTCGGTCCGGTCGCGGTCAAGCAGGGGGTCACCCAGCCCTACAAACCCTCCACCTGGGCCGATATTCCCAACTGGGCCAAGGATGCGGACGGTCACTGGATGCTGGCCTATACCGGCACCATCGCCTTCCTGATCAACAAGGATCTGGTCAAGGCCGCTCCTACCAGCTGGCAATCCCTGCTGGGTGGCGACTACAAGGTGACCCTGGGTGATGTGGGAGTCGCCTCCCAGGCCAACAACGGCGTGCTGGCGGCGGCCTATGCCACCGGCGGCAGCGAGAAGAATCTGAAACCCGCGCTGGAGCTGTTCGGCCAGCTGGCCAAGCAGGGTCGTCTCTCCCTGAACGACCCGACCATCGCCAACATCGAGAAGGGCGAGGTGGAAGTGGGGGTACTGTGGGACTTCAACGCCCTGAACTACCGCGACCAGATCGACCCCAAGAAGTTTGACGTGGTGATCCCGAGCGACGGCTCCGTCATCGCCGGTTACACCACCATCATCAACAAGTGGGCCAAGAACCCCAACGCCGCCAAGCTGGCACGGGAATACATCCTCTCCGATGCCGGTCAGATCAACCTGGCACGCGGCTACGCCCGCCCCATCCGCAGCAATGTGACCCTGCCGGACGATGTGAAGGCCAAGCTGCTGCCGGCCGAGCAGTATGCCAATGCCAAGCCGGTCCAGGATCACGCCGCCTGGGAGCAGAGCTCCAAGGCCCTGCCGCGCCAGTGGCAGGAAACCGTCATGATCAACATGCAGTAAGGGGATCCAGTGCAACACAAGGTGATAGTGGTACTTGTGGATGGTCTGGCAGCCGAGGTAGCCCATTGCATGGGCTACCTTTTCGGCATGGTGGAGGCGGGGCGGGGCCTGCATACGACACTGAACTCTGCCCTGCCGTCTCTCTCCCGGCCCCTCTACGAGTGCATCCTGACCGGCGTGCCGCCGGTGGCGAGCGGCATCACCCACAACGGAGTGAGTCGTCTCAGCCAGCACGACGCCATCTTCCATCTGGCCCGGGCCGCGGGCAAACGCACCGCCGCCGCGGCCTACTACTGGGTGAGCGAGCTTTATAACCAGAGCCCCTGGCTGGCGGCCCGCGATCGCTTTACTCACGACGAGCAACTGCCCATTCAGCACGGCTGCTTCTACTGGGATGACGCCTACCCCGACAGCCATCTGCTGATGGATGGCGAGTGGCTGCGCAGCCAGTACGATCCCGATTTTCTGCTGATCCACCCCATGGGGGTGGACGATGCCGGTCACAAGTTTGGCCTGGATTCCCGCCAGTACCGCAATCAGGCGCGCCGCATGGACAGCCTCTTGGCCGATCTGCTGCCCCAGTGGCTGGCAGAGGGGTATCAGGTGGTGATCACCTCGGATCACGGCATGAACAAGGATCTCAGCCACGGCGGCACCCTGCCCGAGGAGCGCACCGTGCCGCTCTGGCTGTTTGGCGATGCCTTTATCGAGCGCTGGCCGGATGGGGTGGTGATCGCCCAGACCCAGCTCTGCGCCCTGATGGCCGATCTGCTGGGCATTCCCCACGACAAGCCGGTGGCTCCCCCGCAGCTCAAGGCGGCCTTTATGCGCGAGGTGCACTGATGATGCCTGCCACCACCAAGATCCTCGCGGATCAACAGGTGAAGCCACGCCGGGCAAGCCGCCACTGGCTGCCCGCGATGGTGCTGCTGCCCTTTGTCCTCTTGATGATCCTGTTCCAGATCGCCCCCATGGTGTGGGTGCTGGTGGGCAGCTTTCAGACCCCGGATGGCTGGGGCCTCGACCATTACCGGGAGATTTTGAGTTCCCCCTTCTACCTGCAATCCTTCGGCAACTCCCTGCGCATCGCCGGTATCGCCAGTCTGGCGGGGCTTGCCATCGGCACCCTGGGGGCGGCGGCGCTGCGCCACAGCGGCGAACGGGTCAAGCGGCTGCTGCTGGCCTTTGTCACCATGACGGGCAACTTCAGCGGTGTGCCGCTGGCGTTCGCCTTCATCATAGTGCTCGGCATCAACGGCGCCGTTACCCTGCTGCTCAAATCCTGGGGCCTCATCGACGGCTTCAACCTCTACTCTGGGTCAGGCCTTATCCTGATTTACACCTACTTCCAGATCCCCCTTGCCCTGCTGCTGCTCTACCCGGCGTTCGATGCCCTGCAGGATGAGTGGCCGCAGGCCGCCGCGCTGTTGGGGGCAAGCAAGGGGCAGTATGTGTGGCACGTGGCGCTGCCGGTGCTCACTCCCGCCCTGCTCGGCACCCTGATCATCCTGTTTGCCAACGCCGTGGGGGCCTATGCCTCCGCCTACGCCCTCACCACGGGCAACTTCAATCTGGTGACTATCAGGGTGGCGAGCCTGGTCTCCGGCGACATCTTCCTCGAGCCCAACCTGGCGGCGGCGCTGGCGGTGATCCTGATGGTGCTGCTGGGGGTGGTGACGGCCGCCAACCAGTGGCTGCTGAAGAAGAGCTATATGAACAAGGGGCAATCCCATGCATGATTTGCAACCGAGCTGGCCGCGCTGGGTGCTGGGGGCCCTGGTGGCTACCCTGCTGCTGCCGCTGCTGGCCACCTTTCTCTATTCGATCTCTACCCGTTGGGGAGCGACCCTGCTGCCGGACGGCTTCACCCTCGACTGGTATCTCAAGCTCTGGGGCGATCCGCGCTTTCTCGCAGCCTTTGGCCGAAGCCTCCTGGTCTGCTTCGCCACCCTGCTCCTAGGCACCCTGGTGCTGGTGCCCACCGTGCTGGTGGTGGCCTACTACTTCCCCAGGCTGGATCCCTGGATGAACCTCTTGATCCTGCTCCCCTTCGCGGTGCCGCCCGTGGTCTCCTCGGTGGGCTTGCTGCAGATCTACGCCGACGGCGTCCTGCCCATTATCGGCACCCCGTGGATCCTCATCGGCACCTGGTTCACAGTGGTGTTGCCCTTCATGTACCGGGCGCTGGCCAACAGTCTGCAAGG
Organism: Aeromonas sp. Marseille-Q7275; assembly: GCF_965119515.1. Taxonomy (NCBI): domain Bacteria; kingdom Pseudomonadati; phylum Pseudomonadota; class Gammaproteobacteria; order Aeromonadales; family Aeromonadaceae; genus Aeromonas; species Aeromonas sp. Marseille-Q7275. The sequence goes on from NZ_CBCPLW010000002.1 coordinate 312,488, forward strand.
GGTACCGCTGAAGGATCTGATGGATGCCGCCCACCTGCTGGGGGCAAGTAGTCGGCGCGCCTTCCTGCTGGTGGTGATCCCCTGCCTGCGCAAGGGACTGCTGGCGGCGCTGTTTCTCTCCCTCTCCTTCCTGCTCGGCGAATTCGTGTTCGCCAACATGCTGGTGGGCACCCGCTACGAGACCCTGCAGGTCTACCTCTACAACATGAGGTCCACCTCGGGCCACTTCACCAGTGCACTGGTGATGAGCTACTTCCTGCTGACCCTGCTGCTCACCTGGGCGGCCAACAGATTTCATCGGTGATCCAAGATGTTTCATTTAGAAGTCAATCAGTTGCATAAATCCTACGGCGATACACCTGTGTTCGAGGGGATCGAATTCGGCATTCGCAAGGGGGAGCTGGTGACCCTGCTCGGCCCCTCCGGCTGCGGCAAGTCCACCCTGCTGCGGGCGCTGGCCGGGCTCACTCCGGTGGATGGCGGTCAGGTGCGGGTGGCCGGTGAAGAGATCACCTGGCAGGCGCCCCAGAAGCGGGGCATCGGCATGGTGTTCCAGAGCTATGCGCTCTTCCCCAACATGACGGTGTGGGACAACGTCGCCTTCGGCCTCAAGATGAAGCCCCAGCCGGGGCGCGAGATGGAGGCCAGCGTGCAGGAGGCACTGGCGCTGGTGGAGCTGACCGGCTTCGAGCGCCGCTATCCGGCCGAGCTCTCCGGCGGCCAGCGCCAGCGGGTCGCGCTGGCCCGGGCCCTGGTGGTACAGCCACGGATCCTCTTGCTGGACGAGCCGCTCTCGGCGCTGGATGCCCGCATCCGCCGCAGCCTGCGCCAGCAGATCCGCGAGATCCAGCAGCGCCTCGAGCTCACCACCATCTTCGTGACCCACGATCAGGAGGAGGCGCTCACCCTGTCGGACAGGATCTTCCTGATGAACAAGGGATCCATAGTCCAGAGCGGCACGCCGGAGCAGATCTACACCCGCCCCGCCAGCGAGTTTGTGGCGGGCTTTATCGGCAACTACAACCTGCTCGGCGCAGAGCAGGGCAAGTCCCTGTTCGGCCCCCGTTTTCAGGGCAAGCTGGCGCTGCGGCCGGAGTCCATCACCCTGTTGCCCGCCGGGGCAACCAGCAGCGAGCCCAGCCTGCCCGGCATCGTCCGCCAGCAGCAGTTGCTTGGCAACGTCATCCGCTATCAGGTGGAGTGCGAGGCGGGGCTCTTGACGGTGGACTGCCTCAACCGCTGTGCCGGCGATCTGCTGGCCGTGGGCAGCGCCGTGACCCTGGCGGTGGCCCGGGATCAGCTCTGTGAGGTAGCATGAGGCCGCATTTCATTTCCATTTTCACTGCGAGGAGCGCCCATGGCACTGGCACTGTTTGATCTGGACGAGACCCTGATTGCCGGGGATTCCGCCAGCCTCTGGCTGGAGTACATGGTGGCCGAGGAGCTGGCCCCGGCGGGCATGGTGGCCGAGGAGCAGGCCATGATGTCCCTCTACCATCAGGGCAAGATGGACATGCACCAGTACATGGCCTTCACCCTGCAACCCCTGGCGGGCAAGACGCGCCAGTGGCTCGACGCCCTCTGCACCCGCTTTGCCGAGCAGGTGCTGCGCGAGCGCCTCTACCCCGAGGGGCTGGCCCGCATCGAGTGGCACCGCCAGCGCGGCGACGAGCTGGTGCTCATCTCCGCCTCCGGCGAACACCTGGTGACCCCCATGGCAAAGATGCTGGGGATGGATCACTGCGTCGCCATCCTGCTCGACGAGGAGGAGGGAAGGCTGACCGGCCAGACCCGCGGCACCCTGAGTTTTCGCGAGGGCAAGGTGGCCCGCATCAACCAGCTCTTTGCCGGGCGGGAGCAGATCTGGCAGGGGAGCTTTGGTTACAGCGACTCCCACAACGATCTGCCCATGCTGCGGGCGGTGACCCATCCCCATGCGGTCAATTCGGCCCCTGCCCTGCGCCAGTGCGCCTCGGAGCTGGGCTGGCCCCTGTGGGCGTGGCAGTTGCTCCCTTGAGCCGCTGAATGAAGAAGAGGCCCTCAGGCCTCTTCCTTGCTCAGTATCCCATCGTCTTCCGGCGGCACCTCCTGCTGCGCCAAGGGGGCGCCTCCCCCCAGATAGATGCGGTTCTTGCCATCTCGCTTGGCGCGATACACCTCGGCATCGACGATATCGAGCAGCCCCTTGGCATCCAGACCGGGGGCGCTCGCCACCAGGCCGCCGCTGAAGGTGATCCCGAGGCCGGGTTCACGCCAGTCCAGGGACGCGACCCCTATCCTGTACTGCTCCAGCAGCATCTGGCAGAAGTGGATGTCGGGGTTGGCGAACAGCACCACCAGCTCCTCGCCGCCGTAACGGCAGACCCAGCCGTGATCCTCCAGCAGCTGGTTGCCCAGCTTGGCCACCCGCTTGAGCACCACGTCTCCGGTCTGATGGCCGAAGGTGTCGTTGACCCGCTTGAAATCGTCCAGATCCACCATGGCCAGGCAGAACGGCTGATGCTCGAACAGCAGACGATTGACTCGTTCGTCGAAGAAGCGGCGATTGTAGAGGCCGGTCAACTTGTCCAGATTCGCCTGCTGGCGCGCCTCGTGGTAATCCTTGCTCACCTCCGCCAGCTCGGCATAGACGTGCCTGAGCTCGTGCATGCCCCCATGGGGCACCCCATCGGGTGGCATCCTGCTGGCGCGGATCATGGTGGAGATCTCGTCCAGCATCCGCCTGAAATAACGGGACCAGACCAGGGCCAGCAGCGCATAGAGCATGCAGGCCAGCACCACCACCCCGAGCACGTTGAGGGAGGCGCTCGCCACCACGACCTGAATGCTCGACGCCGGCAGCACGCTGATCAGCACCCAGTTGCGATCCGGCAGGCGGCTGTAGGCCACAAACTGCCGGGAGTCCGAGTCCAGGAAGATGCCGTCCTCAGCGCTGAAGCGGGAGAGCCAGCTCGGGTGCGTCATGGGCTTGAGCAGCCGGGAAGGATCGGGGTGGGCCAGCACCTTGCCGGACTGGTTGACGATCATCTGGTAACCGCTGTTCCACTGCCGGTTCAGCTGGGCGGAGAAGGGCGCCAAGATGGCATCGACCGCGAACACCCCGCGCACCCTACCCTCCTGGTCGGTGAGCGCCCGTGCGAGCGCGATCACCAGGTTGCCGTTGGTGTAGTCGTAATAGGGCTCGGTCCAGACCATCTTGCCCACATGCTGGCTGGCCAGCTGATACCAGGGGCGCGTCCTGGGATCGAAGCCCGTATCCGCCTGCCACTCGGGGTAGATCAGCATCTGGCGCTCGGCGGTGCCGACATAGATGTAGATGAGATCCGCCATGACCCCCTTGTAGAGGCGCCACTCCTTGAGGTAGCCCTCGGCATTGTGCAGACGGGGGCCGCTGATGTCGTCCACCTTCACCTGGTCGTAGATGAGGGTGAACTGGCGTTCCATTTCGTGCAGGTAGGGCTCGATGAAGACGTGACGCAACTGGTGGTTGGTGGCGAGCAGACGGTGTTGCAACTCTCGTTGCAGGCTGCGCTCCATGTGCAGGTAGTAGATGGCGCCCAGCATCAGCACGGGAATGAACAACAGCAACAGGCCCAGACGCATCCTGGCAACCAGGGACCAGGTCTTTTTGGAGACTGCCCGTTTATCCAACCCTGCCTCCTGCTATCCCCCGACGTCGTGTAGTGTCAGAATATCAGCCCCGCTCTATGGCGTCCAAAGAGAAGCTTGCCATGTGGCCAACGAGAAGGAACAGGCTCGGATGTTGAACCCGGAACTGCTGACCGCGCTCCATTATTGCGCCGTGATCACCCTGACCGGCGCCATCACCTCGGTGTACTTTCTGTTCCGGCGCGGCATGTCCATCGAGCAGGTGCGCAAGCTGCTGCTGGCAGACAGCCTGGCGGCGCTGGCGCTGCTGTTCATCTTCATCACTGGCGTGCTCATGGTGCTCGCTCATCCGCTGCAACCTTCGGCCCTGCTGGCCAATCCCGGCTATCGCACCAAGCTGCTGCTGTTCTTCGCCATGGCCCTCAGCTTCGGCTACCCCAGCCGGCTGTTCCATCACTGGCGCCGCTCCCTGCGTCAGGGGCGCGCCCCCATTGTCTCCATCCAGCAGCAGTTCTGGGTGATCTGGATCCTTCGGGGCAACCTGCTGCTGCTCGCCCTGCTGCCCCTGCTCGCCAGGCTGGCTGGCGGCTGGTAGCCGCCTCGGGCTGGCGCCCATCTGATTGCAAATCACCGGCGACAAAGCCCCCCGCTGACGGGTATCGTACTGAGAGGGGCCCGAGTGCCTCTGTCACTGCTCTCTCAGGGATGAATCCGTATGCGTTCAAACATGATGTTATTGATGGCCGCCGCCATCTGGGGGCTGGGCTTCGTCGCCCAGCGCCTGGGGATGGATCACATGGGGCCTTTCACCTTCAACGGCCTGCGCTTCCTGCTCGGGGCCGCCTCCCTGCTGCCGCTCTTGTGGTGGCTCAAGTCGCGCCAGCCCAGACCGCAATCCGGATCATCATCGGGCGATCGCCGCCTGCTGCTGGTCGGGGGCCTGATCGCCGGGGGCGTGCTGTTCAGCGCAGCCTCCCTGCAGCAGGTGGGGCTGCTCTACACCACGGCCGCCAAGGCGGGCTTCATTACGGGTCTCTACATCATACTGGTGCCCGTCATCGGCCTGGCCCTGCGCCACAAGACAGGGGCCAACACCTGGATTGGCGCCCTCATCGCCATGGCCGGGCTCTATTACCTCAGCGTCACCGAGGAGTTCACCATAGGCTACGGTGATCTGCTGCAGGTGATCGGTGCCCTGTTCTGGGCCGTTCACCTGCTGGTGCTGGATCACTACTCGAACCGGGTCGCCCCCATCCGCCTTGCCGGGGTGCAGTTCGTGGTGTGCGGCCTGCTCAGTCTTGGTACTGCCTTTGTCATCGAGACCCCGACCCTCGGCGGCGCCGTGGCGGGCTGGCAGGCCCTGCTCTACGCGGGGCTGGTGTCGGTCGGCATAGGCTACACCCTGCAGGTGGTCGGCCAGCGCGGTGCCCACCCGGCCCACGCCGCCATCATCTTGAGCCTGGAGACGGTATTCGCTGCCATCGGCGGTGTGCTGCTGCTGGGGGAACATCTGGACGAGCGAGCCATCGTAGGTTGCGCCCTGATGCTGGCAGGCATGCTGATCTCCCAGATCCGCTTGCGCTGGTGGTGGAAGTCCCGCCGGAACAAGGTGCCCAGCCAACCCTGAACGAGCGAACCTTGGTGTAGGCTGCGCCCTGATGCTGGCAGGCATGCTGATCTCCCAGATCCGCTTGCGCTGGTGGTGGAAGTCCCGCCGGGACAAGGTGCCCAGCCAACCCTGAACGAGCGAACCTTGGTGGGCTGCACCCCGATGCTGGCAGGCATGCTGATCTCCCAGATCCGCTTGCGCTGGTGGTGGAAGTCCCGCCGGAACAAGGTGCCCAGCCAACCCTGAACGAGCGAACCTTGGTGGGCTGCCCCCTGATGCAGGCATGGCGCCATCCCCCCAATAAAACGAGGCGCCCCTGGGCGCCTCGTTTTATTGCCGTCTGCCTAGCGCACGCTGGAGCAGAAGCTCACGTCGTCGCGCAGGGGGTCATTGCTCACGCTGTGATAGAGCTCGAAGCAGGGGCCGTCGCCGAACGCCAACCCGGCGGAGACTATGTCGCCTATGTGCTCCTGCCAGCGCGGCCCGTACTGGTTGCGATCCGTGATGAGGTAGCGGGACTGGGCGTAACGCCCGGCGGGGATGAGCTGGATCTCCACCTCCCCCGTCCCCAGGGTGCCCACCGGCACACTGATGCCGATGTCGGTGCGGCACTGGGCAGGCGGCGTCACCTCGGGGTTGTCGTGGTAGATGAAGATCCACTCTCCCCCTTCCAGGCCTCGGGGCGCGGCCCACTGGTGAAGGCGATGGCAGACGGCGTCATAGCCCTCGCCATAGGGACCGGTCACGCGAATATAGGCCAGGGTGCGGGCGTCCATCTCGACGGTGTTCATGGTGTTGCTCCTTGCTGATGAGTGGTCTTCAGCATAAGGGAGTACCCCTTGCCATGCGTGTCCTTCCTTGCGATCCAGGTGTCCGTTCTTGCCCTTGTCGCGGCGAAACGCTCCCGGGGTGCAGCCATAGTGACGGCGAAACGCCTTGGCAAAGGCCTGGGAGCTGCCGAGCCCCGCCCCCAGGGCGATGGCGGTGACGCTGGCATCGGTATAGCAGAGCTGCCAGGCCGCCCGCCGCATCCGCAGCCGGCGACACATCTCGCCGGGGGACTCCCCCACCACGGCGGTGAACACCCGGTGGAAGTGATAGAGGGAGAGACAGGCGCGGCTCGCCAGCTCCTCGATGGAGAGATCCGGCTCCTGCTCCAGTGCCCGCAGCACGGGAGTCAGGCGCTCGCGATAGTCGATCATGAGCGCACTCTCGCCATATAGAGGGTGTCCACCAGCACGCCGTGGCGCAGGCCGTAATCCCGGGCGACACCTTCCTGCACGAACCCGAACTTGCGGTAGAGCGCCTGCGCCGCCTCGTTGTCACTCCAGACGGTGAGCTCGAGGCGAGTCAGCCCGAGCCAGTTGTCCGCCAGATCCAGCGCGGCCGCCATCAAGTCCGAGCCCACGCCGCGCCCGGCCCAGTCATCACGCACCGCCATGCCGAGGCTCGCCACGTGGCGCCGACGCGGGTTGGGCTCCTGCCACAGGGTCAGGTTACCCACCACCAGACCATCGGATTCGGCCAGCAGCACAGTGACCCCGTCCCGCGGCTCGAGCCGCTGCTGCCAGTGGTGCAGCGAGGCGAAGGGGAGTTGCAGGGTACCGGCCTGGGCTTTGGGCATGGCGTAGAGATCGCGCAGGGGGGCGGCATCTTCCGGCCCGGCGCGGCGAATGGTGATGGACATGAGACCTCCTGATTGGCTGAGTCCCATCTTGCCGCAAGGCTGGCGTTCGTTTCCACCCCCCATCAGCGAAACCAATCAAAGGGTTAGGCACACTCCATTGGAGCCGGGCGCGCCCTTCCCCTAGTCTGGCGGCTCATCACAAGGAGATGCCCCATGACTGACAAGACCCTGCACAGCGCCAACGGTGCCCCCGTCGTCGACAACAACAACAGCCTCACCGCCGGCCCCCGCGGCCCCGTGCTGATGCAAGACATCTGGTTGATGGAGAAACTCGCCCACTTCGACCGCGAGCGCATTCCCGAGCGGGTGGTTCACGCCAAGGGTTCGGGCGCCTACGGCACCTTCACCGTCACCCACGACATCAGCCAATTCAGCAAGGCCGACCTGTTCAATGCCATCGGCAAGCAGACCCCGGTCTTCCTGCGCTTCTCCACCGTGGCCGGTGAGAAGGGCGCAGCCGACGCCGAGCGCGACGTGCGCGGCTTCGCCCTCAAGTTCTACACCGAGCAGGGCAACTGGGATCTGGTGGGCAACAACACCCCCGTCTTCTTCATCCGGGATCCGCTGAAGTTCCCCGACTTCATCCACACCCAGAAGCGGGATCCGCGCACCAACCTGCGCAGCGCCACCGCCGCCTGGGACTTCTGGTCACGCCACCCGGAATCCCTGCATCAGGTCACCATACTGTTCAGCGATCGCGGCATCCCCAGGAGCCTGCGGGAGATGAACGGCTACGGCAGCCACACCTTCAGCTTCATCAACTCGGCCAACGAGCGCTTCTGGGTCAAGTTCCACTTCAAGACCGAGCAGGGCCACAGCTTCTACACAGATGAGGAGGCGGCCAATGCCGTCGGCCAGGACAGAGAGACCAGCCAGGCCGATCTGTTCAATGCCATAGAGCGGGGCGACTTCCCGCGCTGGAAGGTCTATGTGCAGGTGATGCCGGAGGCCGAGGCCCAGACCTACCAGATCCACCCGTTCGACCTCACCAAGGTGTGGCCGCACAAGGACTATCCGCTGATCCCGCTGGGCGTGCTGGAGCTCAACCAGAATCCGGACAACTACTTCGCCCACGTGGAGCAGGCCGCCTTCACCCCGGCCAACGTGGTGCCCGGCATCGGCTTCTCGCCGGATCGCATGCTGCAGGGGCGGCTCTTCTCCTACGGTGACACCCAGCGCTATCGTCTCGGCGTCAACCACGGCCTGCTGCCGGTCAACGCCCCCCGCTGCCCCTTCCACCACGGCGCCCACCGTGACGGCGCCATGCGGGCGGACAGCAACGGCGGTGCCAGCCCCAACTACCAGCCGAACCGCTTCGGTACCCAGCAGCCGAGCGAGCAGCACGAGCCGGCACTGAGCCTGGAAGGGGCCGCCCTGCACTACGACTTCCGCGACTACGATGACGACTACTACAGCCAGCCGGGGGACCTGTTCCGCCTGATGGACGAGGGGCAGCGCGCACGCCTTGCCGCCAACCTGGCGCGTTCCCTCGTCAACGTGGAGGATGACGCCATAGTCGCAGCCCAGCTCAGCCACTTCGAGCAGGCCGACCCCGAGTACGCCAAACGGGTCGAACTGGCACTGGCCGCCCTGCAGCGCTAAGCCGCAGGCAGTAAGCATCTGCAAACGCAAAACGGGGGCCTGATGGCCCCCGTTGTCGTGATGCTGACGGTGATAAATGCAAAAACGGAGCCAAATGCTCCGTTTTTCAATGCGGTATCCATCCCGGACGCAGCGCCCTCGCGCTCTTCCCGCGCCCTTGCCAACAAGCGTTTGTACCACCCGTTACGGCAACCAAGCTGTGCATTGGAAGAGCACCGCCGAGCTGGTGATAAATAAAAAACGGAGCCCGAGGCTCCGTTTTTCAATGCGGTATCAATCCCGGACGGAACGCGCTTCGCGCTCTTCCCGCTCCCTTGCCAACAAGCGTTTGTACCACCAGCTACTGCGACGACGTTGTGCATTGGAAGAGCGACGAGCCATTTCTTAGGTTCCAGCCAAGAGAAGAAAGGAGCTGCATTATGCGACAGGGATCACGCCCGTGTCTGTAGCTGGATCAAGAAAAGGCTCACTGACCCACCCTGATCGTCTCCCGGTTGGGGCTACCTTCGGCGGCAGGCTGATACAACTGAGGCTCACGCCAGGCCAGGGGCCCGTTGCTCTCCTGCGGATTCTGCGGACCGCACTCCAGCCAGATATCCCCCTGCTGGATGCGGGCCCCCAGGGAGAACTTCTGATCCTGATACCAGCAGACCCGCTCCGGCAGCGATCCGAGCGGCAGCACCAGATCCGTGCCCACCGAGTGGCGAGAAGGTGTCTGCACCTTGACCGGATCCCCCAGGGCGCTGGTGGCCCCCACCAGGGCAAGCAGAGAGAAGACGAATTTAATCATGGCAAGGAACCTGTGATGAAAAGAGCCCGATCCATAGAGGCGACCATAGCCGTCGCCGACTTGACCAATAAGTGTCGGCTCATCTGGCATTCCGGGAGCAATATGATAGCCTGCCTGCGCCCACCCCCGCTCTCGGGATGATGCGGCCCAGTTCAGGTGATGTTGTCGGGATATGACAGCATAACCCCATATTAATCAAATAATTACTTGGATATGTTGTCGATGCGTATCATGCCGTTGCTCCAGGCTGCCTGCCTGAGCCTGATGTTGTCCGCCTGTGTTGCCCCCCTGCTGCTGATGAGCCCCACCAGCCAGCTGATGTGGGCCCTGCTCAAACCCCTGGTCGGTTTCGATCCGAACGAGGCCAACCTGTTCGAACAGCCGCTGATCAAGGACAGGATGACCGCCATGCTGGGGCCCAACTACGACAGCACCATGCAGTTGCTCAAGACGGCCAACGAGTTGCAGCAGGAGGGGCCGCTGTTTTACGTGGTCTCCCGCTACGCCCCAGTGCCGGATGTGGCCAAACAGGCTGGCATGGTGTGGAACGCCGACACCAACCAGCTCTCCGTCATGTTGCAGAAGGGCGACGGCGCAACCCAGGTGTTTGGCGAGAACCTGACGGCGGCGACCCCGACCTGGCCGAGCGCCATGCAGGAGTGGCAGGCCGGCAACCCGACCGCCACCGCCCTCACCGACGCCGGCAAGGTGATGACGGGAACAAGCGGTTCCCTGCTTGGCAATGTGATGGGCAACCTGCAACAGAGCGCGACTCAGGCCCTGACCGACTCGACCAGCCAGATGATCGGCAGTGCCACCGCCTCGGCGCAGCAGCAGGCCAGCAAGGCTGTCAGCGACTCCGCCAAACAGGCGGTCGGCAGCGTCACTGCCCAGGCGCAGCAACAGGCCAGCAAGGCGGTGAGCGACTCCGCCAAGCAGGTGGTCGGCAGTGCCACCGCCCAGGCGCAGCAGCAGGCCAGCAAGGCTGTCAGCGACTCCGCCAAACAGGCGGTCGGCAGCGTCACTGCCCAGGCGCAGCAGCAGGCCAGCAAGGCTGTCAGCGACTCGGCCAAGCAGGCGGTCGGCAGCGTCACCACCTCGGCGCAGCAACAGGCCAGCAAGGCTGTCAGCGACTCCGCCAAGCAGGCGGTCGGCAGTGCCACCGCCTCGGCGCAGCAGCAAGCCAGCAAGGCGGTGAGCGATGCCACCGATATCTTGCGGCAAACCAACCAGGCCGTAACCCGCTCCGCCCAGCAAGCGGTCAGCGATACCGCCAAGCAAGCGGAAGCCAGTGCGCAGCAACAGCTGAACAAGGTGGTCAGCGGGGCGACCGGCACTGTGCAGGTGCAGGCCGACAAGGTGGAAACCCAGGTGAAGCAGAGCGATCAGGCCAGGGCGGATGCCGAGGCCGAGCTGGAGAAGCTGCTCAACTAAGTCGTGTAAGAGGGCGAACCCGTGCACCATGCAAACAGGCCATCCGAGGATGGCCTGTCGTTTATCTGCGAATGGGCAGGGGAGCCTTACAGGTGGCGGTCCTGCTCGGTGGGCTTGGCCACCTTGTCTTCGCTGTGCTCGATGGCGGTGCGGATGAGGTCGACGCCGGCCCGGATGATCAGCACCCCCATGTTGACCAGCTTGACGCAGACCCACATGAAGGTGATGAGCAGGATCAGCTTGAGCACTGTCTGGAAGGCTTCCAGGAAGTTCTGCTCCAGCTGGCTGGTGAGGCCATTGGCACTGGTCATCAGCCAGGTGTAGACCTCGCGCACGAACGGAATGCGGCTCGGCATCTCCAGCACGTCCAGTGCGGCAGGCAAGGCCTGGAAGATGACGATGCTGCCAAACAGTATCAGGATGACGCCGATGGCAATCCCCAGGAAGAAACCGAACTGTCGCATGAAAGGCCCCAAGATGTGTTGAATGAGAAGAACAATAGCCGCCAATACTAGGGACTGCCCGGGCCGACGGCAATCCTTGCGCCCCAGATTGGGCCGAGACACTCCCTGCCTGCGCCAGCCATCCACCGGAAGTCATTGCCCAAGTATCTGATTTCTGTGACCCTTGTCCCCATCTATTCCCTTAGTGGCACCATCATGCCCAGACTCGCTCTCTTACTGCTTCTGCTGCTCGGCTCCCTGTCATCCTCCCTGTTCGCCGCCGAGGCGCTTCCCGGTGCGGCCGCCTGCGTGATCCGCCACCAGCAGGATCTGTTGCTGGTTCAGGACAGGATCTCCGATCGCTACAGCCTGAGTGGCGGCTACATAGACGGGGGCGAGACGCCCGCCCAGGCGGCCCTGCGGGAGCTGTTCGAGGAGACGGGGCTCCATGGCCGGATCACCGGGGAGCTGGGTCGCTGGCAGCGCGCCATGGTATTCGCCTGCCAGACGCTGACCCCCATCCGGGCCCAGCGCGGCTCGGGTTTTGTCTCCCTGCTTGAGGCCCCGAACCTCGGCGGCGAAATTCTCAACGCCAGGCTGATCGATGCCGCCAGCCTGCCCCATGCTCAGCGCCGCTTCCCGACACAGCTCGACTGGCTCGCCCCCCGGCTGGCCGAGGTGCCCGAGAGCGAGGTGAAATGGGTGCCGGACTTCAGTCCCGAAGGCAGCGCCCTGCACAGGGCAGAGCTGCCGCTGATCCAGCGCCTGCAGCAGTGGCTGGGGCCAGACGCGCGCTGGCTTGAGGTCGGCAATCTGCTGGGATCGGCGGCCTTCCAGCTGGCCCTGCTCCCCTTCTTGCTCCCCCTGCTGGGCTGGCCAAGGCTGCGCAACCTGCTGTTTGCCATGGTGCTGCTCACCCTGCTGGTGCAGTTGCTCAAGGAGGGGGTAGCCTGGCCCAGGCCCTTCCACCTCGATCCCATGCTGGGGCAAAGGAGCGCCCAGGGCTTTGGCATGCCGAGCGGCCACGCCGCCTCGACCCTGCTCTACTGGGGCCTGCTGCTCGGCGCCCTGACCTCCCTCAGAGCCTGGCAGGGCATGGTGCTGGCGCTGCTGCTGGCGGCCCTGGCCGGGCTGGCCCGCATCTGGCTCGGCGTGCACTTCCTCTCGGATGTGGCGGCCGGCCTGGGTCTCGGCGCCCTGCTGCTGGCACTGCGCGCCCCCCTGGCGGCACTGGCGCAGCGCCAAGCCCCCTGGGCTCTCCTGCTGCTGGCCTGCGCCCTGGCGGGCTGGCTGACCCAGTCCACCGCCCTGGCGGGGCTCGCCATGTTCACCCTGGGGCTGGTATCGGGTAATCTGCTACAACTCGAACGACACCCAGCTCCCGCCCTCCATGCCACTCTGCTGGCCCTGGCGGGCGGCCTGTTCATCGGCGGGGGGCTGTTCGTGCTCCCTGTGCTCACCGACAGCTCTGTGCTGCTCCTGGCGGGAAAAGGGTTACTCTATGGCTGCCTGGGGTTCTGGCTGAGTGCCGCACTCTGGTGGCTGCTGTCTTTTATCAATACTGGCGCCGGATCCCGGCGCCCCACCCCTCGTTAAAGGGAACGCAATACATATGAAAAAAGTGGATTTGGCCAAGATCACCCTGGGCCTGCTGTTTCTCAGCCTGCTCATCATCTCGTGCTTCATGGTGCTGCGCCCCTTCCTGCCCGCCCTGGTCTGGGCCACCATGATCACCATAGCCACCTGGCCGCTGATGCAGATGGCCCAGCGCCTGCTGTGGGGCAAGCGCACCCTGGCCGCCCTGCTGATGAGCTGCATCCTGCTGCTGATGTTCGTCATCCCCCTGTTCATGGCGCTGGCCAACGTGGCGGAGAAGGCCCCCATGCTGATCGATCTCGGCACCGAGCTGAGCCACTCCCCGCCCCCCGAGCTGCTCTGGCTGCAACAGGTGCCTCTGGTGGGCGACAAGCTGTTCGAGTTCTGGCAGCAGATCCTCGCGAGCGGCGGTCAGGTGCTGTTCGCCAAGCTGGCCCCCTACTTCGGCCAGACAGCCCGCTGGCTGGCGGCCCAGGCGGGCAACCTCGGCCTGCTGTTCGTCCACTTCCTGCTGACGGTGGCCATCTGCGGCCTGCTCTACCACTCCGGGGAAAAAGCCGCCGACGGCATTCGCCGCTTCGCCCACCGCCTGGCGGGCCAGCGCGGCGACAACGCCGTGGTGCTCGCCTCCCAGGCCATCCGCGCCGTCGCCATGGGGGTGGTGGTGACCGCCCTGGTGCAATCCTCGGTGGCCGGGATAGGCCTGCTCATCGCCGGCATTCCCTACACCATGATCCTGGTGGTGCTGATGTTCCTGCTGATCGTCGCCCAGATAGGCCCCTTCCCCGTGCTGCTGGCCAGCGTGGGCTACCTCTACTGGAGCGGGGATACCACCTGGGGCACCTTCTTGCTGGTCTGGTCCCTGCTGGCGGGCACCATGGACAACTTCCTGCGCCCCTTCCTCATCAAGCGCGGCGCCGACCTGCCGCTGATCCTGATCCTGGTGGGCGTCATCGGCGGCCTGCTGGCGCTGGGGATCATAGGGCTCTTTATCGGCCCCGTGGTGCTGGCGGTGGGTTACACCCTGCTGGATGCCTGGATAAAAGAGGGGGAGCAAACGCCCGCCGTAGAGGCGCCCGTACCCCCCCCGGTGGAGTGACCCGCCCGCAAGAGAAGCAAGACGCCGCCCACTGGGCGGCGTCTTTTTTTGCACGGCTTGGGCCCGGTCGCGCCCACATAGAACCAAAGTTCGAATCGTCTCGCCAAAACACGAACCAGGGTTCGAATCCACCCCCTCCCTCCCTGGGATCCCCAGGCCCCTGCCGCCACAATGGCTGCTCCATTGAAGGAGGAGACAAGATGAACGAACTGAGAGCAACACGCGCCCTGATCAGCGGTGGCGCCAGTGGCATAGGGCTGGCCATCGCCGAGGCCCTGGCCAGCCAGGGGGTGGAGCTGGTGCTGGTCTCGCGCCGCCTGGAACTGCTGGAGCAGGAGGCGGCGCGGCTCAGCGCCCGCTACGGGGTGAGGGTACTGCCGCTTGCGCTGGATCTCTGCGACGGCGATCAGGTGCGCTCCCGCCACGCCGAGGCCCGGGAGCGGCTCGGTCCCATCGACCTGCTGGTCAACAACAGCGGGGTGGGCAGCGACCATCTGGTGCAGGACTTGCCGGAGTCGGAGTGGGACAGGGTCATGGACACCTGCGCCAAGGGGACCTTCCTGCTGACCCAGGCCTGCCTGCCGGACATGCTGGCGAGCCGCCATGGCACCGTCATCAACATCGCCTCCCAGGCCGCCAAGAACGGCTACGCTCGGGCCAGCGTCTACTGCGCCGCCAAGTTTGCCGTGCTGGGGTTCGCCAAGGCGCTGCGGGAAGAGGTGCAGCATCAGGGCATTCGGGTTCATACCCTCTGCCCCGGGCTGGTCCAGGTGCCGCCCCCCGCCTGCCCGGGTGATCGCAAGCCCGGCTGGTTGCAGGTGGAGGATCTGGCCGAGGCCGTGCTCTACACCCTGCGCCAGGGCACCCATGTCCAGCTCGACGAGATCGGCATGACGGGGATCTGAGGGGCTGTTGTACCAAGGGACATGACCCGGAGCGTCGAGTCGCACCGGGTCATGAGTCGGCAGAGGAGGCTCAGGCCGGTTGATGCAGGGTGATGCAGTGAATGCCACCGCCCCCTGCCGCCACCGGGTCTATGTTGACCTGCACTATCTTGCGGCCGGGGTAGAGCTTGGCCAGCAGATCGCGGCAGTAGCTGTCGGCCGCCTTGTCGCCAAACTCGGGGGCGATCACGGCGCCATTGATCGGCAGGTAGTTGATGTAACCGGCGGCAAAGTCCGGGCTGCGGCTGAATTTGTTGTCCCGCCCGCCCAGGGGCGGCGGCAGCTGATGCAGCTCCAGCTTGTTGCCGTCGGCGTCCGTCGCCTGCTGCAGTATGGCCAGGTGCTGGCGGGTCACCTTGTAGTCGTAGGAGTCGGGATCCTTGTCCATGTTGATTACCACCACCCCGGGACGCACGAAGCGGGCGTAGAAGTCCACGTGGGCATCCGTGATGTCGCGGCCCTTGATCCCCGGCAGCCAGATGATCTTGCGCAGCCCCAGGTTGGCCTTGAGCTCTGCCTCCACCTGCGCCTTGGTGAGGCCGGGGTTGCGGTTGCTGTTGATCCAGCAGCTCTCGGTCATGATGGCGGTGCCGTTGCCATCCACCTCGATGCCGCCCCCCTCGCCGATGATCTCGCTCTGCAGGTAATGGGCATCCGCCTGGCGGCTCACCAGAGAGGCGATGCTGGCGTCATGGCCGTGCTCCTGCTTGTCCCCCCAGCCGTTGAAGTTGAAGTCCACCAGCCCGAGCTCCCCCTGCTCATCCTGCACGAAGACGCCGCCGGTATCCCGCAGCCAGATGTCGTCCATCACGGCGTGGACGAAGTGGGTGTTGCGCTCGCCGCACAGCTGGCGCGCCAGATCCTCGTCATCCTGGTGGCAGAGCACGTTGACCCGGGTGTAGGGCGCCATGGCCTGCACCAGCCGGCCTATGGTGGCCTGCACCTCCTTGTAGTTGCGACCCCAGATCTCGCTGGTGGCACCGAAGGCTACCCAGACCAGGGCCTGGGGGGAGGACTCCTCCGGCATGTGGTAGCGGCCGGCGGCACCGATCTCGCTGGCGGCGAAGGCCGAGCCGGCGCCGGGCAGGCTGCCGAACCCGGCAATGGCGCCGAGGGCGACCAGTTGCTTCAATACGTGGCGTCGGGAAAACATCTTTCTACTCCTGGGGTTCAGAGGCTGCTCTTGAAGCGAGTCCAGGCTCGCATCCGGGCACGCATCTGGGGTTGTGCAATGTCTTTGCCCGGAATGAGCCGCTGGTAGCTGGCTTCGTCCAGGTAGATATCCGGGTTGGCCGTCATGGTGGCATCCACCATGGGTCTGGCCCTGGCACTGGCGGTCGGATAGCCGGTGCTGTTGGTGATGGCCGCCATGTTGGCCGGGCGCATCACGAAGTTGATGAAGGCGTAGGCATAGTCAGGATGGAGCGCATCCACCGGGATCGCCATGGTATCCATCCAGACGGTGCTCCCCTCCTTTGGCAATCTGTACTCGAAGTCGACCTCCTTGCCCGCCTCGGCGGCGGCGCGCCTGGCCTGGGTCATGTCGCCGCTGTAACCCAGGGACAGGCAGAGATCGCCGTTGACCAGCTGGGTCACCGGCTGGGACTGGAACTTGCGGATATGGGGCTTGAGCCCCTTGAGCAGCGCCAGCGCGGCATCCAGATCCTCGGCCTTGCCGCTGTGGGGATCCCGTCCCAGGTAGTGCAGCACCACAGCCAGCACCTCGTCGGGGGAGTCGATGATGGAGATGCCGCAGTCGGCAAATTTTGCCGCCAGCTCGGGCTTGAACAGCAGATCGAGACTGTTGACCGGGGCATCCGCCATCCGCTGCCGGATCATGGCTGCGTTGTAAGTGAGTCCTATGGTGCCCCAGGTGTAGGGCACCACAGCATCCCGTGAATGGGGATAGGCTTGCTGCAACTGCCGCAAGCCGGGCTCTATCTCCCCCAGGTGCTGCAACCTGCTCTGATCCAGCGGTTGCAGGCTGCCCGCCCGCATCAGCCGCTCCGCCACCGTATCGCCGGGGAAGATGAGGTCATAACCGCTGCGACCGGCCATCAGCTTGGCCTCCAGGGTCTCGCTGCTGTCCATGACGTCATAGATGACCCGGATCCCTGTCTCTCTGGTAAAGGCGCTGAGGGTATCGGGGGCGAAGTAGTCCGCCCAGTTGTAGAGCCGCAGCACCTTCTCCTCTCCTGTTGCCGCATCGGCCTCCCCGGCCTCGGCCGAGAGGCTCAGCAGCAGGGCCAGGCAGCCCATCCACCCGAGTGTCTTCCTGATCATGATGTGCTTACTCCCTGTGATTGGCCGCCGCCGTGCAATGCTCAACCCCGCAGCGGCCAGGCGGGCTGCTGCTGGGTGATGCAGTGGATACCGCCGCCGCCGTGGGCCAACCGGTTGATAGAGACCGGCACCACCTCCCTTTGCGGGAAGGCACCTTGCAGCACAGCCGCCGCCTCCCGGTCGCTCGCCACCCCGTAGGCGGGCATGATGACGGCGCCGTTGGCGAGGTAGAAGTTGGTGTAGGAGGCACAGAAGACCTCGGTCTCGGTGTCTATGGCCTCGCTCGCGTCGTAGAGATCCTGCAACTCGAAGGTGCGCCCTCTGGCATCCGTGGCCAGGGCCAGGGCCCGTCGGTTCTCCCGCACCACGAAGCCGTAGGTCGAGGTGGCATCCCGGGTGGCATCCACCAGCAGCTGGCCGGGGCGACTGAAGGCGCAGACCCCGTCCACATGGCCGTCCGTCATGTCGCCGGTGACATGGTCGGGATCCCCCGGCAGCCAGATGGTCTTCTCGATGCCGAGCAGGCGACTGAAGATCCGCTCGATCTCCCCCTTGCCGATCCCCGGGTTGCGGTTGCTGTTGAGCAGCACGGATTCGGTGGTGATCAGGGTGCCTTCGCCGTCCACATGGATGGCGCCCCCCTCGTTGGCCAGAAAGCTGCCGATACACTCCAGCTCCAGGCTGTTGAGGATGCGCCGCGCCAACCCCTCGTCCAGACCATGAACCGACTTGCCGCCCCAGGCGTTGAAGCGCCAGCTCACCCCGGCGCTGCCGAGTTCGGGGTGGCAGATAAAGGTGGGGCCGGAGTCGCGGCACCAGCTGTCATCCACCGCAATGGGGACCAGGGTGACCCGCTCGTCACAGAGGGCGCGCGCCTCGGTCAGCGCGGAAGGGTCGACCACCAGCCTGACCGGCTCGAACCGGACGATGGCGTTGACCACCCGGGCGAAGTCCTGCTGCACCTCGGCCAGGGTGACGCCCCAGCCGGATTCCCACAGCGCCTTGTTGTGGGGCCAGACCATCCAGGTCGCGGCGTGCTGGCACCATTCGGCGGGCATGAACCAGCCCTTTGCCACTATTCCCTGTTCCCGCATACTCCCTCTCTGATTAGGTACTATTAAGGTTGCTGACGATGGGAATAGACTATCTCCCCATAACACGGCGAACAAACGATCGATTTTCAGTGCAAGTGATAAGTAGAGCTAATCAATGATGTTCAAGCACTGGCCCCCGCTCAACGTGCTGCGGGGCTTCGAGGCGGCGGCTCGCCTCGGCAGTTTTCATCAGGCAGCGCAGGAGCTGCACCTCACCCAGTCCGCCATCAGCCAGCAGATCCGCTCCCTGGAGGAGCTGCTGGGCCAGCCGCTGTTCCACCGGCTGGGGCGTTCGGTCGCCCTGACCGATGCGGGGCAGGATCTGCTGGAGACCACCCAGAGCGTGCTGTTGCAGCTGGCGATGGGGATCCAGCGGTTGGAGCAGTACCGCAAACCGAACCAGCTGGTACTCAATACCAGCAGCGCCATCGCCCGCCACTGGCTGCTGCCGCGATTGGGGGAGTTTCACCGCCTGCATCCCGACATCGATCTTTGGCTGTTTACCAGCGACGAGGTGCCCGACATGGCGGAGCAGACCGTCGATCTTGCACTGCGCTGGGATCTCGGGCCGCAGGCCGAGTGTCGCCATCAGCACCTGCTGGCGGATCGCTTGCTGCCGGTGGCCACCGCAACCGTGCAGTCCCGGCCCGCGGAGGAGCGCACCACCCTGCATGGCGAGCGGGAGCTGGATTGGCATCACTGGACGTTGAGAGGGGGAGAGGATCTGCACCTGCAGACCCGGGGGCTCAACTTCTCCGATCCCGGCCTGCTGCTGGAGGCGGCCAGCGCCGGGCTCGGCGTGGCGCTGGTGAGCGAACGGCTCTCCCAGCCGGCCAGGGAGCAGGGGCAGTTGCTGCCGCTCTCCGCGCTCAGGGTCAAGGGGCCCCAGTGGAGCCTGCTGATCCACCAGGAGAGCGAGGGAATGCCGGAGTGCCGCGCCTTCTGCCACTGGCTCGGCCAGCAGTTTGCCGATGGTGAACCCGACCAGGAGGGGGGCGGGGTTACCACCCTCTGAGGCAGGTCACTGAATCGGGCCGGCAAGAGTGGTTAAATGGTAGGCCTCTCTCTTGCCGGATATTGCTGTGACCATGCCATCCGACCACCAGCACCTTCAGCCCTGGCCTGACTATCTGCAGGCATCCTGGTTGCGCTGCGCCCACCAGACCAGCGCCACCCTCTGGCATCCGCCCCACAGCGCCAAGGGGCAGACCTTGCAGAGCCTGCGTCAGCGCAAGCGGGAGTTGCTCACCACAGGCGAGATGGCCCTCGAAGATCTCTACGAATTCATGGAGGGGCGCCCCTGCGCCCTGCTGCTCACCGACGAGAGCGGCTGCCTGCTGGCCCGCACCGGCCATCGCGAGACGCTGGCAGAACTCGAAGCCCTGGGGTTTGGCCCCGGCGCCTTCTTCAGCGAGGGGCGCATCGGCACCAATGCCATCAATCTGGCGGCGCTGGAGGGGCTACCGCTCTGCGTCAGTGGCCCCCAGCACTTCAACCAGACCCTGCACCCCTGGCACAGCTGCGCCAGCCCGGTCTACAACAGCAACGGCCGTCAGGTCGCCATCATGGCCCTGGTCTGCCGGGTGGAGGAGGCAACGGTCGGCGATCTGGCGCTCACCGTCAGCGCCGGGCGCGAGCTGGCCCATCTGCTGCAGATGGAGACCCTGATGCAGGAGTCCCAGCACCATCTGAGCGAGCTTTACGCTTTGCTGGATGGCATGGATGACGGCGTGCTGGCCTGGGATCCCCAGGGTCGGCTGCGCTACCTCAACGCCCTGGCGGCACACCGGCTGCGGCTCGATCCGGCGCTCTGTCTCGGCCAACCGCTGGAGCAGCAGTTGCTGCTGCCCCAGCGGTTGCAGCTGGCCATCAAGGGGCAGACGCCGCTCAGTCATGTGGAGGTGACGCTAGAGCGGCTCGGCGCTCAGGAGGGGGAGTTTATCAATGCGCTGATAAGCCTCAAGCCGCTGCCCGGACCGGAGGGGATCAGCTTTATCGCCCTGCTGCACCCGGTCGATCGGCTGCGGGCCATTCACCAGCTGCGCCAGACGGTGCCCGAGCTGTCGGCGCTGGTGGGAGAGTCGAGCGCCATGCGCAAACTGCTGCGCTACGCCCGGCAGGCGGCCCAGAGTCAGGGGCCGATCCTGCTGCGCGGCGAGGAGGAGGTGGGCAAGGCCCAGCTGGCGGAGGCGATCCACTTTGGCAGCGAACGGGCCGCCGGGCCGCTCATCACCCTCAACTGTCAGGCACTGCCGAGCGAGCGGATGGCGCTGGAGCTGATGGGTTCCGACGAGGCGGGGCAGGAGCGGGCGGGCAAGTTCGAGCTGGCCCACGGTGGCACGTTAGTGCTGGAGCAGGTGGAGTGCCTCTCTGCCCCCATGCAGGCGGCGCTGCTGCAACTGCTCAAGACCGGCCGCATCCAGCGCTTCGATTCGGCCCGCATCCTGCCGCTCAAGGTGCGGATCATCGCCACCAGCAGCGCTCCGCTGGAGCAGCTGATACAGGAGGGGCTGTTTGGCCGCCAGCTGCTCTATGCCTTGCAGGCGTGCGAGCTGTGGCTGCCGGGATTGCGGGAGCGCGCGGCGGATCTGCCGGGCCTTATCAGCCAGCAGCTGGCGGCGCAGGGGCGCGAACCGGTGCGCCAGTTCAGTCCGGCGGCCCTCGACTGCCTGCTCGCCTACCCCTGGCCCGGCAATCTGGGGGAGCTGCGCAGCGCCGTCGAGCATGCCCTGCTTCATGCCGGTCAGGGGCAGATCCCGCCGGAGGCGCTGCCCGCCGCCATTCGGCACGGCTATCAGCGGGTGGCCGACGAGGTGGTGGGGCAACCGCTGCTCACCCTGGCGGAGCTGGAGCGCCAAGCCATCTTGCGCAGCGCCCACGCCTGCAAGGGGCAGGTGAGCCAGATGGCCCAGCATCTGGGTATCAGCCGCACCACCCTCTGGCGGCGGCTCAAACTGCTCGAGATCGATCCCGCCGACTATCACGGCTGACGGCGACCCGAGCTGTTACCAACCGGCCCGCAGAAAATGAAACGGCCCCGCAGTGGCGGGGCCGTGTTATATGGCTGTGTCAGTCGTGGCGCGGTTACAGCCCCAGCTGGTGGGCGGTGACGATGGCCGCCAGCACATCCTCGGCGGTGACCTTGAACGGCATGTTGTGGATGGTCTCCCCCTCCGCGGTAGAGGCTTTGGCCACCTCCATCAGGCGCGCCATATCCAGCTCCTTGACCCCCATCATATGCAGGTTGGTCGGCAGGCCCACCGAGCGGCAGAAGGCCAGCACGGTCTCGATCTCCGCCATCGGTGCATTCTCCAGCACCAGCTGCACCAAGGTACCGAACGCTACCTTCTCACCGTGGTAGAGGTGATGACACTCGGCGAGCTGGGTCAGGCCGTTGTGGATGGCGTGGGCGGCGGCCAGCCCGCTGCTCTCGAAGCCGATACCGCTCAGATAGGTGTTGGCCTCGATGATGTTCTCCACCGCCTTGGTGCAGAGCCCCTGTTCCACCGCCAGCTTGGCCTTGTAGCCATCGGCCAGCAGGGTCTTGTAGCAGAGCTCGGCGATGGCCTGCGCCGCCAGGGTGGAGGCACCACCGGCCATGGTCTGGCAACCGGAGACCTTGTTGGCGCGCGCCTCGAAGTAGGTGGAGAGCGCATCCCCCATGCCGGAGACCAAGAGCCGCACTGGGGCGCGGGAGACCACGCCGGTGTCCATGATGACCATGTCGGGGTTGGTCGGGATCATCAGGTATTCGCTGAACTGCCCCTCCGGGGTGTAGATGACCGCCAGCGCGCTGGTGGGGGCATCGGTGGAGGCGATGGTCGGCACTATGACCACCGGCACTTTCTGATAGAAGGCGACCGACTTGGCGGTATCCAGCGTCTTGCCGCCGCCGATGCCGATGATGACGTCAAAGGGCGTCTGGTTGCAGCGGGCCAGCAGGCGGTCGATCTCGGGGCGGGAGCACTCGCCATTGAAGCAGTCGAACTCCGGCTTGATCCCTGCGCCGTGGAAGCTGGTGGCCACGGTATCGCCTACCAGCTTGGTGACGAAGGCGTCGGCCAGGATCAGCGGCTTGCTGCCGAGCGCCTTGACGTAGTTGCCGATATTGGCGAGGGCCCCGTTGCCTTGCACGTATTTGCTGGGGCTGATGATGATGCGGTCCATATTCTATCCCTCTCTCTAGTTCATAAGACGTCTTTTGAAACTAACAGGGGCGAAGGGGCGGCAGTGCCGGGGACTCCTTCGTCTTTTACTTGCACGACAGTGGCGCGGCTGCTGGGCGATGAAGCCGCTGCCGCGCCTTGAAGCAGGCAGGTCAGTCGCCGAAACGCTCCGCTGCCAGCTGCAGGAAGCAGGCCAAGGCGGCGGTGGCATCCTCCCCGCGCGCCAGCAGGGTGAGCCGGTCGCCCTGGCGCACGTTGAGCATGGCGAGCCGGGTCAGGCTGCGGGGGTTGGCCTCTTTATCCCCCTTTTGCAGCTTGAGTTCGGCGGCAAAGGGCTTGAGGGCGGCCACCAGTCGGGCGGCGGGGCGCACGTGCAGGCCGTGGGGGTTATCCACCACCACCTCGCAGCGCAGCCAGCCGTCGTCGATAACGGGGGCGGTCTCAGTGGCGGTCGGCGCCGCACTGGCTGGCAGCATCGCCTGTTTCGAGCCCAGCGCACCGAGCGCCTCGGCGGCTACCTCATCCAGCGCCAGGCCGGAACCGGCCGCCACCACGGCGGCCAGGGTGCCCTCCACCAGCGGGGCGGGGCAGAGCCGCACCCTCGTGCTTAACTCGGGGGGCAGCAGTTCCAGGGCGGTCTCGGCGCTGAGCAGAGCGCTGCCCAGGTCCATCAGTACCAGCACGCCGCTGCCGTCGTCCGCTTCTTCAATCGCACTCATCACGGCGATGGCGTCGGTGCCGATGGGGTGGTCGGGGTCATCGACCCCGGCCGCCAGCAGCAATCTGGCCGGGCTGCCCAGCTGGTCGGCCAGCGCTTTCAAGCCGGCTGCCAGCTGGGCGCTGTGAGAGACAACTACGATTCCGATCATGTCACAACCTCGCTCTGTCACGCAGGGCGGTCAGCAGCAGCAGGGTCGAGGTGGCCCCGGCATCCTGATGGCCGATGCTGCGCTCGCCAAGGTAGCTGGCGCGCCCCTTGCGGGCCTGCATCTGGATGGTGGCCTCGGTACCGGCAGCGGCGGCCGCTACTGCCTTGTCCAGCGCTTCATTGAGCGGCAACTCTTGCTGCTGCGCCTGTTGCAGGGCGGCCAGGGCCGGCCACCAGGCGTCGCACATGGTCTTGTCGCCCGGCTCGGCACGGCCGCGGGAGACGATCCCCTCGACCCCGTCGCTCAGCATTTTGCACAGCTGGCTGAGGCTCAGGCTCTGGCAGGCGTCGCTGCTGGCCGCGGCCCGGATGAAGAAGGTGCCGTAGAGCGGGCCGCTGGCGCCGCCGACCGAGGAGAGCAGGGTCATGCCGGTGGTTTTGAGCACCTGGCCGATGTCCTTGTCCGCCACTGCGGGCAGCTTCTCGGCCACCTTGGAAAAGCCGCGCTGCATGTTGAGGCCGTGGTCGCCGTCGCCGATGTCGGTATCCAGCGCGGTGAGGTAGTCACGCTGCTCGGTGAAGATGTGTTCGCAGTCGAGCAGCCAGTTGACGATCTGATGCTTGCTTAACATGGGTTCTCCTTAGCAGCCGCGACGCAGGGCGGGGGTATGAACGGGAGCATCCCACAGGGTCATCAGTTCATCATCCACCTTGAGCAAGGTGATGGAGATGCCGGTCATGTCGAGGGAGGTGCAGTAGGGGCCGATCAGGTTGCGCACCAGATGGATGCCCGCCTCTTCGCACAGGGTGGCGAGGCGACCATAGACGCCATAGAGCTCGGAAATGGGGGTGCCGCCGAGGCTGTTGACCAGGGCGATGACCCGATCGCCCTTGTTGAGCGGTTCGATAAAGGTATGCTCTTCCTGCCAGCTGCCGGAGGCTCTGTCCCAGTGGCGCAAGGTGCGGCCATAGGGGGTGTTGTCAGCCAGCTCGCTGAACATGTCATCCACCAGGGTATTGAGGTCGGTGAAGGGGCGGCGTTCGATGCCGGGCTCGCCGTGGATGCCCACGCCGAACTCCATCTCGTTGTCGGCCAGGGTGAAGGAGGGCTTGCCGGCGGCAGGCACGGTGCAGGCGTGGGTGGCAACGCCTATGGTGCGGCTCTGGTTGTTGATGCGGCGGGCCAGCGCCTCGCAGCGCGCCAGATCGTAGCCCGCTTCGGCTGCGGCCCCCACCAGCTTCTCGCACAGCACGGTCGTGGCAACGCCACGGCGGCCGGCGGTGTAGAGGCTGTCTTTGACGGCCACGTCGTCATCGATCAGGGAGAAGCCGACCTTGACCCCGTCACCGTGCAGCAGCTCGACCGCGGTTTCGAAGTTAAGCACGTCGCCGGTGTAGTTCTTCACCAGAAACAGCACGCCCGCGCCGCCATCGACGGCCTGACCGCACTCGTACATCTGGTCCGGGGTCGGGGAGGTAAAGATCTCGCCGGGGCAGGCACCATCCAGCATTCCCTTGCCCACCAGACCGCCGTGCATCGGCTCGTGGCCGCTGCCACCGCCGGAGACCAGCGCCACCTTGCCCATCACGGGGGAGTCGGCCCGGGTGATGTAGTGGGGTTCGATACGTACCTTGAGCTCGGGGTGGGCGGCAGCCATCCCCATCAGTTGTTCACGGACCACGGCATCGACGGCATTGATCAGCTTCTTCATGGCTCACTCCTTGGCTTGCCACCACACGGGGTAGGCAGATGGTTGATGGAGCCAGTCTAACGGGATAAATCGGGAGGAAAATGACGGCAGGTTAGGTTCGGATTTGAAACAGGATTAGGTGCGTTGGTGTTTCAATCTGAAACTTGGCGGGGTAAACGGGAGAGAAACTGCTAGCGGCCTCACAGCCATGAAAAAGGGCCCCGCGGGGCCCTTCGCTATAACCGGAATATGCGGACGGGTTAGATGGCCCAGCCACCGGCATAGAAGATCACCAACGCCAGGGCGATGATGACGGTGCCGACGTTCAGCCTCTTCCACTCGGCGGCAAACAGACGACCGACAACCAGGGCCACGAAGCCCAGCATGATGCCGGTCACTATGTTGCAGGTGAGCACGATGAAGACGGCGCACAGCATGCCAGCCAGGGCATCGACCGAGTCGTTGAAGTCCAGCTTGGTGACGTTGCCCAGCATCAGCAGGCCGACGTACATCAGCGCAGGCGCGGTGGCGTAAGCCGGCACCAGGTAGCTCAGCGGGGAGAGGAAGATCATCAGCAGGAAGAGCACGCCGACCAGGGCGGCAGTCAGACCGGTCTTGCCACCGGCCGCGGTACCTGCGGCAGATTCGATGTAGACGGCAGCCGGGGCACCACCAACGGCACCCGCCACCATGCTGCTCACGGAGTCGGCAGTCAGGGCCTTGCCGCCGCTGATGATATGGCCACGTTCGTTGATGAGGCCCGCCTGACCGGCCACGGCACGTATGGTGCCGGTGGCGTCAAACACGGCTGTCATCACCAGCGCCAGCACGGTCGGAATGACCACCGGATTAAGGGCGCCCAGCAGATCCATGCTGCCAACCAGTGAACCTTTTTCACCGGTCAGGCTCGGCATGGCGAAGAAGCCCTGCCAGGTCACTTTCGGATCGAAGATGAGGCCGAGGATGGAGATGGCGATGATCACCATCAAGATGCCGCCCGGCACCTTGCGACGCTCCAGACCGAAGATGGCGGCCAGACCCAGCACCGTCATGATGACCGGGAAGGAGGTCACTTCACCCAGTTGAACCGGCAGACCGGCCCCTTCGTTCTTGATCACCATGCCGACGCCGTTGGTGGCGATCAGCAGCAGGAACAGACCTATACCTATGCCGGTGCCGTGGGCGATGCCGGAGGGGAGGTTGTCCAGGATCCACTGGCGCACGCCGGTGACGCTGATCAGGGTAAACAGCACACCCATCAGGAAGATGGCGCCCAGGGCGACCGGAATGCTCAGTCCCTGACCCAGTACCAGACTGAATGCGGTAAAGGCGGTGAGGGAGATGGCGCAACCTATGGCCATCGGCAGCTTGGCCCACAGACCCATCAGCAGGGAGCCGAAGGCGGCGATCAGGCAGGTTGCCACGAAGACGGGGCCCTGCTCAAAACCGGCGGCACCCAGCATGTTCGGTACCACTATGATGCTGTAGACCATCGCCAGGAAGGTGGTCAAACCGGCCAGCAGCTCCTGGCGGACAGTGCTGCCACGCTGGGTGATAGAGAAATAGGAGTCCAGAAACCCGCTATTGCCGGTGCGGGCCGTCATTTCTTGCGTTGCCATAACTCATCCTGAATGTGTGAAGGAAATCGTTTGCGTAATGGCGCGCAAAATAGCAAGAATTTGGCGAGATTGCAGCGGATCAGGCACCATTTTCCCGAACTTTTCCATTTAAAGCCTCATTAGAAGCCTCAACTTCCACATGGGAAGCGCCCCTTCAGCTTCTACACTCTTAGCTAGCCCCCATCAGCCGGAGACAAGCCCATGCACACAGGCAACCTGCTTGGCCAGATCCCCTCCCCCCTGCCCAACGAGGTGTTCACCGACCTTGTCAGCACCAATCACTTCCGCATCGAGCGCATCCTCTCCCAGGGGCAACAGACCCCCACAGGGGAGTGGTTCGATCAGGATGAACACGAGTGGGTAGCGCTGATACAGGGCGAAGCCATCCTGGTCTTCATCACACCGGATACCGGGGTCCAGGAGCGCGTCCACCTTGGGCCAGGGGATTACATCAACATCCCGGCACACCTTCAGCACAGGGTGGAGTGGACCCACCCTACCGAGACGACCGTCTGGCTCTGCATCTACTACTAGAGGAATCACCTCGCCGCAGTGACAAGGCACAACGAAAGAAGCCCAATCGACAGATTGGGCTTCCTGGACTCAGATGCTGAC
>NZ_CBCPLW010000003.1:0-40000 GCF_965119515.1 Aeromonas sp. Marseille-Q7275
ATCCAGCAAATAAGATCCTTGACTTTCAAGGATCCAACGCCCCAGGATCTGATTTCATCCCCAAAGTTACCCACAGCCACCGACCGGTGATGTGGACAGAATGAGAGCCCGCTGCTGCGGTTATTTTATATAACCAAATATCATTTATTCTTTATATTTTATTCCAATAACATCAGCGCCAACCCGTGATTACAACTAAAAATACAGAACTACAGAGAGAGGAATCCCCATGAAGACCACCATCAAGCTGATTTCCGGCGCCGCCATTCTGCTGGCTAGCCTGTCCGGCCAGGCCATCGCCCAGGAAACCATCAAGGTCGGCATGTCCGGCAAGTATTTCCCGTTCACCTTCGTCAAGCAGGACAAGCTGCAGGGCTTCGAGGTGGACATGTGGAACCAGATCGGTGAGCGCACCGGTTACAAGGTCGAGTTCGTCACCGCCAGCTTCTCCGGCCTGTTCGGCATGCTGGAAACCGGTCGCGTCGATACCATCTCCAACCAGATCACCATCACCGACGAGCGCAAGGCCAAGTACGCCTTCTCCCAGCCCTACGTCTATGACGGCGCCCAGATTGTGGTACGCAAGGGCAACAGCACCATCCACGGTCTCAAGGATCTGGAAGGCAAGACGGTCGCTGTGAACCTGGGCTCCAACTTCGAAGAGCTGCTGCGCAAGAACGACCCGAACAAGAAGATCGACATCCGTACCTATGACTCCAGCTTCGAGCAGGATGTCGCCCTGGGTCGCATCGATGCCTTCGTGATGGACCGCGTCTCCACCGCCCAGCTGATCAAGGAATCCAAGCTGCCGCTGCAACAGGCAGGCGCACCGTTCGAGACTATCGAGAACGCCCTGCCCTTCCTGAAGACCCCGGAAAAACAGGCCGTGCTGAAGAAGGTCGACGAGGCGCTGACCGCCATGCGTAAAGACGGCTCCCTGACCAAGATCTCGGAAAAATGGTTCGCAGCGGACATCACCAGCAAATAAATGATGGAATTTGATCTCGAGTACACGCTAGGGCTGTTTCCCATCCTGCTCAAATACCTGGGCACCACGATGGAAATGGCCCTGTGGGGATTCGTATTGGCACTCGTACTGTCGCTGGCCCTGGCGATAGTACGGGTGTTTCGCGTTCCCGCAATTCACTGGCTGGCGATGCTGTATATCTCGTTCTTCCGGGGGACTCCCCTGCTCGTCCAGCTGTTCCTGCTCTACTACGGGCTGCCGCAACTGTTCCCTGTCTTCGTGGGGATGGATGCCTTTACCGCCGCCATCATAGGGCTGACCCTGCACTTCGCCGCCTACATGGCCGAGTCGATCCGCGCCGCCATTCTGGGCATCCACAAGAGCCAGATGGAAGCTGCCCTCAGCATCGGCATGAGTCGATATCAGGCGATGCGGCGGATCATACTGCCGCAGGCGGCCCGCATCGCGACGCCGTCCCTGATGAACTACTTCATCGACATGATCAAGAGCACCTCCCTGGCGTTTACCCTGGGGGTGGCCGAGATCATGGGCAAGGCGCAGATGGAGGCCTCCTCCTCCTTCAAGTTTTTCGAGAGCTTTATGGCGGTGGCCCTGGTCTACTGGGTGGTGGTCATCTTCTTCACCCGCTTGCAGCACCTGCTGGAAGTACGCCTCAATCGTGCTTACTAAGAGGATGCCAGCGATGATGAGCACGCCATTACCCACTTGCGGCACAGGCTGGAAGTACCTCTCAACAGCCGCGCCCATTGAAGGAGACCTGTCATGATCAAGTTAACGGGTCTTTCCAAGGCCTATGACGGCAATCAGGTATTGAACGGCATCGATCTGGAGGTGAAGAAGGGTGACATTGTCGTCATCATCGGTCCCTCCGGCACCGGCAAGTCGACCCTGCTGCGCTGTCTCAACCTGCTGGAGACCCCGGATGCAGGCACCCTTGCCATCGATGACCTGCAGCTGGATCTGGCCCGAGCCAGCGAGCAGCAGGCCATCGAGCTGCGCAAGCGCGCCTCCTTCGTGTTCCAGAACTACGCCCTGTTTGCCAACAAGACGGCGCTGGACAACATAGCCGAGGGGCTGATCACCGTCTGGAAACAGCCGAAGGCGGAGGCCCGTGCCACCGCCCTTGGCATCCTCAAGGACATAGGCCTCGCCGACAAGCAGGATGCCTACCCGGCGTCCCTCTCCGGTGGCCAGCAGCAGCGGGTCGGCATAGGCCGCGCCATGGCGGCTCACTCCAAGGTCATCCTGTTTGACGAGCCCACCTCGGCCCTGGATCCGGAATGGGTCGACGAGGTGCTGGGGCTGATGAAGGAGCTTGCCCGCCAGCACCAGACCATGGTGGTGGTGACCCACGAGATCGAGTTTGCCCGTGATGTCGCCGACCGGGTGATCTTCATGGAAGGGGGTCGGATCGTCGAACAGGGCCCGCCGGATCAGATATTGGTCGATCCGCAGGATCCCCGCACCCGGGAGTTCCTGCGCAAAGTCCTTAAATAGCTCTCTCTTTGGCGGCCTGGCCGCCTTTTTTCTTGGTGGATCCTTGTTTAACCCGGGGTTGCCAGTATAATTCGGGGCCCTTGATCCTCTGGATCCTGCCAGCTTCTCCTGCTTATTGTTGAGCCAGAAGAAGATGAGAGGGAACGGCGGATTGACGAGAAGCCGAACTCTGTTTAGAATTCGGCCTCTTTTGCTAGTCGTCACACGCTATAGCTGGCGCGTCGGCTAAGTGTGACAATCAAAACTGTACAGAAATACGGAATCGAATCATGAAACGTACTTTTCAACCGTCCAACCTGAAGCGCAAGCGCTCTCACGGTTTCCGCGCTCGCATGGCTACTGCCAACGGCCGCAAAGTTCTGGCCGCTCGTCGTGCCAAGGGTCGTGCCCGCCTGGTAGTCTAATGCCTACCCAGCACACCTTCTCTCGGGAGTTACGTCTGTTAACTCCCGAACACTTCAAACGCGTTTTCGCCGAGCCTGTCCGGGCCGCTTCTCCGCAAATTACGCTTCTTGCTTGCCCCAATTCCCTCGAACACCCCCGTCTTGGCCTAGCTGTGCCCAAAAAAGCACTCAAGCGTGCCGTCTGGCGTAACCGTGTCAAACGAGTGGTACGGGAGAGCTTCCGTCTCAATCAGGCCAATCTGCCCGCTATCGACATCGTCGTCATAGCCAAGGGTGGCGTAAAGGAGATGGATAACGAAGAGCTGTTCAAGTTACTGGAAAAGCTATGGCGCACTCTGTCACGCCGTTGCAATGGGTAGCTATCAAACTGATACGCCTGTATCAGCTAATCATTAGTCCCCTGCTCGGGCCGCGCTGCCGTTTCACCCCGACTTGTTCCCAATTTGCGATAGAAGCAATCCGACTTCACGGTTTCATAAAAGGCGTTTGGTTAGCCAGCAAACGTCTATTAAAATGCCATCCCTTATCCGAGGGTGGTTATGACCCGGTTCCGCAACCAAAGCGAAGAAACTGAAGACTATGGAATCACAACGCAATTTACTCCTGATCGGTTTGCTGTTCGTGAGCTTCTTGCTCTGGCAACAGTGGGAGTCCGACAAGGCTCCGAAGCCGGCCCCGACTACCGTGGCCCAAACCGAACATTTCGTACCTGAAGCCGGTCAGACCGGTGATATTCCTCAGGTTTCCGAGCAAGCCAACGCCACTACCGCACGCAAGCTGATCACCGTCTCCTCCGACGTGCTCAAGCTGACCCTGGATACCCAGGGCGGTGACATCGTCTCTGCCGAACTGCTGGCCCACAAGCTGGAAGAAGGCAAGGAACAGCCGTTCACCCTGCTGACCAGCCAGCCTGCGCACCTCTATGTTGCCCAGAGTGGTCTGGTGGGTCGCAACGGTCCTGACAGCCAGCCCCAGGGTCGTCCCACCTACGAAGCCGCCCAGACCAGCTACCAGCTGGCCGATGGTCAGGATCAAGTCGTCGTGCCGATGACCTGGACCGACAGCAAGGGCGTGGTCTTCACCAAGGAGTTCGTGCTCAAGCGCGGTGACTACGCCATCGGCGTCGATTACAAGATCGACAACAAGTCTGCCGAGCCGGTTCAGGTGCAGTTCTACGGTCAGCTGAAGCAGACCGTGACCACGCCGAAGGACCAGGAAGGCCATGCCATGGTAGCCAGCGCCTACCGTGGTGGTGCCTTCTCCAGCGAAGATACCCGCTACAAGAAGTACACCTTCGACGAGATGAAGGATGCCGACCTGAACAAGACCACCAAGGGTGGTTGGGTCGCCATGCTGCAACACTACTTCGTCTCCGCCTGGGCACCGAACGCCGAGGACACCAACAGCTTCTACAGCC
The DNA here is from genome assembly GCF_965119515.1 of Aeromonas sp. Marseille-Q7275. NCBI lineage: Bacteria > Pseudomonadati > Pseudomonadota > Gammaproteobacteria > Aeromonadales > Aeromonadaceae > Aeromonas > Aeromonas sp. Marseille-Q7275. The sequence continues at coordinate 4,307 of NZ_CBCPLW010000003.1, forward strand.
GCGTGATCCCGGGTAAAGACCAGGCCATCATCGGCTACAAGGCGCCGCTGGTTGACGTGGCTGCCGGTCAGCAGGCCGAAGTAAGCGGCAAGCTGTGGGTCGGTCCCAAGCTGCAGGATCAGATGGCCAAGGTGGCAAACCACCTGGACCTGACCGTCGACTACGGCTGGTTGTGGTTCATCGCCCAGCCGCTGCACTGGCTGCTGACCGTGTTCCACGGTTTCGTCCAGAACTGGGGCCTGGCCATCATCATGCTGACCCTGCTGGTACGCGGCATCATGTTCCCGCTGACCAAGGCCCAGTACACCTCCATGGCCAAGATGCGCATGCTGCAACCCAAGCTGGCTGCGCTCAAGGAACGCTTCGGTGACGATCGCCAGAAGATGTCCCAGGGCATGATGGAGCTGTACAAGAAGGAGAAGGTCAACCCGCTCGGTGGCTGTCTGCCGATCCTGGTGCAGATGCCCATCTTCATCGCCCTCTACTGGGCACTGATGGAGTCTGTCGAGCTGCGTCACGCGCCGTTCGCCCTGTGGATCACCGACCTGTCGGTGAAGGACCCCTTCTTCGTGCTGCCGATCCTCATGGGTGCCTCCATGTGGTATCTGCAGAAGATGAGCCCGACCACCATCACGGACCCGATGCAGCAGAAGGTGATGCAGTTCATGCCGATCATCTTCACCTTCATGTTCCTCTGGTTCCCGGCAGGTCTGACCCTGTACTGGCTGGTGAGCAACGTCATCTCCATCATCCAGCAGACCATCATCTATCGTCAGCTGGAGAAGAAAGGCCTGCACTCACGCACTTGATGCGCAGCCCATCTTCCCTGATGACAAAAGAGGCGGCCTTCGGGCCGCCTTTTTTATTACAATGTCCCCCAATTACCGAACAGACGAGTCAAGCAAGATGACAACAGATACGATCGTGGCCCAGGCCACCGCCCCCGGCCGGGGTGGCGTCGGCATAGTCCGCGTCTCAGGCCCCGCCGCCGAACGAGTCGCCGAAATCGTGCTCGGTCGGCTGCCCAGGGTGCGCTATGCCGAATATCTGCCGTTCAAGGACGAGCAGGGCCAGCCTCTGGATCAGGGCATAGCCCTGCTGTTCAAGGCCCCCAACAGCTTCACCGGCGAGGATGTGCTGGAGCTGCAGGGCCACGGCGGTCCCGTCATCCTGGACATGCTGATACGCCGCATCCTGCAAATCGAGGGCATCCGCCCTGCCCGCCCCGGCGAGTTCAGCGAACGCGCCTTCCTCAACGACAAGCTGGATCTGGCCCAGGCCGAGGCCATCGCCGATCTGATAGAAGCCTCCAGCGAGCAGGCCGCCCGCAGCGCCATGCACTCCCTGCAGGGGCAGTTCTCCGGCAAGATCCAGCAGCTGGTGGAGAGTCTCACCCGGCTGCGCATCTATGTGGAAGCCGCCATCGACTTCCCGGACGAGGAGATCGACTTCCTCTCAGACGGCAAGGTGGCGGGGGATCTTTACGCCATCATGGCAGAGCTGGATGACGTGCGCGGCGAGGCCAAGCAGGGCGCCCTGCTGCGGGAAGGGATGAAGGTGGTGATCGCCGGCCGTCCCAATGCCGGCAAGTCCAGCCTGCTCAACGCCCTGGCGGGCCGCGAATCCGCCATCGTCACCGAAATCGCCGGCACCACCCGCGACGTACTGCGCGAACACATCCACCTGGACGGCATGCCGCTGCACATCATAGACACCGCCGGCCTGCGCGATACCCAGGACAAGGTGGAGCAGATCGGCATCGAGCGTGCCTGGGCCGAAATAGAGCAGGCCGATCGGGTGCTCTTCATGGTGGATGGCACCACCACGGATGCGGTCGACCCACGGGAGATCTGGCCGGAATTTGTTGATCGGTTGCCAAAAAAGATCGGCCTCACCGTGGTGCGCAACAAGGCCGACCTGACCGGCGAGGATCTGGAACCTAGCCAGGAACTGGGCCACGCCGTCTACCGCATCTCAGCCAAGACCGAGCTGGGGCTGCCCGCCCTGCGCGAGCACCTGAAGGCCTGCATGGGCTTCCAGGGCAACACCGAGGGGGGCTTCATGGCCCGCCGCCGCCATCTGGACGCCCTGGAGCGCGCCGCCGAGCGGCTGCTGGTGGCCAGGGAGCAGCTCGAGGTCTTCGTGGCCGGCGAGCTGGTGGCCGAGGAGCTGCGCCTCGCGCAGGAGTCTCTCTCCGAGATCACCGGCGAGTTCAGCTCGGACGATCTGCTGGGGCGCATCTTCTCCAGCTTCTGCATCGGCAAGTAAACCTGCACGGCAGGCAATGAAAAGCCCGGGATGATCCCGGGCTTTTTTTGTGCATTTTTTATCCGCAAACCTAGAGGCGGCGCAGGCACCACATGAAGTAAGCGCCCCCTAACAAGGTAGAGACCAGCCCGACCGGCACCTCCTGCGGGAACAGGATCTGCTGGCCGACCCAGTCCGCCAATACCATCAGCAGGGCCCCGCATCCCGCCGCACCGAGCAGGTGCCAGCGGGCCCGCACCAGCCCCATCAGCTTGGCCATGTGGGGGGCCAGCAAGCCGGCGAAGGAGAGCGGGCCTATGACCATGGTCGCACTGGCGGTGAGCACGGCCACCAGCAGCAGTATGATGAGCTGGGCGCGGTTGAGACGAATGCCGAGCGCCGTCGCCACCGCCGGCCCCATGGGCATCAGATCGAGCCAGCGGCTCACCAGCAGGCAGGCCGCCAGCATCAGCAGCGCCAACCCCGTCAGGCCATAGGCCACCGGCAGGGTGACGTAATAGGTGGAGCCGGACATCCAGGAGAGCAGTTGCTGCACCCGCAGATCGCCGTTGGCCAGGGCGATGGCCTGCAGCGGCTCGAACAGTGCCGTGATGGCGATGCCGGAGAGCAGGATCCGCTCAGGCTGGAAGCCGTGCTTGCGGTTGACCAGCACCAGCAGCAGCAGGCAGCCGAAGGCACCGAGCAGACCCCCCAGCAGCATCATGGGCAGCGGCAAAGCGGGCAGCAGCAAGGCCGTCGCTATCACCCCCATGAAGGTGCCGCCGCTCACCCCCAGCAGCTCCGGGCTCGCCATGGGGTTGTTGCTGACCCGCTGCAACAGGGTGCCCGCCAGGGCCAGCAGCACACCGGCAGCACCGGCCGCCAGGGTACGCGGCAGGCGCCACTCCAGCTGGGCCTGCCACCTGAGCCAGCTCGGCCAGCTCCAGCCGTGCATCCCCTGCCCGACCAGCAGGGACGCAACCACCGCCAATACCAGCCCCATCAACAGCAGGCCGATAAGGCGAGCGGGCGCTCCATGGCGCGCCACCGTCAGGCCGCTGGCGGCCTTGGGAGCGCCTGACTTGAAGGCGAGCCGAGGGATCAGCCAGAGCAGCAGCGGCGCCCCCAGCAGCGCCGTCATGGCGCCGGTCGGGATCAGCACAGGCCAGAAGCGGCTCAGGGATTGCAGCAGCAGATCCGTGGCCGCCAGCAGCAAGGCACCCAGCATGGGGGCCCACAGCAGACGCTGGCCGAGCTGCCTCACCCCCAGCAGTCGCACCATGGCAGGTGCCGCCAGCCCGATGAAACCGATCAGCCCCACCACGCTCACCACGCAGGCGGTGACGAAGACCGCGAGCCCGAGGCCGGCGAAGCGCAGCTGCTTGAGGGAGACCCCCAGGCTGCGGGCGCTGGCATCGTCCAGCTCCAGCACGCCCAGCGGGCGGACCAGCAGGATGGCCAGGACGCCAGCCAGCAGCAGCCGTGGCAGCAGGTAGAGGACGCCGCTCCAGCTGTTCTGGGCCAGGGAACCGCTGCCCCACACCAGCAGGCCCTTGAGCTCCTCCTGGAAGAAGAGCAGCAGCCCCATGCTGATGGCCGCCAGATAGAGGTTGATCACCAGACCCGCAAATACGATGACCACAGGGTTGAGCTGGCGACGCCAGGCCAGGGCAAACACCAGCCCCATGGCGAGGCTGCCACCCGCCATGGCGATCCACTCGCGCCCGATCAGCAGCAAGGAGGGGGCGAACAGGGTCACCATCATCAACGCCAGCTGGGCGCCGGAAGCCACCCCCAGCGTGGTGGGGGACGCGAGGGGATTGCGCAGCACCTGCTGCATCAGGGTGCCGGCCAGCCCGAGGGCGGCACCGGCCAGCAGGCAGACCACCAGCCGCGGCAGCCAGCTGAAGTGGATGACCGCCTGGCGGGCGTCGTCCAGCTCGGGGGAGAAGAGGGCCTGCCACCAGAGTGCGCCTGGCAGCTGGCGCGCCAGCTCACCACAAGCCAGCACCAGGGTCAGCGCTAGCAGGCAGAGGCCCGGGCGCAGCAAGGGAGAGGAGACGAAACGATTCATTGGGCTTCCCCCTTGAGGGCCACGCCGCCCTGAGGCTGCAGGGCCTCGCCGAGCAGGGTGGCGAAACGACGGGCGGCCAGCATGCCGCCGAAACTCCAGGTCGCGGGCAGATGCAGCACGGGCGTGTTCTGTACCAGCGGCAGGTGCTGCCAGAGCCCGGGTTCCCGCAGTTTTTCACTCACCCCCACGGGAATGGGATCCACCACCACCAGCCTGGCCTCGGGAATGGCCAAGAACTGCTCGAGACTGGCCACCGAGAAGCCCCAGGCGTTGGTCTCCCCCTGCCAGGCATTGCGCAGGCCGAGCCGCTCCATCACCGCCTCGAACAGGCTGTGGCGGCCAAACACCCGTACATGGCGCTCGTCGATGAACTGCACCACCAGCAAGGGGGGCAGATCGGCGGGCAGCGTCTCCTTCATCTGCGCCAGATCCCGCTCCAGCGCGGCGAGCTGGCGCTCGGCCTCGGCGGTTCTGTTCACCAGCGCGGCTATGGTCAGGGTCGCCTCGCGCAGCCGCGGCCACAGCTCGGCATCGGGTTCATAGAGGGCGATGGACTGCACCGGCGCGATGCGGGACAGGGTCGGCGCCAGGGGGGCCGCCAGCGGGGAGATGAGGATGAGATCGGGCTTGAGCTCAGCCAGCAGTTCCCGGTTGGGCTGGGCCCGCAGGCCGATGTCGATCACCCCGGCGGGGAGCCTGGGTTCGCCGACCCAGGCGCGATAGGAGTTCACATCCCCCATGGCCAGCGGGGTCACGCCGAGGGCCAGCAGGGTTTCGGCTATGGTCCAGTCCACGGTGGCGATGCGCGGAACAGTACCGTCGGCAGCAGGGGCTGCGGGCTGTGTCTCGGCCTGCGTCGCCAGCGGCAGCAGCAGGCTGACGAGGCAGGGGGCCATCTTCAATAAAAGGTTCAAGAGCTCCCCCGGTCAGACGATGGCGATGGCATGGTCATGAGCCGGGTGGCGAATGACCTCCATGGGGATGCCATGGTGCATGGAGTGCAGGGTCTCGCCAGTCTGCAGTGATATGGGTTCAAATAAACTCATCGGGATAACAAACCTTGTCTAGACGATGGCGATGGCGTGGTCATGAGCCGGGTGGCGAATGACTTCCATCGGGATGCCATAGATGGCATGCAGGGTCTCGCCTGTCATGATCTGTTCGGGCTCACCGTGGGTCAGCAGACGACCACCGTGCAGCGCCACCAGCCGATCGCAGAAGCGGGACGCCATGTTGATGTCGTGAATGACGATGATGACCCCGAGGTTGAGCTGGCGACTCAACTGTTTGACGAGGGTGAGCACCTCCACCTGATGAGCCACGTCCAGCGCAGCCAGCGGCTCGTCCAGCAGGATGAAGCGGCTCTCCTGGGCCAGCAGCATGGCCAGCCAGACCCGGCCCCGCTCGCCGCCGGAGAGGGTATCCACCAGCCTGTCGGCAAACCCCTCGGTATGGGTCAGCGCTATGGCCTTGTCGACCTGGCGGTGATCGGCCTCCCCCATGCGGCCCAGCAGACCGCGCCAGGGATAGCGCCCCATCTCCACCAGCTCCCGGCCGAGCAGGCTCTCGGCGCTCGGCAGATGCTGGGGCAGATAGGCCACCTGACGGGCGAAGTCCCGGTTGCCCCACTCCTGCAGCGGCTTGTCATCGAACAGTATCTCCCCATCGCTCAGGGGCTGCTGGCGTGCCAGCAGCTTGAGCAGGGTGGATTTGCCCGAGCCGTTGTGGCCGATGAGGCCGTAGACCTGACCCTGCTCGAAACGCAGGCTGGTGGGTTGCAGCAGGGTGCGGTCGTTGACCGCGAAGCTGGCTGCTTTCATCTCAAACATGATCTGCTCCCGTGCCGGCTCTGTGCTCGACGCTCGGGTCGGTGAGCGTTCACCATAAAACCGGCAGATTTCCTCTCAAACATGATTCATTCCTGTACTGAAAGGGGTTGGCGCTCGCCTCCCCCTTGCGGCCGGTATCAGACCGGCACCTCGCTATCGAGATGGGCGACCGCATCCCGGCTCACCTGCTCGCGCCGCTCGCCGGTCAGCTCGGTGAGCTGTCCCTGACGCATCTCCAGCAGGCGATCCGCCAGGGAGAAATAGAGATCGTCGTGGCTGATGGCGATCACCGTCTTGCCTATCTCCTTGAGGCGCGGCAACAGCACCTGATAGAAGATGCGGCGGAACTGGGGATCCTGATCCGCCGCCCACTCGTCAAACAGCATCACCTCGCGCTGCTCCGCCAGTGCCAGCAGCAGGGCGACCCGCTTGCGCTGCCCCTGGGAGAGATCGATGTTGGCGATGAAGTCCTCCTCGATGGCCAGCTTGCTGCCCATCTGCAGCCGCTCCAGCCACTCGGCCACCAGGGCCTCTTTCGGCTCAGGCCCCAGCAGGTGCTGGAACAGGTGGTAGTCGGTGAAGATGGCGGAGAAGAGCGCCAGGTAGGCGTTGCGATCGGCAATGGGTTCACCATCCAGCAGGATCCGGCCAGAGACCGGCTGATAGAGCCCGGTCAGCAGCATGGCCAGGGTCGACTTGCCGGAGCCGTTGCCGCCAATGATGAATATCTGCTCCCCCCGCTCAATGGTCAGATTGATGGGGCCCACGGCGAAGCCGCCCTCCCCCTGATAGTGAAAGCTCACCTGCTCCAGCTCGATACGTTGCCAGGCACTGGGGGCCGGCGGCAGCGGGAACTTGGGCTCCGGCTCGGCCAGATTCAGGGTCGCTATCTTGTCGAACGCCACCTGGGCCGAGATCAGGGTCGGCAGGGCCCCGATGCCCTGCAGCAGCGGGGTGCGCAGGAACAGCAGGGTCAGGGCGAAGGTGGCGGCCACATTGGTATTGGCCCAACCGAGGCCGTTGGCCAGGAAGAAGACCAGGCCTATGGCCCCCAGCATCATGATGTTCGACCAGTTCACCGCGCTCAGGTGATAGGTATCGGCACGGATGATCTCCCGGCGGTAGTCCCGGGCGTTCTGCTCATAGAGCTGGTGATAGACGAAGTGGGCCCGCTCGCGGTTGAGCGCCAGCTCCTTGCTGCCCGCGATGATGGACTGGTAGTTCTGGTAGAGCCTGTCCTCGGCCTGACGCATCCGGGCCAGGTGGCGATAGACCCGGTTCACCAGCAGCCAGCCCACCACCATGGTCACGGTCACCCAGAGGGCGGTGACACCGAGCAGGGCGGGAGAGAGCAAGCCGAGGTAGATGATGGAACCCAGGGTGAGCACCAGCCCCTGCACCAGCTCCGGCAGGCGCACGAAGGCGATGGTGATCTGGCCGATGTCGCTGGAGAGGGAGGCCAGCAGCGGCCCCTGCCCTATCTGGCGAATGCGGGCGACGTCGGTGTCCAGCAGTTGCTTGAGCAGGCGGCCGCGCAACCGGTAGACGAAATGATGACCGAGGGTGGTCAGGGCCAGCTGAGAGCCGAGCGTGATCACCAGCAGCAAAAAGATAAGGCCGACAAGTTGACCCAGGATCGGCAACGGATCGCCGACTGACTCGATAAGATATTGATTGATAAAGGCAATGACACCTATCCCGCTCACAGCACTGAGCAGGCTGAGCAGGGTAATGGCGATGAAGGGCCAACGGTATTGGCGGTAAACCAGTGACAAGAGTTCCATGACAGGCCTGTGTACAAAAAGAAGGAGGGCGGGAGCTTGAGGCTCCCGCCCGGCCTGTATCTTACCAGCGGTAGTTGACGGAGCCGACTATGCTGCGCGGCTCGCCGTAGTAGCAGTAGTAGTCACAGCTCGCTACATAGGTGTCGTTCAGCAGGTTGTTGACGTTGACCTGGGCACGCCAGTTCTTGGCGAAGTCATACCCGATCATCGCATCCCACACCGTCTGGGCCGGCACCTGGGCCGAACCGTAGATGGGGGTGTAGTCCGCATTCACGGCACCTATGCCGACGCTGGAGCCGATGTAACGCACCCCGGTGCCCACTTCCAGCCCGGAGACCGGACCCTGCTGCACCTTGTAGTTGCCCCAGAAGGAGGCCTGGTGACGCGGGATCAGGCTGGCCTGGCGATCACCGTTGCCGGTGTCGTTGGTCTTGGCATCGGTGTAGGTATAAGCAGCGGTCAGGCGCAGCGCCTCTGTGGCCTGCACGCTCCCTTCCAGTTCGATCCCCTGGGAGGTCACTTCACCGGCCTGGGTCTGCTGGCCGGAACCGGTAGAGACCAGCGAGTTGGTCTGTTCCAGATCGAACAGCGCCAGGTTGATGTAGCCATCGAGGAAGCTGGGGGCGTACTTGATGCCGGTCTCATACAGCTTGCCTTCCAGCGGCTTGTAGGAGTTCTTGGTGTTCGGGTCTATGCCAGGCAGCACTTCGAACGACTCCGCATAGGCGAAGTATGGGGAGAGGCCGTTGTCGGCCAGGTACATCAGGCTGCCGGAGAGCGAGAGGTTGTCATCATACTGCTTCTCGTTCTTGCTGGTGGCTTCGCTGATGTTGTGGGTCTCCACATAGTCGAAGCGGCCGCCTGCGGTCAGCAACCAGCGATCGTCCCAGCGGATCTGATGCTGGGCGTAGAGGCCGCTCTGACCCTTGGTGTTCTTCTGATAGGTGGCGGTGGACTCGTCGAAGCCGGGGAAGCCGCTGTAATCCGGGTTCATGGTGTCGATGGACCCCATGCCGTAGTTGTCGGCCTCGACCCCTTCGTTCACGTGACGCTGAAGATCTATCCCCATCAACAGGGTCTGCTCGGTGCGATCCGTGTTCCAGTAACCCACCAGCTGGTTGTCCATGGTGGCACTCTTGGTGTCGCCGTCACGGTAGACCAGGCCGCGGTAGGCGGTAGTGCCTTCATAGGTCGGGAAGATATAGGTCTGGCGCAGCAGCAGATCGTTGTAGTTGAAGCGGACGTTCTGCTTGAACTCCCAGGTCTGGTTGAACTGGTGGGCCAGCTCGTAGCCGGTGGAGATCTGGGTGTTGCGGTTGCGATCGTAATCCGGCTGACTCAGGTTGGTGGCGGGATCGATCTGGCCGCCCTCGGTATTGAGGGTGCCGTAGACGGGGAAGAAGCCGTTGGTGGGCACTCCTTCATCGTGCAGGAAGCTGGCCAGCAGGGTGAGGCTGGTGCGATCCGAGATGTCCAGGGTCACGCTCGGCGCCAGGTAGGCGCGCTCGTTGTAGGTGCCATCCAGCACGCCGTCGCGCTCTTTATAGAGCGCAACCATGCGATAGCGGCTGTCGTCGGTCAGATCGTCGGAGAAATCGACCCCGACCTGGCGCAGATCCCGGTTGCCCAGTTGCAGATTGACCAGGCCTTGCGGGGTCGCGGTGGGGCGCTTGCTGATGGAGTTGATCACGCCGCCGGGAGGCGCCTCGCCGTAGAGGATGGAGGCCGGGCCCTTGAGCAGCTCCACGCTTTCCAGACCAAATGGCTCCGGTGTCCAGACATAGTAGCCGGTGCCGAACAGGCGGTTGCCATCGAGGTATTGAGCGGCATCGAAGCCACGCACCTTGAACCAGTCGGTGTTGTTGTCCGAGCCATAGAAACCGGTGAGCACGCCGGAGCGGTAGCGCACGGACTCGTCGAGCTGCTGCACGGCGTGCTGATCCAGCTCTTCACGGTTGACCACGGAGACGGCGCGAGGGGTCTCGGCCATGGGCACCTCGACCTTCATGGCGGTGCCGGTCACCACCATGGTTTCAGCCGCCTTGGGCAGCTCTTTATCCACCGGTTCCGCAGCCAGCACCGGCAGGCTCGCCAGCAGGCAGGAGAGCGGCAACAGCTGGGCCCCCTTCTTTCGCATCACTGCATCTTGGGTATTTTTTTGCGCAATCATATAAGTGTCTCAAATATCAATGAGTTATAAATTGGTTTCTTATTATGGGTGCCCAATGCTGCCGGTCTGCCCGACTCCTTAGGCGAATAAATCGGCATAATGCTACTACAGGAGCCATGATCGAATCGATTCAATAATTGCTAATCATTTGCATCTCTATTGTTACCTGCTGTATCAACTGGCGACTTTTCCGGCAGAAAGACTCATTCAGGAGGGAGATCAAGAGAAGGGCACACAGGGGAAGATGAAAAAAGATGGCGAGGGCGGCCTCTGCCATAAAAATCGTGCAGGATCCTTATCCCCAAGCTTTATCCATATTTATCCACATCCTTTGGCGGTAGAATCCCGGCTCTCCGTTTCTTTCGATGACATCAGGATCCATTCCATGGCCAAACTCAATCTTGTCGTCGGCTCCATGCTGGGCGCCGCCGAATATGTCGCAGATCATGTCGCCAGCCTGCTGGAACAGGCGGGCCACCAGACCCGGATCCACAACCCGGCCAGCCTGGCCGAGGTGCTGGCGGAGCCGGATGCGATCCTGCTGGTGATCACTTCCACCCACGGTGCCGGCGATGTGCCCGACAATCTTCAGCCCTTCGCCAAGGATCTTGCCGACCAGCATCCGGATCTCAACGCCTTGAAATATGGGGTGATCGGGCTTGGGGACCGCAGTTATGACACCTTCTGCCAGGGTGGCAAGACGCTGGATCGACTGCTGGCCGAGTGTGGCGCCAGCCGGATCGGGGATCGTCTGGAGATAGACGTGACCCAGCACGAGATCCCGGAAGATGCCGCCGAAGCCTGGATCCAGGACTGGATGCAGATGATCGCCTGATCAGGGCCTGGGAGATCCGGTAAAAACACCTTGATCTCCCCACTTATCCCCAAATTCCTATCCACCAGGTTATTAACAGATAGATCCGGGAGAGTTGTTCTACAGGGTTACCCACAACGCCCAGGGGTAATGTGCATAACTACAGTGTTAAGCTCTGTAAAACCTATAGTTATCCATGTATGAGATCTAATCCAGTTCTGGTCTGTGTATAAAACCACTGGTTATCCCCCCGTTCACAGCCCTGGGATCCAAGCTTTTCCACAAGCTGGGATCGTCTTTAAACGGATGATCTTTATGATCAAAAAGGGCTTATCAACAGAAACCCCGGATCCTAATAAAAGATCCAGTAAAAGATCGATCTAAAGATCCTTAAGATCTACTAACGGATCCTGCATCCATACTGATCCTGAAGTAGACGTTCCCCTCAAGAGGCGAAACGGATAGAATGATCCGCCCTTCAGCCCAGGCAAATAAAGATCTTCAGGCGTGCAGATCAAGGTGATCCCCAATGCAATACCATGAACAATTTGATGTGATCGTCGTCGGTGGCGGTCATGCAGGAACCGAAGCAGCAACGGCGGCCGCCCGTATGGGCCTGAATACCCTGTTGCTGACCCATAACATCGATACGCTGGGACACATGTCCTGTAATCCGGCGATCGGCGGGATCGGCAAGGGACACCTGGTCAAGGAAGTGGATGCCCTGGGCGGGATCATGGCGCAGGCCATCGATCTTGGCGGGATCCAGTTCCGCACCCTCAACTCCTCCAAAGGGCCCGCGGTGCGCGCCACCCGTGCCCAGGCGGATCGCCTGCTTTACAAGGCCGTGGTGCGTCAGACCCTGGAAAATTACCCGAACCTGAAGATCTTCCAGCAAGCCTGCGACGATCTCGTCATGGACGGGGATCGCGTCGCCGGCGTGGTCACCCAGAGCGGGATCCGCATCAGCGGCAAGACGGTGGTGCTGACGGTAGGAACCTTCCTGAACGGTTTGATCCACATCGGGATGGAAAACTACAAGGGCGGTCGCGCCGGGGATCCTCCCTCGATCGCCCTGGCCCAGCGTCTGCGTGAGCTGCCCCTGCGCATCGATCGGCTCAAGACAGGCACGCCGCCACGCATCGATGCCCGTACCGTCGATCTCTCCGTGATGCAGCAGCAGCACGGTGACGATCCTCGCCCCGTCTTCTCGTTCATCGGCAACGCCAGCCAGCACCCGCGTCAGGTGCCCTGCTACGTGACCCACACCAACGAGAAGACCCACGAGGTGATCCGCAACAACCTGGATCGCAGCCCCATGTACGCCGGGGTGATCGAGGGGATAGGCCCTCGTTACTGCCCGTCGATCGAGGACAAGATCACCCGTTTCGCCGACAAGACGGCGCACCAGATCTTCGTCGAGCCGGAAGGCCTGACCACCCACGAACTCTACCCGAACGGGATCTCCACCAGCCTGCCGTTCGACGTGCAGGTGCAGATCGTCCGTTCGATCCGTGGCTTCGAGAATGCCCACATCACCCGCCCCGGCTACGCCATCGAATACGACTTCTTCGATCCGCGGGATCTCAAGGCCAACATGGAGAGCAAGTGCATTCCAAACCTCTTCTTCGCCGGCCAGATCAACGGCACTACAGGCTATGAAGAGGCGGCCGCCCAGGGGCTGATGGCCGGTCTGAACGCCGGTCTGCGCGCCCAGGGCAAGGATGCCTGGCATCCGCGCCGGGATCAGGCCTACATGGGCGTGATGATGGACGATCTCTCCACCCTGGGTACTCGCGAGCCCTACCGCATGTTCACCAGCCGCGCCGAATACCGTCTGCTGCTGCGGGAAGACAACGCCGATCTGCGCCTGACCGCCATTGGTCGCGAGCTGGGCCTGGTGGATGACCATCGCTGGAGCCTGTTCAACACCAAGATGGAGCAGGTGGAGCAGGAGCGTCAGCGCATGCGTTCGACCTGGATCCACCCGCAGCACCCGTCGCTGGAGGCAGTCAACGCCCTGGTGAACACGCCCCTGACCCGGGAGCAGAGCCTGGAAGAGCTGCTGCGTCGCCCCGAGGTGACCTACGATGCCCTGATGGCCATCGAAGGGGTCGGCCCGGCGCTGGAAGACGCGGCCGCGGCGGATCAGGTGGAGATCCAGATCAAGTACGCCGGCTACATCGAGCGCCAGCACGACGAGGTGGAGAAGCAGCTGCGCAACGAGAACACCCTGTTGCCGCTGGACATGAACTACCGCGACGTGAACGGTCTCTCCAACGAGGTGATCGCCAAGCTGAACGATGCCAAGCCGCAGACCATAGGTCAGGCCTCCCGCATCTCCGGCATCACCCCGGCGGCCATCTCCATCCTGCTGGTTCACCTGAAGAAACACGGCCTGCTGCGTAAAACCGCCTGAGGAATCCCATGCTGGAAAGATTGAACGGCCTGCTCATGCAGGCCGGTATTGTTATCACCGACACTCAAAAGACCCAGTTGGTGCAGTTGGTTGAGTTGCTGCACAAGTGGAACAAGGCTTACAATCTCACCTCGGTGCGGGATCCGGACGCCATGCTGGTCAAGCACATCCTCGACAGTCTGGTGGTGAGCCCTCACCTGCACGGTGAGCGTTTCATCGATGTGGGCACAGGCCCGGGTCTGCCCGGCCTGCCGCTGGCCATCATCAATCCGGACAAGCAGTTCGTGCTGCTCGACAGCCTGGGCAAGCGGATCAACTTCATCCGCCAGGTGATCCAGGAGCTGGGGCTGACCAATGTGACGCCGGTCAAATCCCGGGTGGAGGAGTATCAACCCGAGGTGGGCTTCGATGGCGTTCTCAGCCGGGCCTTCGCCTCCCTGGAGGACATGTTGAACTGGTGTCACCATCTGCCGTCACCCGAGGGCAGCTTCCTGGCACTCAAGGGACAATATCCCGAGCAGGAACTGGCACAGTTGCCTGCCAGCATTCGCCTGGTTGCCACCCATCAGCTGGTGGTGCCCGAACTGGAAGGTGAGCGTCATCTGCTGGAGTTTAAAGCCATCCAGCCCGAATAGGGCCGCCGTATTCATTTAGGGGATAGTGTGGGAAAAGTCATTGCCATAGCCAACCAGAAGGGTGGAGTGGGTAAAACCACCACCTGTGTGAATCTGGCCGCCTCCATGGCCGCCACCCGGCGCAAGGTGCTGGTGATCGATCTGGATCCGCAGGGCAATGCCACCATGGGCAGCGGCGTCGACAAGTACGAAGTCGAACGCACCGCCTATGAACTGCTGATCGAAGACACCCCCATCAAGGAGGTGATCATCCCCGAGACCTCGGGTGGCTATCACCTCATCGCCGCCAATGCCGACGTGACGGCGGCGGAAATCCGTCTGATGGAGTTTTTCGCCCGCGAGATCCGCCTGCGCAACGCCTTGGCCTCGGTACGGGACAAGTACGACTACGTCTTCATCGACTGCCCGCCTTCTCTCAACATGCTGACCGTCAACGCCATGGCCGCCGCCGACTCCGTGCTGGTGCCCATGCAGTGCGAGTATTACGCGCTGGAAGGGCTCACCGCCCTGGTGGATACCATCAGCAAGCTGGCGGCCGTGGTCAACCCGGAGCTGAAGATCGAAGGGGTGCTGCGCACCATGTTCGATCACCGCAACCGGCTGGCCAATGATGTGTCCGATCAGCTGAAACAGCATTTCGGGGACAAGGTCTATCGCACCATCATCCCCCGCAACGTTAGACTGGCGGAGGCGCCGAGCTTCGGTGCCCCGGCCATGCACTATGACAAATCATCGGTGGGGGCCAAGGCCTATCTGGCCCTGGCTGGCGAGATCCTGCGTCGTCAGGAGCAGGAGTCTCAGCCGATCACCGCAGACCGAGAGAGCATATGACGCCGAAGAAACGTGGGCTGGGCAAGGGGTTGGATGCCCTGCTCAGCACCAGCACGGCCGCCCGCCAGAAACAGGTGATGAGCGACCAGCGTACCGAACAGGCCATGGCCCCCACCAACCAGGGCGAGTTGCGCAAGCTGCCGCTGGAGTGGCTGCAGTCCGGCAAGTACCAGCCGCGCAAGGACATGTCTCAGGATGCGCTGGAAGACCTGGCCAACTCGATACGGGCGCAAGGCGTGATTCAGCCGATAGTGGTACGCTCCATCGGCGAGAATCGCTTCGAGATCATCGCCGGTGAGCGGCGCTGGCGCGCGTCCCAGCTGGCCAGGCTCGAGGTGGTGCCCTGCATCGTCAAGGACGTGCCCGACGAGGCGGCGGTGGCCATAGCGTTGATTGAGAATATCCAGCGCGAGGATCTCAACGCCATCGAAGAGGCGGTGGCCCTGCAGCGACTGCTGACCGAATTCGAGCTGACCCACCAGCAGGTGGCCGAGGCGGTGGGCAAGTCCCGCACCACGGTCACCAACCTGCTGCGCCTGAACCAGCTCAACGAGGACGTGAAGCGGTTCGTCGAGCACGGGGATCTCGACATGGGCCATGCCCGTGCCCTGCTTGCCCTGAGCGGCCCGGCCCAGTCGGAGCTGGCCAAGCTGGTCGCCCAGAAGGGGCTGACGGTGCGAGATACCGAGAAACTGGTGCAAAAAACGCTGGAACCGGCAAAAACCAAGGTCGAGCCAGTCCGCGATCCGCAGTTTGGTTACCTCGAGCGCCAGATTTCAGAAAAAATTGGCAATCAGGTACAACTTCAGCCAGGCAAGAAGGATAGCGGCAAGTTAGTAATAAGTTACGATAACTTAGCGGATTTGGACCGGGTATTGGGCTATTTTGGTCTGTCAGAATCGTGATTTTTACGCTTTTTGTAGTAATAAAACATCCATTCCTTTCGATATGAACATAACCTTAATTTCGCGCGGAAAGCCGCAAAAATTAAGGATTTTTGCCATGTTGCAATAGCCGTCTTCACGGGTATAATTTGACCGGCTTTTCGAGCTGTGAACCTGGGGTCTTCGGATCCCGATTTTTTACAGTTCTGTAATGTTCAGGGGTAGGTTGGTGAAACAGAAAGTAGCCTTGGAAGGTTTGACGCTAGCCTTGGCTATGCTCGTTTGTCAGCTCATCCTGATCCTGGCGATCGGTTCCGTCTGGTTTTATCAGAGCGGGGCGCTTGCCGGACGTTCTTCCCTCTTCGGGGGGGGAATGTACTGGGTTCCTCAAGCCCTGTTCACGCTCTGGGTTCTGCGCCGCAAGGTGACGAAAGAGAGCGTGGGCCTGGTTTTGCGGGACTTTTATGGTGGGGCAGGGATTAAGCTCATTACTACAACAGGACTTTTCGCCCTGATGTTTGGCTCCGGGATCGAGGTCGACACCGTCTCGTTCTTCGCCACTTATATCCTCGCCCTCGTTGTACAGTGGATAGTTTCATTCACGCTTAACAACCACTATTAGGAAAACTCATGTCTGCAACCGGAGAAGTCCTGACTCCTCAGGGATATATCTCCCACCACCTGACCCACCTGCAAGTCGGGTCCGGGTTCTGGACGGTGAATATCGACTCAATGATATTTTCCGTCTTGCTAGGCGCCCTGTTTATCTGGTCGTTCCGCCGTGTAGCCGTCAAGGCCACCAGCGGTGTGCCCGGTAAACTGCAGTGCTTTGTGGAGATGCTGGTCGAGTTTGTGAATGGTAACGTCAAAGACATCTTCCATGGTCGGAACCCGGTCATCGCACCGCTGGGACTGACAGTGTTTGTCTGGATCTTCCTGATGAACTTCATGGATCTGATCCCCGTTGACTTTATCCCTCACGCTGCACAGTTGATGGGTGTTCCCTATCTGCGTGTGGTTCCCTCTGCTGACGTTAACATCACCATGTCCATGGCTTTGGGCGTGTTCTTCTTGATCCTGTACTACAGCATCAAGGTCAAGGGTATCAGCGGATTCGTGAAGGAGCTGACGCTTCAGCCTTTCAACCATCCCGCTGCCATCCCGGTTAACTTCATCCTTGAAACCGTCACGTTGATTTCCAAGCCTGTTTCATTGGGTCTGCGACTGTTCGGCAACATGTATGCTGGCGAACTGATCTTTATCCTGATTGCGGGTTTGTTACCCTGGTGGTCACAGTGGATCCTGTCCGTGCCTTGGGCAATTTTCCACATCCTGATCATCACTTTGCAGGCGTTTATCTTCATGGTTCTGACCATCGTCTATCTGTCGATGGCGCAAGAAGACCATGGTTGATGCAACTCAAATAATCCTTTTTATACAATCAATTACATCTAAATAAATGGAGATCCTCATGGAAAACTTGAACATGGACCTGCTGTACATCGCTGCTGCAATGATGATGGGTCTGGCGGCTATCGGCGCCTCCATCGGTATCGGTATCCTGGGTGGCAAGTTCCTGGAAGGTGCTGCTCGTCAACCGGACCTGATCCCTGTTCTGCGTACCCAGTTCTTCATCGTCATGGGTCTGGTGGATGCGATCCCGATGATCGCCGTTGGTCTGGGTCTGTATGTGATGTTTGCGGTTGCCTAAGTCGTCACGACTCACGCAGAACCCATTAACTAACTTAAGAGGACATCGGCTGTGAATATCAACGCCACCCTCCTCGGCCAAGCAGTTGCTTTTTTCATCTTCGTAGTGTTTTGCATGAAGTACGTATGGCCGCCGCTGATCGCTGCCATCGAAGCCCGTCAGAAAGAAATTGCTGATGGTCTCTCTTCTGCCGAACGTGCCAAGAAAGATCTGGATTTGGCCAAGGCCAACGCCACCGATCAGCTGAAAGAAGCCAAGCTTCAGGCTGCTGAAATCATCGATCAGGCCAACAAACGCAAGGCCCAGATCATTGATGAAGCCGCTGTTGGAGCTCAAGCAGAGCGGGAAAAAATCCTGGCTCAGGGCCGTGCAGAGATCGAAGCTGAACGTCATCGTGCCAAAGAAGAACTGCGCAAGCAGGTTGCTGCTCTTGCCATCGCGGGTGCAGAGAAGATCCTGGCACGCCAAATCGACCAGGCTGCCAACAGCGACATCGTCGACAAACTGGTAGCAGAACTGTAACGGGAACGGGGCTATGTCTGAACTGACTACAATCGCTCGCCCCTACGCCAAGGCTGCTTTCGAGTTTGCCGTTGAGCACAAGGCGGTTGACCAATGGCTGGAGATGCTCGGTTTCGCCGCACAAGTGGCAGAGAACGAGACCATCCATGACCTGGTAAACGGCTCCGTGGCCGCCGAAGAACTGGCAAATCTGTTTGTCGGTGTCTGCGGTGAGCAGCTCAACGAGCATGGTCAGAACCTGATCCGGGTGATGGCTGAGAATGGTCGCTTGGGTGTGCTGCCGGCTGTCGTTGCTGAATATGTCGCGCTCAAGGCTGAACTGGACAAAGAAGTTCAGGCTGACGTGATTTCGGCGATCGAACTGACCGACCAGCAGAAGGCCGCTATTCAGGCTTCTCTGGAACAACGTCTCGCGCGCAAAGTGAAGCTGAATTGCAGCACAGATGCGTCCTTGATGGCCGGGGTGCTCATCAAGGCCGGTGATCTGGTTATCGACGGCACGGTCCGCGGTAAGCTGGATCGCATGGCCGACGCGCTGCAATCTTGATTGGGGTATTAGAGCATGCAACTGAATTCCACTGAAATCGCCGAGCTGATCAAGCAGCGCATTGCGCAGTTTGATGTCAAAAGCGAAGCGCGTAACGAAGGTACCATCGTCTCTGTGAGTGACGGTATCATTCGTATCCACGGTCTGGCCGATGCCATGCAGGGTGAAATGATCGAGCTGCCGGGTAACCGCTTCGCTCTGGCATTGAACCTGGAGCGTGACTCCGTTGGTGCCGTTGTCATGGGTCCCTATGCCAACCTGGCTGAAGGGATGAAAGTAAAGGGTACCGGCCGTATTCTGGAAGTGCCGGTCGGTCGTGGTCTGTTGGGCCGGGTGGTCAACACCCTGGGTCAGCCGATCGACGGTAAGGGTCCGGTAGACAACGACGGCTACTCGCCGATCGAAGTCATTGCCCCGGGCGTTATCGAGCGTAAGTCTGTTGACCAGCCAGTCCAGACCGGTCTGAAAGCCATCGATGCCATGATCCCCATCGGTCGTGGCCAGCGTGAGCTGATCATCGGTGACCGTCAGGTTGGTAAGACCGCCATCGCGATCGACACCATCATCAACCAGAAAGACTCCGGCATTAAGTGCGTCTACGTTGCGATTGGCCAGAAGGCCTCCACCATCGCCAACGTGGTGCGCAAGCTGGAAGAGCACGGCGCCCTGGCCAACACCATAGTGGTCGTCGCCTCCGCTTCCGAAGCTGCTGCCCTGCAGTACCTGGCTCCCTATGCCGGTTGCTCCATGGGTGAGTACTTCCGTGACCGCGGTGAAGACGCGCTGATCATCTATGATGACCTGTCCAAGCAGGCCGTAGCCTATCGCCAGATCTCCCTGCTGCTGCGCCGTCCGCCAGGACGTGAAGCTTACCCGGGCGACGTCTTCTATCTGCACTCCCGTCTGCTGGAGCGTGCTTCCCGCGTCAACGTCGAGTACGTAGAGAAGTTCACCAAGGGTGCCGTGACTGGCCAGACCGGTTCTCTGACCGCGCTGCCGATCATCGAAACCCAGGCCGGCGACGTGTCTGCGTTCGTTCCGACCAACGTGATCTCCATCACCGATGGCCAGATCTTCCTGACCACTCAGCTGTTCAACTCCGGTATTCGTCCGGCGGTTGACCCGGGTATCTCCGTATCCCGTGTGGGCGGTGCCGCTCAGACCAAGATCGTCAAGAAGCTGTCCGGTGGTATCCGTACCGCGCTGGCCCAGTATCGTGAGCTGGCGGCTTTCGCCCAGTTCTCTTCCGATCTGGACGATGCGACTCGCAAGCAGCTGGATCACGGTCAGAAAGTGACCGAGCTGATGAAGCAGAAGCAGTACTCTCCGATGAGCGTGGCTCACCAGTCTCTGGTGCTGTTCGCCGCCGAGAAGGGCTACCTCGCCGATGTCGAACTGAGCAAGATAGTCGACTTCGAAGCCGCTCTGCTCTCTTACGCCAATACCCAGCATGCCGAGCTGATGGCTGAAATCAATGCCAAGGCCGACTACAACGACGCGATCGTTGGCAAGCTGACTGCGTTGCTGGATAGCTTCAAGGCAACCCAGACCTGGTAAGCGTGTGTGGCAGCGCAAGCTGCCACCTGATGGAGAGAAGAGATGGCCGGCGCAAAAGAGATACGTAACAAGATCGGGAGTGTGAAGAACACTCAGAAGATCACCAGCGCTATGGAAATGGTGGCAGCCAGCAAGATGCGCCGTGCGCAGGAACGCATGTCTGCCAGCCGTCCGTACGCTGAAACCATGCGCAAGGTGATCGGCCATATCGCTCAGGGGAACTTGGAATACAAGCACCCCTACCTCATCGAACGTGAGGTCAAGCGAGTGGGTTACATCGTCGTCTCCACCGACCGTGGCCTGTGTGGCGGCCTGAACATCAACCTGTTCAAAGCTGCCCTCAACGATATGAAGCAATGGAGCGCGAAAGGTGCCAAGGTTGACCTGGCACTGATCGGTAGCAAGGCCTCCAACTTCTTTGAACGGCACGGCGCCAAGGTGAAAGCCCATGTCTCCGGACTGGGTGACAACCCGAGCGTCAATGACCTGATTGGTTCAGTCAAGGTCATGCTGAAGGCTTACGACAACGGTGAGATTGACAGGCTGTATCTGGTGTACAACAAGTTCGTCAACACCATGGTTCAGCAACCAAAAGTCGATCAACTGCTGCCTTTGCCCGTAACAGAAGACAGCAAGCTCGCCAAGAAACACCACTGGGATTACCTCTATGAGCCGGATCCCAAGCAGCTGCTGGATACCCTGCTGATTCGCTACGTCGAATCCCAGGTGTACCAGGGCGTGGTAGAAAACTTGGCAAGTGAACAGGCAGCCCGAATGGTTGCCATGCAAGCCGCGACTGACAACGCCGGCAACCTGATTAACGATCTGCAACTGGTGTACAACAAGGCCCGTCAGGCCAGTATTACCCAGGAACTGACAGAGATCGTATCCGGTGCTGCTGCGGTGTAAGGCAAGGGTTATCAAAGGTTTAGAGGATTTGACATGAGTAACGGTTTCATCGTCCAAATCATCGGCGCTGTAGTGGACATCGAGTTCCCGCAGAATGCCGTGCCCCAGGTGTACGATGCACTGAAAGTCATCAGCGAAGGCCAAGGCCAGGGTCTGGTACTGGAAGTTCAGCAACAGATCGGCGGCGGCGTCGTTCGTTGCATCACCATGGGTTCCTCCGACGGTCTGCGTCGTGGGTTGGAAGTAGTTAACAGCGGCAAGGCCATCCAGGTACCGGTTGGTACCTCGACCCTGGGTCGTATCATGAACGTACTGGGCGAGCCCATCGACGAGAAGGGTCCGATCGGCGAAGAAGAGCGTTGGTCCATCCACCGCGAAGCCCCCAGCTACGAAGATCAGTCCAACAGCGCCGAGCTGCTGGAGACCGGCATCAAGGTTATCGACCTGGTTTGTCCGTTCGCCAAGGGTGGTAAGGTCGGTCTGTTCGGTGGTGCCGGTGTAGGCAAGACCGTCAACATGATGGAGCTGATCCGTAACATCGCGATCGAACACAGTGGTTACTCTGTATTCGCCGGTGTGGGTGAGCGTACCCGTGAGGGTAACGACTTCTACCACGAGATGATGGAGTCCAACGTACTGGACAAAGTATCCCTGGTATACGGTCAGATGAACGAGCCGCCCGGAAACCGTCTGCGCGTGGCGCTGACCGGTCTGACCATGGCCGAGAAGTTCCGTGACGAGGGTCGTGACGTGCTGTTCTTCGTGGACAACATCTACCGTTACACCCTGGCCGGTACCGAGGTATCCGCACTGCTGGGCCGTATGCCGTCCGCAGTAGGTTACCAGCCGACCCTGGCCGAGGAGATGGGTGTTCTGCAAGAACGTATCACCTCCACCAAGACCGGTTCCATCACCTCAGTCCAGGCCGTTTACGTGCCTGCGGATGACTTGACCGACCCGTCTCCGGCGACCACCTTCGCCCACCTGGATGCGACCATAGTTCTGTCCCGTCAGATCGCGGCACTGGGTATCTACCCGGCCGTTGACCCGCTGGATTCCACCTCCCGTCAGCTGGATCCGCTGGTGGTTGGCAAGGATCACTATGAGACCGCTCGTGGTGTGCAGATCGTGCTGCAGCGCTACAAGGAGCTGAAGGACATCATCGCCATCCTGGGTATGGATGAACTGTCAGAAGAAGACAAACTGACTGTATCCCGTGCCCGTAAGATCGAGCGTTTCCTGTCCCAGCCGTTCTTCGTGGCCGAAGTATTTACCGGTTCTTCCGGCAAGTACGTGCCGCTGAAAGAGACCATTCGCGGTTTCCAGGGCATCCTGAAAGGCGAGTATGACGATCTGCCCGAGCAGGCGTTCTACATGGTTGGCGGTATCGACGAAGTCGTCGAGAAAGCCAAGAAACTGTAAGCCTCGATAGGAGGGCCCATGGCTGAGATGATCTCATTTCACCTGGATGTAGTGAGCGCCGAAGGGAAACTGTTTTCCGGTCGCGTGCAATCTGCCCAGGTAACAGGCTCCGAGGGTGAGCTGGGTCTCCGCCACGGTCATGCTCCGTTGCTGACTGCCATCAAGCCGGGCCTGGTCCGCTTGATCAAGCAAAATGGTAGCGAAGAGGTGCTGTACATCTCCGGCGGCATGCTGGAAGTACAACCCGAAGCCGTGACCGTGCTGGCCGATACCGCCATTCGTGCCGATGACCTGGATGAGGCGAAAGCCCAGGAAGCCAAGCGTCGTGCCGAAGAGCGGATCAGCAGCTCCCATGGTGATATCGACTATGCTCAGGCGTCTGCCGAGCTGGCCAAAGCAATGGCCCAGCTGCGGGTTATCGATATCGTCAAAAAGAATTACCGCTAATCACGGTGATGCAAAAAGCGACCTTCGGGTCGCTTTTTTTTTGCCCGTTGGATAGACTCCGCCGAGCATTTCCTCATGTTTCAAAGGCTGGCTATGTCTCTCAACGTCGTGATCCTGGCTGCGGGTAAAGGTACTCGCATGCGTTCCGTTCTGCCCAAGGTGCTGCACCCTGTCGCCAACAAACCCATGGTGTCCCATGTGATCGACACCGCTCGCCAGATAGGTGCCGAGCAACTGCACCTGGTCTATGGCCACGGCGCCGAGCTGCTCAAGGAGCGGATCGCCGCCCCGGATCTCAGCTGGGTGTTGCAGGCGCAGCAGCTGGGCACCGGCCATGCGGTCGCCCAGGCGATCCCGTTCTGGCAGGATGAGGATGAGGTGCTGGTGCTCTACGGCGACACCCCGCTGATCCAGCCCGAGACCCTGCAACGGCTGCTGGCCGCCAAGGCCGACGACGGCATGGCGCTGCTGACCGTGGTGCTGGACAACCCCACCGGCTACGGCCGCATAGTGCGGGAAAACGGCCAGGTGGTCGGTATCGTCGAGCAGAAGGATGCCAGTGCCGAACAGCTCGCCATCCGCGAGGTGAATACCGGTGTGCTGGTGGCCAATGGCGCCCAGCTGAGCGGCTGGCTGTCGCGCCTGGACAACAAGAACGCCCAGGGGGAGTTCTATCTGACCGACGTGATCGCCATGGCCCATGGGGATGGCTGCCCCATCGCCGCCGTCCATCCGGACAGCGCCATGGAGGTGGAAGGGGCCAACAACCGGGTCCAGCTGGCTGCCCTCGAGCGCAGCTATCAGCAGATGCAGGCCGAGAAGCTGATGATCGCCGGGGTCACCCTGATCGATCCGGCCCGCTTCGATCTGCGCGGCACCCTGGAGATCGGGGAGGAGGTGGTGATCGACGTCAACGTCATCATCGAGGGCAAGGTCAAGCTCGGCAACCATGTGCGCATAGGTGCCGGTGCCGTGTTGAAGGATTGCGAGATTGGCGATCACAGCGAGGTGAAACCCTACTCCGTCATCGAGGGTGCCCTGGTGGCCGATCAATGTTCGGTCGGTCCCTTCGCCCGTCTGCGCCCGGGTGCCGTGCTGGAGCAGGATGCCCATGTCGGCAACTTCGTCGAGATGAAGAAATCCCGGCTCGGGGTCGGCTCCAAGTGTGGTCACCTGACCTATCTGGGGGATGCGGAGATCGGCGCCAAGGTGAATATCGGTGCCGGCACCATCACCTGCAACTACGATGGGGTGAACAAGTTCCAGACCATCATAGAGGATGACGTCTTCGTCGGCTCCGATACCCAGCTGGTGGCGCCGGTGCGCATCGGCAAGGGGGCGACCCTGGGGGCGGGCTCCACCATCACCAAGGATGTGGCCGAGCACGAGCTGGTGATCACCCGGGTGCCCCAGCGCCACATCAAGAACTGGGCCCGCCCGGTCAAGAAGAAGTGATGCCCGATCAATGAAATGAAACCGGCGCCCTGAGGGCGCCGGTTTTGTTTTCAGCTCTCCTGAGTAGGGGCTGGAGAAGGGGGTGGGTTGCCCATCACCCCATACCAGTCCAGCTTGCGGGTCAGCACCATGACCAGCGCCAGTATGGCGAACAGCAGCAGGGCGCCGAGCAGCAGGGCTATCTCCTCGGCTTGCAGCAGCCCGAACAGGATGGCGTAGACCAGCCCGAGCAGGGCCGCGAAGCCGAGGCCCTGACGCGGCCCCCCCAGCACATGGCTGAGGTAGAAGCCGTTGAGCGACACGCTGGCGAGGCTGGCGACCAGATAAGCCCAGCCAAAGCCGAGGTGCTCGGTCAGCGCCAGCAGCACCAGATAGAAGATGGCCAGCCCCATGCCCACCAGGGCGTACTGGATCGGGTGTACCCGCAGCCCCCTGAGCAGCTCGAACATGAAGAAGCTGAGGAAGGTGAGGCCGATGAACAGCAGGGCGTACTTGGCGGCCCGCTCGTTCAGCTGATAGTGATCCACCGGCTGCACCAGGCTGACGCTGAAGGTGGGCAAATCGCTCCCCGCTCCCTTCATCATGCGGGTGAAGCGACGCTCCATGTCGGTGGCAAACCAGCTGGTCTGCCAGCTGGCGTCGAACCCCTGATCATTCAAGGTGCGGCTGCCGGGCAGAAAATCGCCGATGAAGTTGGGATGAGGCCAGTTGCCACTCAGGTTGAACCTGCTGTCCTGGCCGATCGGCACCACCTCGAGTGCGTTCATGCCCTGCAGGTTAAGCTCGATGTGAAAGCGGCCATCTTCCCCGGGCAGGCGCTCGAGCGGAGCATGGATGCCGGCCAGGCCGTCACCCAGCAAGGCTCCGGGGGCGAACGGAATGCGCCGCTCCCCCAGCTGCAGCTCGGGCACGCTGCTGATGCCGCGAGCATCGGACAGCACCAGGCTGAGGTAGGGCTTGCCCGGGATCAGGGCGGGATCCGCGGCGTCGAAGCTCAGGTCCGGGTTGCCGGCCACCAGCACCTTGTCGGCCAGGCTGGCCGGCAAGCGGCCGGAGAGGGAGAGCCGGCCGTGATAGACCTGGGCCTGATAGATGCCGAGCTTGCGCGGGGTGACTTCCATGCTGGCCCGCACATCCAGTCTGTCCGGCAGCAGGTAGCGATAGACCCGCTCCTCGCGCACGAAGCGCTTGCCATCCTGCTCGACGGTGACGGCCCGGGTATAGGGTTGCACCAGCACAGGCCCCAGCAGGCGCTGCGGACCGCTGCTGCTGGCCATGATGCTGTGGATGGCCTGGCTGCGGTAGGCCTGGCGCTCCCGGTTCAGTTCCATGATGGAGTGAACCGGGATCATCAGCAGCAGGCTGAGCAACAGCAGCAGCGTTATCTTGTGGGTGAATATCTGTTTGACCATGACACCTCTCCTTGTTGATGGGGTCGACTGTGCCCTGGTCGGGTGAAGGGGGGATGGGGCCCTGTGAAGTGGGAGTGAAGGGGGATAAAAAAACCGGCGCCAGGCGCCGGTTGGGGATCAGAGTTTCTTCAGCTCTGCTGGCAAGGCGGCAAACACCTCTTCCTTTGCCCTGAGGGACGTGAACTGCTTGCCGGGTTTTTGTACCACTGTGTGCACGAAGATGAGCTTCTTGTCCTGCTTGCTGGCCCAGCCGACGAACCAGCCGATCTGCTGATCCCGGTTGAGGCTGCCATCCAGCAGCTTGGGATAGCCCATGCCGGTCTTGCCGTGGATCTGCCAGCCATCGATGTCGGGCTGACGCAGCAGAGTGCTGGTGCGGCGCACCGCCTCGGCGGAGACCGGCAGCTTGCCGCTCACCAGCTTGCCGAGGAAGCGGGCCTGCTCCTGGGGGCTGATGGCGAGGCTGGAGCTGAGCCAGGCCTGGGTCAGACCGTCGTGCTTGCCCGGGTTGCCCGACAGCTCCCGGTTACCGTAGTCGAAGCGGTCGACGTACTGTTGGAAGCGCGCCTCTCCCAGCCACTCGGTGAGGCGCTGGGAGTACCAGATCACCGAGAACTTCATCCAGTTGCTCGGGGTGGTGGTCTGCTGCCATTCCGGCAGGAAGTCAGGGTCGCCGGCTTTGAATGGCAGGGCGGGCAGTTGTTCATCCAGCAGGAAGCCGCTCTCATAGCCCATCAGCGCCAGCGGGATCTTGAAGGTGGAGGCGGGCGTCAGCTGGCTGGCGCAGTCACCCTGGGCACTGAGGGGTTTGCCGCTGCCATCGGCGAACAGCAGGCAGCCCGTGGTGGCGCTGGCGGGCAAGGCACAGAAGAGGCCGGCGGCAAGCAGGCCGGACAACAGAATGCGGGACATGAACATCTCCTTGATTCATCAGAACGCGGGTAGACGGGTCCGGGCGGGACCCTATCCGAGGAGGCGCAGCTTAGCCCGGCTCTGTGTGTTCAGTGTGAAGTCCCCTAGCCGGCAGGCAGCCAGAGTTCGGCCAGTACCCCACCTTCCGGCTGGTTGCCCAGGGTCAGCCGGCCGCCGTGCTGGCGCGCCACCTCGGCGGCAAAGCTGAGCCCGAGGCCGCTGCTCTTGCCCTTGTCGGGTCTGGGCAGGGAGTAGAAGCGCTCGAAGATCCGCGGCAGCGCATAGTCCGGGATGCCGGGCCCCTGATCCCGTACCCGGAAGCAGTAACCCCCCTCCTCCATGGCGCCACTCAGCCGGATGTGACCCCCGGCGGGTGAGAAGTCGAGGGCGTTGTCCAGCAGGTTGCCCAGTGCCTGCTCCACCAGCAGGGGATCCCACTTCTGCCTGGGGGCGTCGGCGAGCTCTGCCGCCAGGGCCACCTGACGACGGGCTGCGACTATCTGGCGGGCATCCAGAGCCCGCCTGCCCAGCGTGGCGGGGGCTGTGGCCTGTCTGTCCAGCCCCTGCCCCGATTCGAGGCGTGCGAGCTGCAGCATGCGCTCGATCAGTTGCTGCATGCGTGCCGTCTCCAGGTTGATGTTGCCGATAAAGCGCCGCGCCACCTCGGGGGGCGGCGCCTCGGCGAGGATCTCCCCTGCCCCGCGGATGGCGGCCAGCGGGCTTTTGAGCTCGTGGGTCAGGCTGTGCACATAGGCTTCGATGTAGGATTTTCCGTCCAGCTGGCGGCGCATGGTCTCGAGGGAGTGGCCGAGCCGGTCCAGCTCCGGGCTGTGGAGCCTCGGCAGGCTGGCGGGCTGACCCTGGCTGACCGCATCGGCATAGTGCACCAGCTTGCCGATGGCGCGGGTGAGCCACCACACCAGCAGGGCGCCGATCAGCAGCGAGATGAACAGCAGCAGGGCCGCCCCCTGCAACAGCTGGTGCTCGCTGCGCTCTATCATGGGTAACAGGGTGCTGTTGGGCTTGGCGACCGTGAGGGAACCCAGGATCTCGTCCCCCTCGCGCAGGGGGGCTGCCACGTGCATCACAGAGCTGGCGGGATCGTCGGGATCGCTGCGGGTGCTGCGGGCGCCATACTCCCCGCGCAGGGTGCGGTAGACGTCGTTCCAGCGGGAATAGTCCTTGCCCAGATCCACCCCGTCCGAGTCATAGACCACTTTGCCTTTAGCGTCGACCACATAGATGCGGTATTCCGCCTGCTGCTTGAGGTGACCGTCGATCAGGGCGTTGATGGGGCTCTGGTTGAGGCGGGCGAAGGCGCTGGCCAGTCGGCCATCCGCCATCTTCCCCTCCTGCAGATCGTCCAGGGCCAGGGGGGCCAGCAGCTGGGCCATGTCCACCAGGGTATCCTCGGTGGCGCTGCGCACCCCGGGTTTGATCTCCTCGACGAAGATCTCCAGCACGAACCAGGCGGCCAGGGCGAAGATGAGCACCAGGCCGCACAGCAGTTGCAATCCGATTCTCATCTCATCCCCCGGCCGGTGCCCGGCACCCCTGAGTTCATGCCAGCTCCAGGCTGTAGCCCAGCCCGCGGTGGGTCAGGATCAGATTGGCCTCGGAGTCCCGCTCCCGCAGCTTGGCGCGCAGGGTCTTGATGTGGGTGTCGACGGTGCGATCCAGGCTCTCTTCGGCCCCGCTCCACACCAGGTCCATCAGCTGTTGGCGGGAGTAGACCCGGCCCGGTGCCTGCATGAGCGTCTTGAGCAGCAGGTATTCGTAGCGGGTGAGGGTCAGGGGCTGACCGTGGAAGCAGATGCGGGCCCGCTCCTCGTCCAGAGCCAGCAGGGCGCTGGGCTGGGAAGCGCTCGGCTGGCTGCGGCGCAGTATCACCCTCACCCTGGCGCACACCTCCCGCGGCGAGAAGGGTTTGGCCACATAGTCGTCGGCCCCTATCTCCAGCCCGATCAACCTGTCTATCTCCTCGCTGCGGGCGGTGAGAAACATCAGGGGAGTGTCGGTCAGGGCCCGCACCTGCTTGCACAGCTCGAAGCCGCTGATGTCCGGCAACCCCACATCCAGGATCAGAAAGTCCGGGCGCGACTGTTCCAGTCGCGCCAGCAACGGCTGGCCGAGGGGGAACCACTCCACCTCGAAACCGTCGGTCTGCAGGGCATAGATCAGGGTGTCGGCGATGCTGGCCTCATCTTCCACCAGCCAGATGACTCGTTTTTGCATGGCGTCCTCGTCACATATCGGCCTGACCATTCTGGCATCGAACCAAATCGGATCCTATTTGCCGTTTGATTTTTCCCAAAAAGGTATTAATATTTCGACATTCTTTCGAATCGAAACTTTAAGATGACCAAACGCAACACTCAACAGCGCCGTCACACTATAGTGACCCTGGTGCAGGAACAGGGCGAAGTCAGCGTCGATGCCCTGGCCAAGCACTTCTCCACCTCGGAAGTGACCATCCGCAAGGATCTGGCGGTGCTGGAGACCGGCGGTCTGCTGCTGCGCCGTTACGGTGGTGCCGTGCCCCTGCCGAGCGAGATGGTGGTGGACAGCAACCCGGATCAAGTTTCGAAACGAAAGCTGGCCATCGCCCGTGCCGCCGCCGAGCGCATCCGCGATCACAACCGCGTCATCATCGACAGCGGCAGCACCACCAGCGCCATGATCCCCATGCTGGGCAGCAAGCGCGGCCTCATCGTGATGACCAACTCCCTCAACGTGGCCGGTGCCCTGCGCGAGCTGGAGAACGAACCTACCCTGCTGATGACCGGCGGCACCTGGGATCCCCACTCCGAATCCTTCCAGGGGCAGGTGGCGGAGCAGGTGTTGCGCTCCTATGACTTCGACCAGCTGTTCATCGGCGCAGACGGCATAGACCCGGAGCGGGGCACCACCACCTTCAACGAGCTGGTGGGCCTCTCCAGGGTAATGGCCGAGGTGTCCCGCGAGGTCATCGTCATGGTCGAGTCGGAGAAGATAGGCCGCAAGATCCCCAATCTCGAGCTGCCCTGGTCCAGCATCCATACCCTGGTGACCGACGAGGGGCTGGACGACGAGGCCAGAGCACAGATCCAGGCCCGGGGGATAGCACTGATCTGCGCCCCCGTGGCGGTTTGACCCAAACATCCAACTATCCAAACGAATTTCCGTTTTTACCTCTTGAGGAGAAGTCTATGTGTGGCATCGTCGGGGCTGTGGCCCAACGTGATGTGGCTGAAATCCTGGTAGAAGGCCTGCGCCGTCTGGAATACCGTGGCTATGACTCCGCCGGTGTGGCCGTGTTCAGCGCCAACCAGCCGCTGCAGCGGGTGCGTCGTCTGGGCAAGGTGGCCGAGCTGGCCAAGGCACTGGAGGAGCAGTCCGTCCATGGCGGTACCGGCATAGCCCACACCCGCTGGGCGACCCACGGCGAGCCGTCCGAGCGCAATGCCCACCCCCATGTCTCCGAGCATATCGTTGTGGTGCACAACGGCATCATAGAGAACCACGAAGAGCTGCGCAGCCAGCTGCAGGGCATGGGCTACGAGTTCACCTCTGACACCGACACCGAGGTGATTGCCCACCTGGTGCACCACGAGCTGAAATCCGCCCCCAGCCTGCTGGCGGCCATGCAGGTCACGGTGAAGCAGTTGCGCGGAGCCTACGGCACAGTGGTGATGGACAGCCGTGACGACAGCCGCGTGGTGGTGGCCCGCTCCGGCTCGCCTCTGGTGATAGGTCGCGGCATCGGCGAGAACTTCATCGCCTCCGATCAGATGGCCCTGCTGCCGGTGACCCGCCGTTTCATCTTCCTGGAAGAGGGGGACGTGGCCGAGGTGACCCGTCGCGACGTGCACATCTTCGACACCGACGGCAATGCCGTGGTGCGCGAGGAGCTGGAGTCCGAGCTCTCCCATGACGCCGGTGACAAGGGCGAGTACCGCCACTACATGCTCAAGGAGATCTACGAGCAGCCCAAGGCCATCACCAACACCCTGGAAGGCCGTCTGGGTACGGATCACGTGGTGGTCGAGTCCTTCGGCAACGGCGCCCGTGCCATTTTCGACAAGGTGGAGCATGTCCAGATCGTGGCCTGCGGCACCTCCTACAACTCCGGCATGGTGGCCCGCTACTGGTTCGAGGAAATCGCCGGCGTCTCCTGCGATGTGGAGATTGCCTCCGAGTTCCGCTATCGCAAGTCCGTGGTGCGCCCCAACAGCCTGCTGGTGACCCTCTCCCAGAGCGGCGAGACCGCCGACACCCTGGCGGCCCTGCGTCTGGCCAAGGAGTCCGGCTACATGAGCTCCCTGGCCATCTGCAACGTGCCGGGCTCCTCCCTGGTGCGGGAATCCGACCTGGCCTTCATGACCCGCGCGGGGGCTGAAATCGGGGTGGCCTCTACCAAGGCGTTTACCACCCAGCTGGCCGGCCTGCTGATGCTGGTGGCCTCCGTCGGTCACTGCCGCGGCAACCTGAGCGCCGCCGCCGAGGCCGAACTGGTCAAGGCGCTGCAGGCCCTGCCGCTGCGCATCAAGGAGAGCCTGGCCCTGGCCAAGCAGATCGAGACCCTGGCCGAAGAGTTTGCCGACAAGCATCACAGCCTCTTCCTCGGCCGTGGCAGCCAGTACCCCATCGCCATGGAGGGTGCGCTCAAGCTGAAAGAGATCTCCTACATCCACGCCGAGGCCTATGCCGCCGGTGAGCTCAAGCACGGCCCGCTGGCACTGATCGATGCCGAGATGCCCATCATCGTCGTGGCGCCGAACAACGATCTGCTGGAGAAGCTGAAGTCCAACGTGGAAGAGGTGCGCGCCCGTGGCGGTATCCTCTATGTGTTCGCCGATGCGGACGCCGGCTTCAAGAGCGACGAGACCATGCGGGTGATGAGCCTGAATCACGTGGAAGAGATGATAGCTCCCATCGTCTATACGGTGCCGTTGCAGCTGCTCTCCTACCACGTGGCCCTCATCAAGGGCACCGACGTGGATCAGCCGCGCAACCTGGCGAAATCCGTGACCGTGGAATAAGCCGTTGTCAGACATGAAAAAAGAGCCGCTGTTGCGGCTCTTTTTGTTTGGCTGGTGGGGTTGCCGTTATGACAGCCGCAGGTTGGTGATGGTCACGTCGTCCAGCGAGGGCACTATGATGCCGCTGGAGATGCTCTTGGCGATCGCCTGGTTGCGGTTCTTCGAATCCGTCTTGTTGGTGACCTGATTGAGGTGGAAGTTCACGGTACGCTCGCTGATGCCGAGTATGGTGGCTATCTCCCAGGAGGTCTTGCCTTCGCTGGCCCAGAACAGGCACTCCTTCTCCCGATCCGACAGCTCGGCCAGATGCTTCATCAGGTCCGGCCTGCTCTTTATCAGCTGCAGCGCCGCGTTGAAGATGTAGCTGGCACAAAATGAGAGCATGGGAACGTTTTCAAACATCAGGTCAGAGTTGGACCTTTCCTTGCTGATGAAGGAGAGGATGCCGTGTTCCCCCTGAGGGGTGTGCAGCGGGAAGGAGACACCGTTTCGCACGCCAAAGTCGGCGGCGAGGTTCATCACTTCCCGGCTGGCGCTGGGCAGCCAGGGGGAGTCGCAGTCGAGCTTGTTCCAGAAGATGGGCTGGGTCTGCTTCAGGCCCAGGAAGACCACAGGATCCTGGGTCAGGTAGTGCCGCTCCGTGTAGGCATCAAACCAGCTGGTCGGGCAGTTGTTGAACAAGGCCACGTGTGATTTCTGCATGCTGATGGGGAAAATGATCAGCAACCTGAAGTAATCAAATCCCATCTGATGGCTGAAGCGCTCCAGTTGTTGCTGGATGTCGCTGGTTTTCTTGGCCTTGGTGAACCGATCTATGTGTTCCCAGATCGCATCGTTAAACATGTAAGTCTCCTTTTTCGACCACTTATCATCCTGATCGAAAAGACATTTTTTAGTTATTTAAAATGGTGTTGTGACTACCAACGCCAGTTGTTCCCGTGCTTGTCTAAAAAGTATCCTGTTTTTTCAGCCACAGGCCAAGAAAATCATCTGATTGCCACTGACCCCACTCTTTGAGACAATGAGAATAGTTATCATTGTTAAGATTGTGTACCATGAAAAAGATCTGGGGTCTGGCCTTGTTGCCATTGGCCGTTCATTTCGTCGCCTCGGCAGACGATCTGGTCGCGCCCGCACTGAAAAACAGCATCGCGGATGGGAAAGCCTCCCAGCAGCGCGTAGAAAAGGCGGCCGATGCCGCCGTTGCCGCCCGGCTGGAGCTGCAAAATGCCCAGCTGCAACTGCGGGATCTGGAAGCCTACAACCGCTACATGCAGTCTCTGGTGGCCGATCAGCAGAATGAGCTGGGCAAGCTGACTCAACAGCTGGAAGCGGTTCAGGAGACCCGTCAAGGCCTGATCCCGCTGATGTTGCAGATGCAGGCGGATCTGGAAAAGCTGGTGCAGGATGACATTCCCCTGCGCAAGGAGGACCGTCTGGCGCGGGTCGAGCAGTTGAAGGTGACCCTGGCCCGGGCGGACGTGAGCGAGGCGGAGAAGTTCCGCCAGCTGCTGCAGGCCTACCAGATCGAAGCCGAATACGGCAGTCGGATGGATGCCTATCCCGCCCAGCTGGCGCTGGATGGTGCCGAGCGCCGGGTCGATGTGCTGGCGCTCGGTCGCGTCTCCCTGCTGGCCATGACAGCCGATCGCACCCAGGGCTGGCGCTGGTCCGCCGAGAGCAAGGCCTGGTTGCCGCTGGATAGCGAGTGGCTCACCCCCCTTGCCGATGCGCTGGACATGGCGGCCGACAAGAAAGTCCCGCAACTGTTGCATGTGCCCCTGTCTGTCGCGCGTAGCCAGGAGGCTCAGTCATGAAATGGTTCCCCCTTCTGATCACCCTCTCCCTCTGCTCCCAGCTGGCCCTTGCCAATGAAGAGTGGCAACAGCAGGAACAGGCCCGCGAGCAACAGGCACAGCAGGATCTGGCGTCTGTCTCCACCGAATTGCACAGTGCCCGCGCCAGATTGGCCGAGGCTCAGCGCCTGAGCAAGGAGCTGGCCGGCCAGTTTGCCAGCAATGAAAAGCAGCTGGTCGAGCTCAACACCCGCTGGGAGCAAGCCTCCGGCGACATGAACGAGATCTTCGCGGTGACCCGTCAGGGGGCCAGCGATGCGGTCAAGCTGCTGGGTGACTCCTCGGTGCAGGGCCAGTATCCGGATCGCCTGACTGCCTTGAAGGCCATGGCCCAGGACAAGCAGGTGCCGGATCGCGCCGCCCTCGCCCTGCTGCCCGCCACCCTGCTGCAGGAGATCCGCGAGTCGGGTCGGGTTGTCCAGTTCGATGGCAAGGTGCTCAATGCCCAGGGTGCGGCCAGTGAGCAGGCGCTGACCCGGGTCGGCAGCTTCGCGCTGTTTGGCAGCGAAGGCTTCCTGCAACCGAGCGGCGAAGGGCTGATCCCTGTACTGGGACTGCCCGGCGGCTTGTTGTCCGAGCTGACCGCCTATCAGGGCAAGGAAGGCGAGGCGTTGCCGCTGGATCCCTCCCACGGCGTCCTGCTCGAGATGCAGGCCCAGGCACCGACCTTCTGGCAGCAAGTCCAGCAAGGGGGCCAGGTAGGCGCGATCATAGTGCTGCTGGCCGCCATCGGCCTCGGCATTGCCGCCGTGCGGCTCTGGACCCTCTCCCGCGAACTGACCCTGGTGCGTCGCCAGCTCAAGAGCGGCGAATACCACGCCGACAATGCCCTCGGTCGAGTGCTGACGGTGGCGGACAAGCACCCGGAGCTGAGCATGGAGACCCTCGAACTGAGGCTGGACGAGGCCATATTGCAGGAGACGCCCCGGATGGAGCGTGGCATCGGCATGGTCAAGGTGATCGCGGCCATCGCCCCCATGCTGGGGCTGCTCGGCACCGTCACCGGCATGATAGGCACCTTCCAGGCCATCACCCAGTTCGGCACCGGCGATCCCAAGATCATGGCGGGCGGCATCTCCATGGCGCTGATCACCACGGTACAGGGGCTGGTGGCCGCCATTCCGCTGATCCTGGCCCACAGCCTGCTGCAATCCCGTTTCACCGAGCTCTCCAACGTGCTGGAGCAGCAGGTCGCCGGCATTCTGGCCGAGCGGGCCGAGAATAACGGGGACGGGATGGAGCGGGTGGCATGATGGTCGACATCTGGCAACAGTTGCAGAGCTTCATGGGCCGTGGCGGCCCCGTGCTCTGGGTCATCCTGGCCTTGCTGGTGCTGATGTGGATTCTGATGATCGAGCGGTTGCTCTACCTCAACCTGGGCTTCGGCCCGCTGCAGCAGCAGCTGTTCGGCCGCTGGCAGGGGCGCAGCGAGCGCCACAGCTGGCACGCCAAGGCGATCCGCAGCCGCTGGCTGGCCGAGGCCGAACTCGAGCTCAACCGCCATCTCATCTTCATCCGCACCCTGGTGGTGCTCTGCCCCATGCTGGGTCTGCTCGGCACTGTGACCGGCATGATAGGCGTATTCGATGCGTTGGCCGCCGCCAACCGCTTTAACCCGGAGAGCATGGCGGGTGGGATCTCCCGCGCCACCATCCCCACCATGGCAGGCATGGTGGTGGCGCTCTCCGGCGTGTTGTTACTCAGTCGTCTCGAGAGCCAGGCCAAGCGTGCGCTGGCCAAGACCCGGGACGGCCTGCGAGAAGAGAAGGTAATGCAATGAGACGGCAATCCAAACGCCAGCGTGATGAAGTGCAGATCGACATGACCCCCATGCTGGATATCGTGTTCATCATGCTGATCTTCTTCATCGTGACCACCTCCTTCGTACGGGAAGCCGGGCTAGAGGTGCACAGGCCCCAGGCGAGCCAGGCCAAGGCGCAGAAGTCCTCCAGCATCATGCTGGCGATCGGCGCCCAGGGGCAGATTTTCCTCGACCGCAAACAGGTGGATGTGGAGCGGGTGCAGGCCAGTCTGGCCCGTCTGCTGTCGGAGCAGCCCGATGCCAGCCTGGTGATCCAGGCCGATGAGCGGGTGCCCCATGGCAAGGTAGTGCGGGTGATGGATGAGGCCAAGGCGGCAGGCATCGCCAATATCGCCGTGGCGGTGGCGCCGAAATGAAGTTCAAGCTGATGAGCCTGGGGCTGGGGATTGCCCTCAGCCTGGGGATCCTGCTGTT
>NZ_CBCPLW010000003.1:45000-122500 GCF_965119515.1 Aeromonas sp. Marseille-Q7275
AGTAACATCAACTGGAGGACCGAACCCACTAACGTTGCAAAGTTAGGGGATGACCTGTGGCTGGGGGTGAAAGGCCAATCAAACTCGGAGATAGCTGGTTCTCCCCGAAAGCTATTTAGGTAGCGCCTCGGACGAATACTACTGGGGGTAGAGCACTGTTTGGGCTAGGGGGTCATCCCGACTTACCAACCCCATGCAAACTCCGAATACCAGTAAGTAATATCCGGGAGACACACGGCGGGTGCTAACGTCCGTCGTGAAGAGGGAAACAACCCAGACCGCCGGCTAAGGTCCCAAAGTTCTGGTTAAGTGGGAAACGATGTGGGAAGGCTCAGACAGCTAGGATGTTGGCTTAGAAGCAGCCATCATTTAAAGAAAGCGTAATAGCTCACTAGTCGAGTCGGCCTGCGCGGAAGATGTAACGGGGCTCAAACCAGGCACCGAAGCCGCGGATTCACACTTATGTGTGAGTGGTAGGGGAGCGTTCTGTAAGTCTGCGAAGGTGTGTCGAGAGGCATGCTGGAGATATCAGAAGTGCGAATGCTGACGTAAGTAACGATAAAGGGGGTGAAAAGCCTCCTCGCCGGAAGACCAAGGGTTCCTGTCCAACGTTAATCGGGGCAGGGTGAGTCGACCCCTAAGGTGAGGCCGAAAGGCGTAATCGATGGGAAGCAGGTTAATATTCCTGCACGACTTGTAATTGCGATGGGGGGACGGAGAAGGCTAGGTGGGCCAGGCGACGGTTGTCCTGGTGAAAGTGCGTAGGTGGTGTTTCTAGGCAAATCCGGAGACACAACACTGAGACACGAGACGAAGCCACTACGGTGGTGAAGCCATTGATGCCCTGCTTCCAGGAAAAGCCTCTAAGCTTCAGATTACAAGTCATCGTACCCCAAACCGACACAGGTGGTCGGGTAGAGAATACCAAGGCGCTTGAGAGAACTCGGGTGAAGGAACTAGGCAAAATAGAACCGTAACTTCGGGAGAAGGTTCGCTCTTGACAGTGAAGTCCCTTGCGGATGGAGCAGTTGGGAGTCGCAGTGACCAGATGGCTGGGACTGTTTATCAAAAACACAGCACTCTGCAAACACGAAAGTGGACGTATAGGGTGTGACACCTGCCCGGTGCCGGAAGGTTAATTGATGGGGTTAGCGCAAGCGAAGCTCTTGATCGAAGCCCCGGTAAACGGCGGCCGTAACTATAACGGTCCTAAGGTAGCGAAATTCCTTGTCGGGTAAGTTCCGACCTGCACGAATGGTGTAACCATGGCCATGCTGTCTCCACCCGAGACTCAGTGAAATCGAATTCGCCGTGAAGATGCGGTGTACCCGCGGCTAGACGGAAAGACCCCGTGAACCTTTACTACAGCTTGGCACTGAACATTGAACCTACATGTGTAGGATAGGTGGGAGGCTTTGAAGGCGTGACGCCAGTTGCGCTGGAGCCGTCCTTGAAATACCACCCTTGTATGTTTGATGTTCTAACGCAGGGCCCTGAATCGGGCTCGCGGACAGTGCCTGGTGGGTAGTTTGACTGGGGCGGTCTCCTCCCAAAGAGTAACGGAGGAGCACGAAGGTTGGCTAATCCTGGTCGGACATCAGGAGGTTAGTGCAATGGCATAAGCCAGCTTAACTGCGAGACGGACAGGTCGAGCAGGTACGAAAGTAGGTCATAGTGATCCGGTGGTTCTGAATGGAAGGGCCATCGCTCAACGGATAAAAGGTACTCCGGGGATAACAGGCTGATACCGCCCAAGAGTTCATATCGACGGCGGTGTTTGGCACCTCGATGTCGGCTCATCACATCCTGGGGCTGAAGTCGGTCCCAAGGGTATGGCTGTTCGCCATTTAAAGTGGTACGCGAGCTGGGTTCAGAACGTCGTGAGACAGTTCGGTCCCTATCTGCCGTGGGCGTTGGATGATTGAAGGGAGTTGCTCCTAGTACGAGAGGACCGGAGTGAACGAACCTCTGGTGTTCGGGTTGTCACGCCAGTGGCACTGCCCGGTAGCTAAGTTCGGAATCGATAACCGCTGAAAGCATCTAAGCGGGAAGCGAGCCCTGAGATGAGTCATCCCTGACCCCTTGAGGGTCCTAAAGGGCCGTTGGAGACCACAACGTTGATAGGTGGGGTGTGTAAGCGCGGCGACGTGTTGAGCTAACCCATACTAATTACCCGTGAGGCTTAACCATACAACACCCAAGAAGTGTTTCTGGTGCTTGTAGCGAATGAACGAACTACTCAAAAATTCAGTGATAGCGACCAGGCAATAGCCAATCAGTCGTTACTCACGTCAGCTTTCCAGATGAAGTTTTTTGCCTGGCGGCCATAGCGCCGTGGAACCACCTGATCCCATGCCGAACTCAGAAGTGAAACGCGGTAGCGCCGATGGTAGTGTGGCATTCGCCATGCGAGAGTAGGACACTGCCAGGCTTCAATTAAGCAATCACAGCGATGTGGTTGGTCGCGATACGACGTCAGGTCGTGTTGGACAGAAGATTTAGATAGCGCACACAGTGCGGTCTTTACCGGTTAGTGTGCTGATATGGCTCAGTTGGTAGAGCGCATCCTTGGTAAGGATGAGGTCCCCAGTTCGACTCTGGGTATCAGCACCATGAAAACGAAAGCCTCCCTGAAAAGGGAGGCTTTTTTGTTTTTACCATTCAGTTCATCGAAATCTGTCTGGCATCGAGATAGAAGCGAGCCCGCCCGGAAGCCTCTATCTGAATGGCTGCGACCAGCTGTTCGTTCCGTCTGTACTCCCACTGTTCGTCGATCACGGTCAATGGGGGCTTGTTGATGCCCAGCGTCTGCAGATACTCGTGAAACAAGCCTGCGCTGCCGATCTCGGTCAATCCTGCTCTCATCCCGGTCCACTCCCTTTATCGTTGCTCTCCTTCAATGATGTCAGTCTCATCTGCATTCTGTGTGAACGCTTTTCTATTAAATTGATCCGAGCTAAGTTGTGGATTGGCAAAGGCAATCAGCGTCTCTAAGGGGAAAGGTACATGTTGATAAAGAATGTGCGTCTGAGTGGCAGGGAGGGGCTGTGGCAGATCCTGTGTCAGGATGGTCTGATCAGGACCATAGCCCCCATGAGCCAGATCCTCCTCTCCACCCGGGAACTGGATGGGGAGGAGGGGATGGCGATGCCCCCCTTTATCGAGCCCCACATTCACCTCGATACTACCCAGACCGCCGGTGAGCCGAGCTGGAACCTCTCCGGTACCCTGTTCGAGGGGATAGAGCGCTGGGCCGAACGCAAGGCGCTGCTGACCCATGAAGATGTGAAGCGGCGGGCCATACAGACGCTGAAGTGGCAGATCGCCAACGGCATCCAGTTCGTTCGCACCCATGTGGATGTCTCCGACCCCAACCTGGTGGCCCTGAAGGCGATGCTGGAGGTGCGGGAAGAGATGAAGGCGTGGGTCGAGCTGCAGATCGTTGCCTTCCCGCAGGAGGGGATCCTCTCCTATCCCAACGGCAAGGCCTTGCTGGAAGAGGCGCTCAAGCTGGGAGCCGACGTGATCGGCGCCATTCCCCATTTCGAGTTCACCCGGGAGTATGGGGTCGAAAGTCTGCATTACGTCTTCGATCTTGCCGAGAAGTATCAGGTTCTGGTGGATGTGCACTGCGACGAGATCGATGACGAGCAGTCCCGCTTTATCGAGACCCTGGCGACGCTCGCCTACGAGCGTGGTATCGGCCATCGCGTCACCGCCAGCCATACCACCGCCATGCACTCCTACAACGGGGCCTATGCCTCTCGCCTGTTCCGATTGCTCAAGATGGCGGACATCAACTTCGTCGCCAATCCGCTGGTGAACATTCACCTGCAGGGACGTTTCGATACCTACCCCAAGCGCCGTGGCATCACCCGGGTGAAGGAGATGCTGGAAGCGAACATCAACGTCTGCTTCGGCCACGACGATGTGTTCGATCCCTGGTATCCCATGGGAACGGCCAACATGTTGCAGGTGCTGCACATGGGGCTGCATGTCTGCCAGATCATGGGCTACGAGCAGATCAACGACGGCTTGAAGCTCATCAGCAGCCACAGTGCCCGCACCCTGAACGTGCAGGATCGCTATGGCGTCGAGGTGGGAAAACCGGCCAACCTGCTGATCCTGCCCGCCGAGAGCGGCTTCGATGCGGTGCGTCGTCAGGTGCCGGTGCGCTACTCCATCCGCCATGGCCGCGTGATTGCCGAGACCCGGCCAGCGCAGACCTCCCTGCATCTGGATCAGACAGAGCCGGTGGATTTTCGCCGATGAGGCGGCCAACCCCGCAGATTAATTGCCCCGCTATCCCCGCTTGCCGGCATTTTGCATAATGTCGGCCTGACACTTATGGAGCCTCCTCATGCAAACCTGGTTATTTGTCGCGGCCGGTGGTGCCATCGGCGCCTGCCTTCGTTTTGGTATCGCCGAGTTGATGGCGCTGCTGCTGGGACGCCACTTCCCCTACGGCACCCTGGTGGTCAACGTGGTGGGCTCCTTCATCATGGGCATCGCCTTTGCGCTGATCAGCCATGGCCATGTGGTGGAACACCCCATGAAGCCGCTGCTGATGGTGGGTATCCTCGGTGCCCTGACCACCTTCTCCTCTTTCGCCCTGGATACCGTGGTGCTGGCACAGCAAGGCGCCTATCTGAAGGCATTGCTCAACATAGGTCTCAATCTCTTCCTCTGTATGGCCATGGTGATGCTGGGGATGCAGTTGGTTGCCAGCCGGGTTTAAGGTGTCCGCAGGTCACCGGCTCTGGTAAACTGGCGGCCATTCTTTGCTCTATGGGTGTTTGAGGGATGTCGGAACAGACTAATACTACGCATTTTGGCTATAAAACCGTGGCGGCGACCGAGAAGGAAACTCTGGTGGCTGGCGTCTTCCATTCGGTGGCGGCCAAGTATGATCTGATGAACGATCTGATGTCATTCGGCATTCACCGCCTGTGGAAGCGCTTCACCATCGACTGTTCCGGTGTGCGCAAGGGTCAGAAGGTGCTGGATCTGGCCGGTGGCACCGGGGATCTGACCGCCAAGTTCTCCCGCATCGTCGGCGAGACGGGTCAGGTGGTGCTGGCGGACATCAACGACTCCATGCTCAAGGTGGGCCGCGACAAGCTGCGCAACCTGGGGGTGGCGAACAACGTCTCCTACGTGCAGGCCAATGCCGAGGCGCTGCCCTTCCCGGACAATCACTTCGACGTCATCACCATAGGCTTCGGCCTGCGCAACGTGACCGACAAGGACAAGGCGCTGGCCTCCATGTTCCGGGTACTCAAGCCGGGTGGCCGTCTGCTGGTGCTGGAGTTCTCCAAGCCTTCGACCGAGGTGATCGCCAAACTCTACGATCTCTACTCCTTCAAGCTGCTGCCGAAAATGGGCGAAATCGTCGCGAACGACGGGGAAAGCTACAAGTACCTGGCGGAATCCATTCGCATGCACCCGGATCAGCAGACCCTGGCGGGCATGATGGAGCAGGTCGGCTTCGAGCAGGTGGAGTACTACAACCTGACTCAGGGTGTGGTCGCCCTGCACCGTGGTTACAAGTTTTAAGGTCGCCTATGCCGATGGATGCCATGGTCACCGCGGTGATCGAAACCAGCCTCAACCAGTTGCTGGCACTCGACAAGCAGAGCCCGGCGCGGCTGCGCAAGCTCGTGGGCAAGGTACTCAAGCTGGAGCTGCGTGAGCTCAAGCCGCTCTGGTTTGTCTTCTCCGAGCGTCGACTTGATGTGCTGGCCCGCTATGAAGGGGAGCCCGACGCCGTGTTGAGCCTCTCGCTGACGGCGATCGGCCTGCTGAAGGATCCTTCCGCCCTGACTCGCTATATCCGCGAGGAGAAGCTGGACTTGAGCGGCGATCCCCAGCTGGTGCAGGCCTTCAGCGCCCTGCTGGGGGAGCTGGACATCGACTGGGAGGAGGAGCTGTCGCGCTATACCGGCGACGTGCTGGCTCATACCCTGTGTGGCGGCGCCCGTCAGGCCCGTCGCGTGGTGGGCCGCGAGCTGTGCCGCTCCCAGCGCCAGCTGGCCGAGTACCTCACCGAGGAGGCCCGCCTCGCCCCCGGCCCGCTGGAAGTGGCGAGCTTCAACGACGACGTCGAGCTGCTGGCACAGCACATGAAGGCGGTCGAGTTGCGGCTGGCCCGCCTCGAGCAGCAGGTGAGCTGATGACCCCCAAGGAGTTCAAACGCCTCTATCGCATCGTCAGCATCCTGCTGGAGCAGGGCATCGACGAGCTGGTTCCCGCCCGCTATCAACCCTGGCCCGGACGCCTGGTGCGCCGCAGCCTGTTCTGGCTCAAGAACAAACAGCCGGAGCTGTGCCGGGGCGCCCGCATTCGCCTCGCCTTCGAGGCCCTGGGCCCCATCTTCATCAAGTTTGGCCAGATGTTGTCGACCCGCCGGGATCTGCTGCCACCGGACATCGCCGAAGAGCTGGCTCTGCTGCAGGACAGGGTGCCCCCCTTCTGCGGGCAGGAGGCCAGGCGCCAGATAGAGGCGAGCCTGGGTTGCCCCATCGAGACGCTGTTCGATGACTTCGACGAGACGCCGCTGGCATCCGCCTCCATTGCCCAGGTCCATAC
Organism: Aeromonas sp. Marseille-Q7275; assembly: GCF_965119515.1. NCBI lineage: Bacteria > Pseudomonadati > Pseudomonadota > Gammaproteobacteria > Aeromonadales > Aeromonadaceae > Aeromonas > Aeromonas sp. Marseille-Q7275. The sequence goes on from NZ_CBCPLW010000003.1 coordinate 51,589, forward strand.
CGCCCGCTTGAAGGAGAATGGCAGGGAGATCGTCATCAAGGTGATCCGTCCCGACATAGAGCCCGTCATCGAGGCCGATCTGCGACTGATGCAGGCGCTGGCCCGTCTGGTGGCCCGTTTCGTGCCCCAGAGCGCACGGCTGCGCCCCGTCGAGGTGGTGGAGGAGTACCGCAAGACCATACTCGACGAGTTGAATCTGATGCGCGAAGCCGCCAACGCCATCCAGCTGAGGCGCAACTTCACCGGCTCGGAGGCGCTCTATGTGCCCGAGGTCTACACGGATCACTGCCGCGAGCAGGTGCTGGTGATGGAGCGCATCTACGGCATTCCCGTCTCCGACATCGCCGCGCTGGAGGCCAACGGCACCAACATGAAACTGCTGGCGGAGCGCGGGGTCGAGGTCTTCTTCACCCAGGTGTTCCGTGACAGCTTCTTCCATGCGGACATGCACCCTGGCAACATCTTCGTCTCCTACGAGCATCCGGAGAATCCGCTCTGGATCGGCATCGACTGCGGCATCGTCGGCACCCTGAACCGGGAAGACAAGCGCTACCTGGCGGAGAACTTCCTCGCCTTCTTCAACCGTGACTATCAGCGGGTGGCGCAGCTGCACGTGGAGTCCGGCTGGGTACCGCCTGACACCAAGGTGGACGAGTTCGAGTTCGCCATCCGCACCGTGCTGGAGCCCATCTTCGAGAAGCCGCTCTCCGAAATTTCGTTCGGCCACGTGCTGCTCAACCTGTTCAATACCGCCCGCCGCTTCAACATGCAGGTGCAGCCCCAGCTGGTGTTGCTGCAGAAGACCCTGCTCTATGTGGAAGGGCTGGGGCGCCAGCTCTATCCCCAGCTGGACCTGTGGCAGACCGCCAAGCCCTACCTGGAAAGCTGGATGCACGAGCAGGTGGGCCCCAAGGCTGTGCTCAACGCGATCCGCGAGAAGGCCCCCTTCTGGGCGGAGAAGCTGCCGGAGCTGCCTGAGCTGGTCTACGAGACCCTGCGCCAGGCGCGGCATCAGCAGCACCACTTCGAGCAGATGTTCGCCGATTTTCGCCTGCACAGCCGCCGTCAGGGACAGGCCCGCTACCTCTTAGGGGTGGGAGCCAGCCTACTGTTGGTGGGTGTATTCTTGCTGACCCAGAAACAACATATTGAGTGGGGACAAATCAGTCTCGCCGGCGCCGGGTTATGCTGGCTGCTGGGCTGGTTGAAGACCCGCATTCATTAATTAAACTGCGCCATCAGGCGCCTATCCTGGAGAGAAAGTCATGGGTGGTATCAGTATTTGGCAATTGTTGATCATCGCAGTCATCGTCGTGCTGCTGTTCGGTACCAAGAAGCTGCGTGGTATCGGCGGCGATCTGGGTGCCGCCGTGAAGGGGTTCAAGAAGGCGCTGTCGGATGATCCGGCCGATGCCAAGCCCGAGCAGAAGGATGCGGAGTTTCCGGCCAAGCAGCTGAACGAGACGGCCAGCAGTGCCGAGACCGCCAAGCAGAAAGACAAAGATCAGGCCTAAGCCATGTTCGACATCGGTTTTTGGGAGCTGGTCGTCATCGGTGTCGTCGCCCTGGTGGTGCTGGGTCCCGAGCGGTTGCCGGTCGCCATCCGTACCGCCAGCCACTGGATCAGGCTGATCCGCAGTACCGCCAACTCGGTCAAGACAGAGCTGGAGCAGGAGCTGAAGTTGCAAGAGCTGCACAATGATCTGAAGAAGGCCGAGCAGTTGCAGATGAGCAACCTGAGTCCAGAGCTGCAGGAGTCCATCGAGCAGTTGAAGGCGGCGGCCCAGTCGGTGAACCGTCCCTATCAGCCACAGCAGGAAGCGCAGAACGAGATCCGCCCGCCACGCTCCGAGCCGGTCACCCAGGCTGAACCCGTCGCCCCGGTGGAGCCTGCGGTGCAGCTGACCGAGGTGCCGCCGGTCAACAGCCAGCGCGAGCCCGTCAGCGAGTCGGCCGGCAAAGGGGAGGTGAAGCCATGAGTCAGGCCGAACAACCCCTTATCAGCCACCTGGTGGAGCTGAGAACCCGTCTGCTGCGTTCCATCTCCGCCATCCTGCTGGCGTTTGTCGCGCTTATCTATTTCTCCAACGACATCTACGATTTCGTGGCCCGGCCGCTGCTCAGCCAGCTGCCTGAAGGGACCAGCATGATAGCGACGGACGTGGCGACCCCCTTCATCACGCCCATCAAGCTGACCCTGGTGGTCTCCTTCTTCCTGGCCATCCCCTATCTGCTCTATCAGGCCTGGGCCTTCATCGCCCCCGGCCTGTACCAGCACGAGCGGCGTCTCGTCATGCCGTTGGTGGCCTCCAGTGCCGTGCTCTTCTATGCCGGCATGGCGTTCGCCTACTACGTGGTGTTCCCCCTGGTGTTCGGCTTCTTCACCAGCACGGCCCCCGCCGGGGTGACGGTGGCGACCGACATTGCCAGCTATCTGGACTTCGTGCTGACCCTGTTCTTCGCGTTCGGGGTGGCGTTCGAGATACCTGTGGCCACCATACTGCTGTGCTGGACCGGGGTCACCACCCCCAAGAGTCTGAAGGAGAAGCGCCCCTACGTCATCGTCGGGGTCTTCGTGGTCGGCATGCTGCTGACCCCGCCCGATGTCTTCTCCCAGACCCTGCTGGCGATCCCCATGTGGGCCCTGTGGGAGATAGGTCTCTTCTTCGCCCGCTTCTATGTGAGGAAAGAGGACGAGGAAGAGCAGGAACAACCGGATGTGGAGAGCTGAGGCTCTGTTCGTCATCTGTTTGCCGGACGGCGAGAGGATGACGAAGTCCGCAGGAATAGCAGAACGAGGGGAGCTGAGGCTCCCTTCCTCTTTTCATGCATCCGTTCGAGGCGTATGGTGATGCCCCATCGAGTAGATGGTTTTCAAATACCTGATATGCATTCCTTTTGTTCGGAACCTCTGATCCCATGATCGACATTGGTCTCAACCTCACCAGCCCCCAGTTTGCCGGCGAACAGCCAGCACTGGTGGCCCGCGCCCGCGCCGCCGGGGTCGAGGCGCTGATCCTGACCGGTACCGATCTGGCCGGCAGCCGCGAGAGTGCGGCACTGGCCGCCGAGTGGCCCGGTTACTGCTTCTCCACCGCCGGGGTGCATCCTCACGATGCCAAGAGTGTGGATGAGCAGACCCTGCCCGCCTTGCGCGCCCTGGCGGCGCTGCCCCAGGTGGTGGCCATCGGCGAGTGTGGCCTCGACTACAACCGCGACTTCTCCCCCCGTCCGGTGCAGGATGCGGTGTTCGACACCCAGCTGGCGCTGGCCGCCGAGCTGGGGATGCCGGTGTTTCTCCACTGCCGCGATGCCCACACCCGCTTTGTCGAGATCCTGCGGCCCTGGTTGCCCAGATTGACGGGGGCCGTGCTGCACTGCTTCACCGGCTCCGACGAGGAGCTGGACGAGTGCCTGGCGCTGGGGCTGCATATCGGGGTGACCGGCTGGCTGTGCGACGAGCGGCGCGGCCAGTTGCTGCGCGAGCAGGTGGCGCGCATCCCCGTCGGTCGGCTGATGATCGAGACCGATGCTCCCTATCTGGTGCCGCGGGATTTGAAACCGCGTCCGAAACGCAACGAACCCGCTTTTTTGCCGCACATCGCCCAGGTGGTGGCGGCCTGCCGTGGTGAAGCGCCCGAGGCCTTGCTGGCCCATACCCGGGCCACCTCCGCCGCATTTTTCCAACTTCCTCTTCTGGAGTGATTCATGGCCATAACTCTTCCGGGCGCCTTTCCGGGTCGCCGCCTGCGCCGGGTGCGCAAACATGATTTCAGCCGTCGTCTGGTGCGCGAGAACCAGCTGACCGTCAACGATCTCATCTATCCGGTGTTCGTGCTGGAGGGGGAGGGTCAGCGTGAAGCCGTCGCTTCGATGCCGGGGGTGGACAGGCTCTCCATCGATCTGCTGCTGGCGGAGGCCGAAGAGCTAGTGGCCCTCGGCGTGCCCGCCATCGCCCTGTTCCCGGTGACCCCGCTGGAGCAGAAGAGCCTGATGGCGGAAGAGGCCTACAACCCGGACGGGCTGGCCCAGCGTGCCACCCGTGCCCTCAAGGCCCGCTTCCCGGAGCTGGGTGTCATCACAGACGTGGCGCTGGATCCCTTCACCACCCACGGTCAGGACGGCATCATCGATGACGAAGGCTATGTGCAAAACGACATCACCACCGGGATCCTGGTGAAGCAGGCGCTCTCCCACGCCGCCGCCGGGGCCGACATAGTGGCGCCGTCCGACATGATGGATGGCCGCATCGGAGCGATTCGCGCCGCGCTGGAAGAGAACGGCTTCGTCAACGTCCAGATCATGGCCTACTCCGCCAAGTACGCCTCCAGCTACTATGGCCCGTTCCGCGATGCGGTGGGCTCCGCCGCCAACCTCGGCAAGAGCAACAAGGCCAGCTACCAGATGGATCCGGCCAACGGCAACGAGGCCCTGCACGAGGTGGCGCTGGATATCGCCGAAGGGGCGGACAGCGTCATGGTCAAGCCGGGCATGCCCTACCTGGACGTGATCCGTCGGGTGAAGGATCAGTTCGGGGTGCCGACCTTCGCCTACCAGGTGAGCGGCGAGTATGCCATGCACATGGCGGCGATCCAGAACGGCTGGCTCAAGGAGAAGGAGTGCGTGCTGGAGTCCCTGCTCTGCTTCAAGCGGGCCGGTGCCGACGGCATCCTCACCTACTTCGCCAAGCGGGTCGCCCAGTGGTTGAAAGAGGACGCCCAACGCTGAGACGGGTAGCGTCGATGCCCTCACAATGCCGGCCCTTTGGCCGGCATTGTCGTCTCTGGATGCAGGATCGCTGCATTAATGAGCAGCTTTTGGCGAAATCTGGGCAGCAGACCCGGCTCTGGGCGGCAAAGGCTTGATAAATGGGGTTTCTGCCTACATCTTAGATGGTCCAAGCAAGCTTCTGGACGGCAGGGGCTGCAGAGCATTTAGAGGTACCGCAGATGACTAACCCTTTGCTGACGATGGACTCGCTGCCCCCCTTCAGCCAGATCCAGCCCGATCAGGTGCAGCCTGCCGTGACGCAGGCCATCGCCGATTGCAAACAGAAGATTGCCGATGTGCTGGCCCAGAAGGAGCCCCACACCTGGGACAGCCTGATCGCCCCGCTGGAAGAGGTCAATGACCGCCTGTCCCGGATCTGGTCGCCGGTCAGCCACCTCAACGCCGTACAGAACAGCGAGGCGCTGCGCGCAGCCCATGACGCCTGCCTGCCGCTGCTCTCCGAATTCCAGACCTATGTGGGCCAGCATGAAGGGCTCTATCAGGCCTATCTGGCCCTCTCCGAGAGCGACGACTTCCTCCTGCTGAGCGGCGCCCAGCGCAAGGAGATCCAGAATACCCTGCGTGACTTCCGCCTCTCCGGCATAGGTCTGCCTGCCGAGGCGCAGCAGCGCTATGGCGAGATCCAGTCTCGCCTCTCCGAGCTGGCCTCCCGTTTCAGCAACAACGTGCTGGATGCGACCCAGGGCTGGAGCAAGCTGGTGACCGACGAGGCCGAACTGGCCGGTCTGCCCGCGAGCGCGCAGGCGGCCGCCCGCCAGATGGCCGAGCTGAAGGGCAAGGAGGGGTGGCTGTTCACCCTGGACATCCCCTCCTACCTGCCGGTGATGATGTATGCGGACAACCGTGCCCTGCGGGCCGAGCTGTATGAGGCCTTCACCACCCGCGCCTCCGATCAGGGCCCCAATGCGGGCAAGTGGGACAACTCCGCCATCATGAGCGAGCTGCTCACCCTGCGCCGCGAGCTGGCCCAGTTGCTGGGCTTTGCCAACTACGCCGAGCTCTCCCTCGCCACCAAGATGGCGGACAAGACCGAGCAGGTGGTGAGCTTCCTCACGGACCTGGCGGCCAAGTCCCTGCCCCAAGGCAAGGCCGAGCTGGAGGAGATCCGCGCCTTCGCCGCCGAGCAGCACGGCCAGAGCGAGCTGGCGGCCTGGGATCTCGCCTACTACGCCGAGAAGCTCAAGCAGCACAAGTTCTCTATCTCCGACGAGCAACTGCGCCCCTACTTCCCCGCCAGCAAGGTGGTGAAGGGGTTGTTCGAGGTGGTGAAGCGGGTGTTCGGCATGAAGGTGCGCGAGCGCCTCGGCATCGATACCTGGCATCCGGACGTGCGCTTCTACGATATCTTCGATGCCGAGGACGAGCTGCGCGGCAGCTTCTACCTCGATCTCTACGCTCGGGAACACAAGCAGGGCGGCGCCTGGATGGATGTCTGTCTGGGTCGTCGCTACCGTCAGGATGGCTCGCTGCAAAAGCCGGTGGCCTACCTGACCTGCAACTTCAACGGCCCGGTGGATGGCAAGCCGGCCCTCTTCACCCACAACGAAGTGGTCACCCTGTTCCACGAGTTCGGCCACGGCATTCACCACATGCTGACCCGGATCGACGTGGCCGGCGTGGCCGGTATCAACGGCGTGGCCTGGGATGCGGTGGAGCTGCCGAGCCAGTTCCTGGAGAACTGGTGCTGGGAGTCCGAGGCGCTGGCCTTCATCTCCGGTCATCATGAAACCGGCGAGCCGCTGCCCGCGGATCTGCTGGAGAAGATGCTGACCGCCCGCAACTTCCAGGCGGCGATGCAGATGCTGCGTCAGCTGGAGTTCGCCCTGTTCGACTTCCGTCTGCATCAGGAGTTTGACCCGGCCAATCCGGATCAGATCCCGGCCCTGCTGGCGGAGGTGCGCAGCCAGGTGGCCGTGATGACGCCGCCGGCGTTCAACCGCTTCCAGCACAGCTTCTCCCACATCTTCGCGGGCGGCTATGCGGCGGGCTACTACAGCTACAAGTGGGCCGAGGTGCTCTCCGCCGATGCCTTCTCCCGTTTCGAGGAGGAGGGGATCTTCAATCCGGCCACCGGCCAATCCTTCCTGAAAAACATTCTCGAGAAGGGTGGCTCGAAAGAGCCGATGGAGCTGTTCCGCGCCTTCCGCGGTCGCGAGCCCAAGGTGGATGCCCTGCTACGTCACAGCGGGATAGCCACCTGAGGCCCGGCGCCTTCGCCGGCGTGAGCTTCAAGCAGGTACAGATTTGCGACATAGTGGGATCACAGCGTGATTTTTGAGAGAAAAAGGGACCTTTTGGTCCCTTTTTTCAAGGCTTTTTAATATCTTGCGGAGTGCATGTTTGCACTGGCCCCGCCTCTTCAGTAGAGTCGGGTTCTACCTTCCAAGGAGAGAAAGAACCTTGCCATGAGGCGAGCACTCGAGTCTGTCTATCAAATCATCTCCAGCCTGTCTCATTCGAGTGGTCAGGGATATTTTGATACCTTTGTGAGTGAAATCGCCAACGCGGTCGGGGCTGACTTCGTCCTGGTTTCAGGCAAGGATCAGGCCGGGCTCTTCTTCACCGTGCATGCCGCCTATCCCGCCTCTCTCGACATCAATTCCTACAGCTTCCCCCTCGCGGACACCCCGGGCGAGATCGCCATGCAGCAGGGAGAAGCCTGGTTCAGCGATCGTACCCGGGAGCTGTTTCCCCATGCGGCCGTGCTGGAGCGCTGCCAGGTCAGGGCCTATGCCGGCGTCGCACTGAAGAGTGCCGAGGGCGAGACCCTGGGGCTGTGCAGCGTCATGTTCAAGCGGGCCACCCCCAGAATGGACAAGATCATGGGACTGCTGCGGCTGCTGGCACCGCTCGCCGGCCGTGAACTGGCCCTGATGTATCAGCAGCAGCGTCAGTCGCCCCCAACCCAGCCGGAATGCCCCGACTTCCTGGACACCATGATGTCCCATGCGCCGGTCGGCATCGGCAAGCTCGATCTGAACGGCACCATCCTCTGGGTCAACCCGGCCATCGAGAAGATGCTGGGCTATAGCCAGCAGGAGCTGCTGCGGCTCACCGTCGCCGAGCTCAACCACCCAGACGACTGGCTGACCAGCATCCCGCTCTACGATGCCCTCAAGCGGGGAGAGCGCCCCGCCTTCACCCAGGAGAAGCGCTACCTGCACCGGGACGGCTCTGTGCTGTGGGGCCGGGTGACTGTGACCCTGATCCGCAACGAGCAGATGCATCCCGACTACCTCATGGTGGTGCTGGAGAACATAGACCCCATGAAGCGCCATGCGGAGCAGCTCAAGCTCTCCCACCGGGTCTATGACAACCTCTCCGAGGCCATCCTGGTGTGCGATGCCGACAGCCGCATCATCTCGGTGAACCCGGCGTTCGAGAAGATCACCGGCTACAGCGAGGAGGAGGCCCGCGGCCAGCGCCCCAGCCTGCTCAAGTCCGGGCTGCACGATCAGACCTTCTACGCCGACATGTACCACGCCCTGGAGCGGGTGGGGATCTGGCGCGGCGAGGTGTGGAACAAGCGCAAGAACGGCAAGCTCTATCCCCAGCAGCTGATGATCAGCGCCCTGCGGGAAGGGGGCAGGATCAGCCAGTACATCGCCATCTTCAGCGATCTCTCCCAGACCAAGCTGGCGGAGCAGAAGATCGCCGCCCAGGCCAACTATGACAACCTCACCGGGCTGCCGAACCGCTGGCTGTTCGGCCGCTGTCTCGCCCGCTTCTGCGAGCGGGGGGAGCGCTTCGCGCTGATGGTGCTGGATCTCAACAACTTCAAGGCGGTCAACAACAGCATGGATCACCATGTGGGCGATGCCCTGCTGCGAGAGGTGTCGGATCGGCTGGTGAGCCGGGTGCGCACCGAGGATCTGGTGGCCCGCATCGGCGGCGACGAGTTCGCCTTCCTGGTGCCCGGCATCGTCAACCGCCGCCAGGCCGAAGTGTTCGCCAAGCAGGTGATCGGCGGCTTCGCCCGACCCTTCATGCTGGCCAATCAGCACCTCTATGTGACCGCGACCCTCGGCATCACCCTCTGCCCCAACGACGGCGGCGACAGCGACGAGCTGCTGCGCAATGCGGAGCAGGCGCTGTTCGTCGCCAAACGGCAGGGACGCTCCCTCGGTACCTACAGCGCCTCCATGCGGGAAGAGGTGAGCCAGCGCCACCAGATGCAGCAGGATCTGGCGGAGGCCATCAAGCTGGCGCAGCTGACCATGGCCTATCAGCCCATCTGGGACAATCGCAGCGGCCGGGTCGCCAAGCTGGAGGCCCTGGTGCGCTGGTATCACCCCCACTGGGGTCAGGTCTCGCCGGCAGACTTCATCCCGCTGGCGGAAGAGGCGGGGCTCATCCAGGGGCTGGGTGCCCTGGTGCTCTGGCAGTCGTGCCGGGATCTGGCGAGGCTGCAGAAGTCCGGTTTCCCGGAGTTGCAGATGTCCATCAACCGCTCCACCCTGGAGTTTCAGACCATAGATCCCGAGGCGAACGAGTGGCTCAGGGTGATCCGCCACTTCGACCTGGACCCGGCGGACATCATCATAGAGATCACCGAGTCCCTGCTGATGGAGAGCAGCGATCAGCACAGGGTGAGGATCGATGCCCTGCGCGAGGCGGGCTGCAAGCTGGCCATCGACGACTTCGGCACCGGCTACTCGGCCCTCAACTACCTGCGCACCTTCCCTGTGGATCTGGTCAAGATAGACAGATCCTTCGTGCGCCACATCCCCTTCAACGAGCAGGACAGGCTGCTGCTGGACGGCATCATCAACATAGTGCACAACCTCGGCATGCAGGTGGTGATCGAGGGGGTGGAGACCCGGGAGCAGCTCAACTTCCTCTGCCAGAAGGGCTGTGCCTTCACCCAGGGCTATCTGCTCAGCCGCCCGCTGCCCTATGACGATCTGGTGGAATACCTGACCCTCAATCGCCAGGGGATGAACCTGGCCAACCTGACCACAGTGAGCTGATCCCCCGCTTCTGCTATCATGCCCGCTTCCGTGCCGCCATGAGTCTTCGTTATGCCCCATATCCAGGTTTTCAGTGAAGTGCCCGCCCGCGACGGCGAGCTGGACGCCCTGCGACTGCGTCTGGCCGAGGTGGAGTTTCCCGCCCCCTTTGCGCTGGTGCTGACTGACACCAGGCTGGAGCTGCGCAAGCTGGACGAACCCAAGCTCGGCGGCGTCTATGTGGACTTCGTGGAAGGGGCCGTTGCCCACAGGCGCAAGTTCGGTGGCGGCCGCGGCCAGTCCATCGCCAAGGCGGTGGGGTTGAAGTCCGGGGCCATGCCGACCGTGGTGGATGCCACCGCCGGGCTCGGCCGCGACGCCTTCGTGCTCGCCTCCCTCGGCTGCAAGGTGACCCTGATAGAGCGCAGCCCCGTGGTGGCGGCCCTGTTGCAGGACGGTCTGGCGCGGGCGGCGCAGGATCCCGAGATAGGCCCCTGGGTCAGCGAGCGCATGCATCTCCTGCAGGGGCCTGCGGTGGACAACCTGCTGGCGTTGCCGGAGCGGCCAGAGGTCATCTACCTGGACCCCATGTTCCCCCACAAGCAGAAGTCGGCGCTGGTGAAGAAGGAGATGCGGGTGTTCCAGTCCCTGGTGGGGCCGGATCTCGATGCGGATGCCCTGCTGCCGGCGGCGTTGCAGATGGCACAGAAGCGGGTGGTGGTGAAGCGTCCGGACTACGCGGGCTGGCTCAACGAGCACAAACCGAGCATGGCCATAGAGACCAAGAGCAACCGCTTCGACGTCTATGTGATGGCGGCGCTGGCGGGTTAACTGCCGGTGTGAGTCGCGGATGCAAAAAAGGAGGGCCAACCTGTGTTGGCCCTCCTTTTTGCCTTGAGGTCAGCTGGCGGGGGCGAAGCGGATATGCCGCGCTTCCCCCTGCCAGACGAGATCCAGGGTCGCCAGATCGGCGAGGCTGAGACGCTCGCCGCTCTCCAGCAGCAGATACTCGACGCCGTCGCTGGCCTCTATGGTGCGGATCCTGTCATCCCACCGGCGACCGTCGCGGCTGGCGAGGGTCACAGGCAGTTGCCAGCGGGCGGCTATCTCGAGCCAGTCGTAGAGGTCACAGCTGATGGGTTGATAGTCAGTCATGATGCTTCTCGCCCCTGAGCCCCTGGCCCCTTACTGGAAGTTGATGCTGGTGGTGGGGGCCACTACCGCCTGAGCCTTCAGCACCTGCTCCAGTTGCAGCGGGTCGCCGGCCAGTTCCGGATCATCTTCGTCGCCGTTGCAGACCAGCGTCATGTCGTAATTGCCGAGGTTCACGAAGCCCAGCTCGTAGCCGTAGCCACCACCAGCCAGGGGCAGTACGGGGGCGCTGGCATAGAAGCCGTTGTCGAGGTCTGCCATGTCCGGGTAAGCGTCGTCGCCCACCGGGCGCAACTCGTCATAGAAGTAGACGAAGGCCTTGTCGGTCAGAACGCCACCACAGAGCCCGCTGGCCACTGTGCCCTTGACGGTGGCCACCTCGGTGTTGTTCACCAGCCGCACGCCTCTTGGCTTGAGCTTGTAATACTCCTCATGACCCGGCAACACCATGGAGTGGCGCAGGTCGAACTCTGTGGTGAAGGCGCTGAGGCCGTTGGCGGCGATGGTGAAGGCATCCAGCTTGAGCTCGTTGCTGGGCACTTCCAGCGGCTTGATCACACCATCATCCTGCCTGACGTAGGAGTAGGGGGTGCCGTCCAAAAACTGATTGCCCGCATCCCGGCCATCCAGGACCCGCAGTCGCATCTGGCTGTATTCGCCGGGTACCACGCTCTGGCTGGCCAGCAGGGGACGGCTGGCGGAGCCCGGGTATTGCAGCAGATCGATGTAGGTGAACAGGGGGTGTCCCGCGCTGTCGAGGGGGATGAGTTCCCCTGCCGGCGTGCAGCCATCGTCCTGGGCCGAGGTCAGGAAGCTGGCGGTGCTCCATGCCTGCTCTGTGCCCGAGACGGGATGGATGCTGATGTTGGAAACGGCGATGCAGACCTTGCTGACCGAGTCCACCGGGGCGTCGGAGAAGGCCAGGGACATCTGGGCATTCTGTGGGTTGTCATTGCTGTCGCTGCCACCACCACAGGCGGTCAGCAGGGCGGTCAGGCCGATCAGGGTCAAATGTTTCATGGTTTCCGTTCCTATGGGAGAGACAATCCAACTCTAGCCGAGCTGGCGATAGAGGCTAGATGGCAGGAGGGAACGGAGATCCGTAGTTGGATAAAAAGTTAAATCAAATCAAAGGTAAGGCCTTGAATGGTGCCGAACCTGGCTGCGAAAGAGATTGTCGGAACAGATGGGAAAAGGAGCAGAGTGGGCGCGTGGCGCCCAATCAGGCTTCCTGCACCCGGGTGGGCCAGCCCATCTTCTGCTGGCGTTCCACCTCGAGCCGCAGCTCGCTGGCGCGCAGGTAGTGTTCGTCCATCCACCCCTTGGGCAGGGTCAGGGTCAGCGACTCCTCCTCGGCCTGCAGGGTGAAGCTGGGCACAGTGCCCTGGGTGCGGCGCATGCAGAGGATCAGTGCGATGCGCAGGATGCGGGCCAGCCGGATCGCCTGGCGACCGGTGACGGCGCCCTGCTTCTCTAGGGTGTCCAGCTTGAATTCGTCCCGCTGGTTGAACAGCAGGGCCGACAACAGCTTCTTCTGCGCCGGGGTGAAGCCCGGCATGTCGATATTGTCGATGATGTAGGCGGCGTGTTGCGGCGCCTTCTTGTACTCGATGCAGAGGCCGATCTCGTGCAGCAGGGCGGCATAACGCAAGATCGGGCGACCGTAACGCTTGGAGAGTCGCCAGGCCGGCTGCAGCTGGTTGAACGCCTCGACGGCGGTATCGCGTACCCGCTCGGCGTGTTCCTTGTCGAGCTGATAGCGGCTGATCAGGCTGTCGGCGGTTCTGTCCCGGGCATCACAGTCGTGATTGTTGCCGAGCAGGCCGTAGATCAGGCCCTCTCGCAGGGCACCACCCGCCAGCGTCATGCTCTCTATGCTCAGGGTCTCGAAGATGGCGATCAGAATGGCGAGGCCGGAGGGGAACACGGTCAGCCGCTCGGCGGCCAGCCCTTCCAGCTGCAGCCGATCCAGCCTGCCACAGGCGATGGCCTGACCCATCAGCTCCTGCAGCTTGGGCAGGGTGACCCGCTCGCTCTTCCCTTGCGCCAGCATGATCTCCTGCAGCGCCTGGACAGTGCCGGAGGCGCCGACACAGGTGCGCCAGCCGAGGGCGCGATAATCTTCCGCCACCTTCTCCAGCACCGTCCTGGCGGCGGCAATGGCCTGCTGGAAACGGGCCTCGGAGAGCTCGCCGTCACCGAAGTGGTTGTTGAGCCAGGTGACGCAGCCCATGTGCAGGCTGTTGAGCAGCTTGGCCTCGCTGTGTTCGCCTATCACCAGCTCTGTGCTGGCGCCGCCGATGTCGATCACCAGCCGATTGCCTTCCCCGGCAGAGGTCCAGGAGACCCCCTCGTAGATGGTCTTGGCCTCTTCCTCGCCCGAGATGATCTCGATGCTGTGGTTGAGCACCCGTTCCGCTTCGCTCAGGAACTCGTCGACGTTGGTGGCGAGGCGCAGGGTGGCGGTACCCACCACCCGGATGTTGTCGGACGGAATGTCCTGCAACTGCTCGGAGAACAGACGCAGGCAGTCCCAGCCCCGCTCCATGGCGGCACGGCTGAGACGAAATTCCGGATCGAGACCGGCGGCGAGGCGAACCTTGCGCTTGACCTTGGTGACGGTGCGCAGGGCACCGGCGACCTCGCGCACCACCAGCATGTGAAAGCTGTTGGAGCCGAGGTCGATGGCGGCATAGAGCGGCGAGTTGTGCAACTGGGCCCGTCCCTCAGTTCTTGCGTGGCGGACGACGGCGGTTGTTGCTGTTGCCACCACCCTGGCGATCCCGCATGTTGCGGTTCACCGGCTGACGGTTGCGGAACACCCGTTTCGGGGGGGTCACGTCATCCAGCAGGGAGTCGCGATCGTACTTGCTGACCGGGATGGGGTGATGGATGTACTCCTCGATGGCCGGCAGGTTGAAGGCATAGTCTTCACAGGCCAGGCTGATGGAGTGACCGCTCTTGCCGGCACGACCGGTACGACCGATACGGTGTACATAGTCTTCGGCGTCGTCGGGCAGGTCGTAGTTGAAGACGTGGGTCACGTCCGGGATGTGCAGACCACGGGCGGCCACGTCGGTGGCGACCAGGATGTCCAGGGTGCCCTTGGTGAAGTCTTCCAGGATCTTCATCCGCTTCTTCTGCGGCACGTCACCGGTCAGCAGGCCGACGCGGTGGCCGTCGTTCTCCAGCCACGCATGCACGTCTTCGCAGACATGCTTGGTGTTGGCGAAGACGATGGCTTTTTCCGGCCACTCCTCTTCCATCAGGGAGAGCAGCAGCAGCATCTTGTCTTCGTTGGAGGGGTAGAACAGCTCCTCCTTGATCCGCACGCCCGTCATCTGTTCCGGCTCGATCTGCACGTGTTCCGGGTGGTTCATGTGCTCGTAGGCCAGCTCCTGCACCCGCAGGGAGAGGGTGGCGGAGAACAGCATGCTCAGACGCTCGGTGGCGGGCGGCATGCGGCGGAACAGGAAGCGGATGTCCTTGATGAAGCCGAGATCGAACATGCGATCCGCTTCGTCCAGCACCACCACCTGGATGTTGCCGAGATCGATGACCTTGGACTTGAAGTAGTCGATGATGCGGCCAGTGGTACCGATCAGGATGTCGACACCCTGTTCCAGCACGGCCAGCTGCTTGTCATAGCCTTCGCCACCATAGGCGAGACCGAGCTTGAGCCCGGTGGAGGCGGACATGCCTTCTGCATCGTTGTAGATCTGGACCGCCAGCTCCCGGGTCGGGGCCATGATGATGGCGCGGGGCTGATTGACGAGGCGCGGCCTGGTCAGCGGATGGGTCAATAGATAGTTGAAGGTCGCGGCCAGGAAGGCAAGGGTCTTGCCGGTCCCCGTCTGGGCCTGACCGGCGAGGTCATGGCCTTCTACCAGCAGCGGCAGAGACAGTGCCTGGATGGGCGTACAATAGTGAAATCCCTTTGATTCCAGACCAGCCAGAACTTCGGGTTCGAGGCCCATTTGGGCGAATTTTTCGGTCGTTAGATGTGTTTTGCTCATGGCGGTAGGTTATCAGGTTAGGCTTGCAATAATAAACAGGATCATTTCAAATAGGGCAACTATTGCCTTTGTTGAACCATCAATAAAGCCTTAATTACTGACTGGAGTTGGAGATGAGTGACAAGATTGTTCAGCTGAGCGATGCCAGCTTCGAGGCCGATGTAATCAAAGCCGACAGCCCCGTTCTGGTCGATTTCTGGGCTGAATGGTGCGGTCCGTGCAAGATGATTGCCCCGATCCTGAACGAAGTCGCCCAAGAATATGCCGGTCGCGTGACAGTGGCGAAATTGAACATCGATCATAACGCCGACACTCCGCCCAAGTATGGCATTCGCGGTATCCCGACCCTCTTGCTGTTCAAGAATGGCGAAGTGGCAGCGACCAAGGTCGGCGCCCTGTCCAAGACTCAGCTGAAAGAGTTCCTGGACGGTAACCTGTAATAATCAAGAAGGAGCGCATTGCAATAATGCGCTCCTTGTGTTTTATCACCTAGACGCTCATCCCGATTGGTGCTAGTTTATCGCTCGTTTGCTAACCTTTTTGCCTGACTCTTTGCTTAACAGCAGCCTGGCAAGTCAAATCCGATCAGCATCAATCCAGCAGACTGTCTCCTCATTTCAATCCTTGCTTACAGACTTTCACCACTATGAATCTGACTGAATTAAAGAACACTCCTGTGTCCGAGCTGGTACAGCTTGGCGAATCCATGGGGTTGGAAAATCTGGCTCGGGCGCACAAGAAAGACATCATCTTCGCGATCCTCAAGGCGCACGCCAAGGGTGGCGAGGATATCTTTGGCGACGGTGTGCTGGAAATCCTGACCGACGGCTTTGGCTTCCTGCGCAGCGCAGACGGCTCCTATCTGGCAGGCCCGGATGACATCTATGTCTCCCCGAGCCAGATCCGCCGCTTCAACCTGCGTACCGGTGATACCATCTCCGGCAAGATCCGGCCGCCGAAAGAGGGTGAACGCTACTTCGCCCTGCTCAAGGTCAACGACGTCAACTACGACCGTCCGGAAAACTCCCGCAACAAGATCCTGTTCGAAAACCTGACCCCCCTGCACGCCAACGAGCGTCTGCGCATGGAGCGTGGCAACGGCTCTACCGAAGACATCACCGCCCGTGTGCTGGATCTGGCGTCCCCCATCGGTAAAGGTCAGCGTGGCCTCATCGTCGCACCGCCCAAGGCCGGTAAGACCATGCTGCTGCAGAACATCGCCCAGAGCATCGCCTACAACCACCCGGACTGCGAACTGATCGTTCTGCTGATCGACGAGCGCCCGGAAGAAGTGACCGAGATGCAGCGCATGGTGAAGGGTGAAGTGATCGCTTCCACCTTCGACGAGCCTGCCTCCCGTCACGTCCAGGTTGCCGAGATGGTGATCGAGAAGGCCAAGCGCCTGGTCGAGCACAAGAAGGACGTGGTGATCCTGCTGGACTCCATCACCCGTCTGGCGCGCGCCTACAACACCGTCATCCCGTCATCGGGCAAGGTGCTAACCGGTGGTGTGGATGCCAACGCCCTGCATCGTCCGAAGCGCTTCTTCGGTGCGGCCCGTAACGTCGAGGAAGGCGGCAGCCTGACCATCATCGCCACCGCGCTGATCGACACCGGCTCCAAGATGGATGAAGTCATCTACGAAGAGTTCAAGGGTACCGGCAACATGGAACTGCACCTCTCGCGCAAGATTGCCGAGAAGCGCGTCTACCCGGCCATCGACATCACCCGCTCCGGCACCCGCAAGGAAGAGCTGCTGACCGCGCCGGACGAGCTGCAGAAGATGTGGATACTGCGCAAGATCATTCACCCCATGGGCGAGATCGACAGCATCGAGTTCCTCATCGACAAGCTGGCAGCCACCAAGACCAACGACGAATTCTTCGACTCCATGAAGCGTCAGCAGAAATAACTGCATCTTGGAATGACAGAACCGCGGCCCAGGTCGCGGTTTTTGTTTATCTATTTCACGGCTGGCTTAGTAGTATGTAGCCTCGATGTCACAAGGAAAGGGACGTCATGAAGCTGGTATTTCTCATCGGACTCTGCTGGATGCTGGCTGCCCCTGTGCATGCCGATACCCCGCCGCAGCTGCAGGCACCTCTGGTGGCGGACGAGGGATTGGAGGGGCACCGGGCGTACCTGGATAGCCGCATGGCATTTGGGCAGTTTGATGCCATGGACTCGCTGCTCGAGACCCTGTCGGTGGGGCAGCGGGAGTATTTGCTGCATCAGCTGCTGAGCGGGCTCAAGTCATCGGCCGCCCCCAGCCCCGCCCTGCTGGCCTGGGTACGGGAGCAGGCCGCCAAGGCGCCGCAATGGCTGGTGGAGGGGGAGGTGGACGGTTTCCTGGTGCAGCTGCCAGCCTATGATTTTGCCGCCGAGGCCCGGCTGGTGCTCAACCACTGGCAGCAACTGGCCTGGCAGGATAACTACCGCCAACTGCTGGAGCAGAACAGCTTCGACTACAAGCAGCTCTACTACAGCCGCAACCCTGAGCTGGCCCGGCAGCAACAGGCGCTGCTGGCCGTGCTCGATGACCAGCCCGCCCCAGTGCTGCGACGCGAGGCCGACCGGCTAGCCTCCCTCAATCTCTTCCTGCCTGACAACCAGTTGCTGCTGCACCTCATCGAACGGACGGGCGACACCGCGCTCTACCTGAAGCTGTGGCGCCAGCCTGTGGATCACGACAGCCTGGCGGCCCTGCACTCCATTACCCGCTTCCATACCGGCCAGGAGGCGAGCGATCTGCTGATCGCCGCCAGCCGCAACGGGCGGCTGATGATCCCCGCCCTGCAGCAGCTCAGCCAGCTCTCGCCGCTGCCGGACGGTGCCCAGCAGTATCTGCTGGCGGAGCTCGGCAAGCACCAGTATGGCGGCCTGGTGGCCGGTCTCTTGCTGCAGATGGACGAGCCCAGGCTGCTGGGCCAGCTGGCGGACAGGCTCACCCGGCAGGAGCGGCGTCACGCCTCGTCCATCATGCTGCCCGATACGGGTACACCGGATGCGCGGCCAGGGTTATAATGCGGAACCTCCTGACCCCGCTAGGGTACCTGCATGAAATACAAGGACTTGCGTGATTTCATCGCGCAGCTGGAACAAACTGGACAGCTCAAGCGGATCAGCCGCGAGATAGACCCCTATCTGGAGATGACCGAGATCAGCGACCGCACCCTGCGTGCGGGCGGCCCGGCCCTGCTGTTCGAGAATCCCAAAGGCTATTCCATGCCGGTGCTGACCAACCTGTTCGGCACCCCGGATCGGGTCGCCATGGGCATGGGCCAACCCAATGTCGGTGCCCTGCGCCAGGTCGGGGTCTGGCTCTCCTACCTGAAAGAGCCAGAGCCGCCCCGCGGCCTCAAGGAGCTGATGGAGAAGCTGCCCATCTTCAAGCAGGTGCTCAACATGCCGACCAAGCGGCTCTCCTCCGCCCCCTGCCAGCAGGTGGTGCTGGAGGGGGATGCGGTAGATCTGGACCAGATCCCGATCCAGCACTGCTGGCCCGGCGATGTGGCGCCCCTGGTGACCTGGGGGCTGACCATCACCCGTGGCCCCTACAAGAAGCGCCAGAACCTCGGCATCTACCGCCAGCAGAAGATCGGCAAGAACAAGCTGATCATGCGCTGGCTGGATCACCGCGGCGGTGCCATCGATTTTCGCGAGTGGCAGGAGGCCCACCCGGGTGAGCGTTTCCCGGTGGCGGTGGCGCTCGGCGCCGATCCTGCGACCATACTCGGCGCTGTGACGCCGGTGCCGGACAGTCTCTCCGAATACGCCTTCGCCGGCCTGCTGCGGGGTAGCCGCACCGAGGTGGTGAAGGCCCTGAGCTGCGATCTGGAGGTGCCCGCCAGCGCCGAAATCGTGCTGGAAGGCTATCTGGAGCCGGGGGAGATGGCGCCCGAGGGCCCCTACGGGGATCACACCGGCTACTACAACGAGGTGGACGAGTTCCCGGTGTTCACCATCACCCACATGACCATGCGCCGTGATGCCATCTATCACAGCACCTACACCGGCCGTCCGCCCGATGAGCCTGCCGTGCTCGGAGTGGCATTGAACGAGGTGTTCGTGCCGCTGCTGCAGAAGCAGTTCCCCGAAATCGTGGACTTCTACCTGCCGCCGGAAGGCTGCTCCTACCGGATGGCGGTGGTGACCATCAAGAAGCGTTATCCCGGCCATGCCAAGCGGGTGATGCTGGGGGTCTGGTCCTTCCTGCGCCAGTTCATGTACACCAAGTTCGTGATCGTCTGCGACGACGACATCAACGCCCGGGACTGGAAGGACGTGATCTGGGCCATCACCACCCGGATGGACCCGGCGCGGGACACCACCCTGATCGAGCACACCCCCATCGACTACCTCGACTTCGCCTCGCCGGTCTCGGGGCTAGGCTCCAAGATGGGGCTGGATGCCACCAACAAGTGGCCGGGGGAGAGCAACCGGGAGTGGGGTCAGCCCATAGTCCAGGACGAGGCGGTGAAGCAGAAGATCGACGGGATCTGGGACGAGTTGAAGATCCTCGACTGAGCGACCCACCCGGGCTGGCGGCCATACCGACGCAAAAGTGCGGTATTGCCGTGCCGAATTGGGTATGCTCGACTGACTTGACCACCAACTGGTCGCCATAAAAACAGTGAAACCATGAGCGAAGCGGGCCGGGCAGGCCCCTCACAAGGACAAGAATGCAACGTATCAAGTGCCGCGTAGAGGAACTGCGCGAATATGTCGACACCATCTGGCACGTGGCCCTGACGCCACAGCAAGCGGTGAGCTTCAAGCCTGGCCAGTATCTGCTGGTGGTGATGAGCGATTCGGACAAGCGCCCCTTCTCCATCGCCAACTCGCCGACCCGCTCCGGTGTGCTGGAGCTGCAGATCGGTGCCACCCCGGAAAACGCCTACGCCGGTCAGGTGCTGGCCCGCATGCGCGAGCAGGGGGAGATCGAGATCGAGCTGGCGGCGGGCAAGGCCTTCCTGCGCGACGAATCACCGCGCCCCCTGATCCTGATGGCGGGCGGTACCGGCTTCTCCTACGCCCGCGCCATCCTGGAGTATCTGATCGATACCGGCAGCAAGCGCCCGGTGTTCCTCTACTGGGGCGTGCGCCAGGCGCACTGGCTCTATGAGCAGGGGCAGATGCAGCAGTGGGAGCGCGACTATGCGCCGCTCACCTTCATCCCCGTGGTGCAGGAGCCACAAGCGGACTGGACCGGCAAGACCGGCCTGGTGCACAAGGCCATCATGGATGACTTCGTCAGCCTGCATGACTACGACATCTATGTGGCCGGTCGCTTCGAGATGGCGGGTGCCGCCCGCGAGGAGTTCAAGGTGCTGGGTGCCGAGCCCGAGCGCATCTTCGGCGACGCCTACGAATTTATCTGATCACTGTCTTCCCGAGGAACGCCTATCCGCGCCTTGCTCCTTTCGCGGGAGAAGGGGGGATGAGGGGGTGAGCAACTTGGTTCGCCAGCCCGTATCGGCCCATCCCCCTCGGGCATCAGAAACAACAAACCCCAGCCTGGCTGGGGTTTGTCTTATGTACCGACGGGACGTAGCGCCGGATTACTCGCCCTTGGCGGCGAGCTGCTGTTCCAGCTGGGCCAGCTTGGCCTCGAGGGCGGTCAGCTTCTCCCGGGTGCGCAGCAGCACCTTGGTCTGCACGTCAAACTCTTCGCGGCTCACCAGATCCAGCTTGTTCAGCTGGGCCTGCAGCACCTGACGGGTCTTCTTCTCCACCTCTTCACCCATGCTGCGAATGCCGGGCGGCAGGGCGTTGTGTATCTGTTTGGCGATCTCTTCCAGTTTTTTCGGGTCGATCATGGGGTTCTCCTTAAGCAATGGCGCCATTCTACCGACAAATCCCCCCCTTTGCCGAGATCGGGGTGGCTTTTTGCGCCACTGGCGCGGAAAGGCTCTGGTCGGGTCTGGTGATAAGGGGAAGGCTGCTACCCTCTTTCGCCGGGGATCAATTCCAATTCCTTGATGCTGTACACAAAAAAATCAGATCAGATGACCGACCAGAGGCTTATTAATTGTTGCGTTGCTGTTAATATGACTCGGTCGGGTTTGGACCCTACCCCGTCAGGCTCATCATGGATAACAACATAAAAGAGATAAGGATATGAAAAAGAAGCTAATTTACGCGGCCGTCGTCAGTGCGCTGCTGAGCGGTTGTGGTGGCAGTGACGATAACAAAGGCGATACCTCAAGCTATCTCGATTATCTGCTGAGCGGCACCAATGCGGCGCGCCCCAGCGCCCTGGCCGCCCGTGCCAGTGACGGCACCCTGAAGTTCTCGACCGAAACGGCCGATCTCTCCAATCCAGTCTCCGCCCTCTCCACCCTGGATGGCTGGTCCACTACCCAGGCGATCCAGATAGTGCCCGTGACGGCCTCAGGCATCACGGTCAAGGCGCCGTCCGCCGCCGAATTCGGTGCCTCGGTGGCCCCGCTCTACCTGCTGGAGCTGGAGTTCGACAGCGCCGCCCTGCGCCCGAGTGGCGTGAAGAAGGTGCTGGCCTACGGGGTGGATTTCGTGGTCGCCGAGTCGGCGGGCAAGCTGAACCTGGTGCCGCTCAAGCCGCTCAATCCCGCTTCCTACTACATGATAGTGGCGACCGATTCGCTCAAGGACAGCAGCGGCAACCCCCTGCGACCGGGTAGCGACTACAGCAACTACAAGACCAGCACCGGCAGCAATGCCCAGGAGCAGACCATCAGCGGCCTGATCGCGCTGCAGGAAGGGCTGTTCAAGGCTGCCACCGGCATCACCAGCGACCACGTGATCTTCTCCGACTGGTTCGGTACCCAGTCCGGTGCCGACGTGCTGGTGGCGGTGAAGGGTGCGGCCGCTTCCGTGCTCAAGAGCCCGACCCTGGACGCTGCCGCCCTGTGGAAGCAGGATGCCCTGGGCAACAGCAGCCTGCCCGGCACCTACACCTTGGGGGTGACGGCAAACGCCGCCTTCCTGACCCAGCTGGACGCCGAGCCCTTCCTGCCTCAGGAGCAGAAGGATGCCATTGCTGCCGCCTTTGGCCCAGGCACCCCGCTCAACGGCCTGGCGCAGGCAGCCAAGGTTTATAGCGGCACCGTCAAGCTGCCCTACTTCCTCTCCTCTCCGGCCACCGCCGGCTCCTGGGACAAGGCCAGGACCCAGTCCTGGCACGGCGCCATCCCCAGCCTCTATTCCATCGCCAATGCGCTGAAGGCACAGGATGCCGAGGTGATCGGCGGCCTGGTGGGCGCCGGTGTGGATCCGGCCCTGCTGGGCGAACTCATCGCCGATCCGAGCCGTCAGGCCGAGCTGCTGGCGGAAGCGAGCAAGCTGATCGGGGTGACCCTCACCTCCGGCGGCAAGGCGCTGGATCCCGAGATGAACATAGGCCGCTTCAACCCGCTGCCCAAGCTGGAAGAGGTGCAGTCCGTCCCGATGCGGATCTTCGCCGCCGCGCCGCTGACAGCCATCACCGACGTGATCATCTATCAGCACGGCGTCACCTCGGTGAAGGAGAACGCCTACGCCCTGGCCCTTGGTCAGATCGGCGCCGGCGCCCAGGCGAGCAAGAACGTGGCCGTGGTGGTGATCGATCATCCGCTGCACGGTGAGCGCGGCTTCGCCCTGACCGGCAGCATGGACTCGGTGACCACCTCCGAGAACCCGACCCCCTACCTGAACCTGAGCTACCTGACGGTGGCCCGTGACAACCTGAAACAGAGCGTGGCGGATCTGCTGGGCCTGCGTCTGGCGGTGGGGTTGGCCAATGCCAAGGGCGCCATCGGCACGGCGGGCAGCCTCAAGGTGCACTTCCTGGGTCACTCCCTGGGCGCCATCGCGGGGGCCAACCTGCTGGCGGTGGCCAACCAGTCCGTTGGCAATCCCCAGGCCGATGCCCTGTTCAAGTTCGACACCGGCGGTCTGGCCATGCCGGGTGGCGGCATAGCGCCGCTGCTGCTGAACTCGCCGACCTTCGGCCCGACCATCCAGATGAGCGTGCTGACCGCTGGCAGTGCGGCCCTGAAGGCGGCCTTCACCGCCTATGCGCCTAACTGCAAGACGGCGGTGCCGACCTGCTTCGTCAACGAGTTCCTGCCGAGCCAGGACGCCGCCACCCAGGCCACCGCAGCCGGTACCCTGCAGAGCTACAGCTTCGCAGCCCAGTCGGTACTGGACTCGGCTGATCCGATCAACCTGGGTCGCGGCATAGCGGCGGACTTCCCGCTGTTTGCCACTGAAGTCGTCGGGGACGGCGCCCTGAGCCTGTCGGATCGGGTGATCCCGAACAGCATTGCTACCGCCCCTCTGGGTGGCACCGAGCCGCTGTTCAAGGTATTGGCCCTGCAACCCCTGAGCGCGACCGGCGCGGCCAACCACCACGCCACCCGCTTCGTGGCGGGTGGTCACAGCTCGCTGCTGGCACCGGACGAGAACTTCGATCCGACCGGCGCCGTCACCACAGAGATGCAGACCCAGTTCGGCAGCTTCTTCGCGAGCGGTGGCACCGCGGTCAAGGTGACCGACGCCAGCCTGCTCAAGCAGTAAGCCGGCCGACCAATAAAAACGCCGCCCCTGGGGGCGGCGTTTTCGTTTCTACGACTCGGGTCGGGCCGGCCATCTGGCTGGCGGCTGCCGAGCAGATTGCAGCCGCCTCGATGACTACAACAACTCAGGCGGGCCTGTGGTGCCTGTCCAGCCAGCCTTGCGCCAGGCCGACCAGCAGACCGACCAGATGGGCCATGTTGGCAGTGGGGGTGC
The DNA here is from genome assembly GCF_965119515.1 of Aeromonas sp. Marseille-Q7275. Lineage (NCBI taxonomy): Bacteria > Pseudomonadati > Pseudomonadota > Gammaproteobacteria > Aeromonadales > Aeromonadaceae > Aeromonas > Aeromonas sp. Marseille-Q7275. Next base: position 75,248 of record NZ_CBCPLW010000003.1, read on the forward strand.
CTAGCATGTCGAAGAAGCCGAGCACCAGCCAGATCAGCATGAAGCCCATCAGTGCCGGTGGCATGGTGAGGCCGCAGGCGGGCTGCAATCTGGCACGCATCCAGCTGTAGCCGAGCAGGGCATAGACCACCCCGGAGAGGCCGCCAAAGCGCGGACCGCTCACGAAAAACTCGGCGATATTGGGCAGCGCGGCCCCGACCAGCAGCAGGATAAACAGCTTGCCGCTGCCGAGCCGCTGCTCGATCTGGCCGCCGAGATACCACCACCACAGCAGGTTGAACACCAGGTGCAGCACCGAGAAGTGGATAAAGGCCGGGGTGACGTAGCGCCAGGCCTGCCAGTCGGTGAACTGGGCCAGGGTCGGGTGGAACGCCAGCTCGTCGAAGATGGGCAGGCCTATGGCATCCAGGGCATAGATGGCCAGGCAGGCGATGATGACCACCAGGGTCAGGGGGCCCGCCTGATGGAGGAAGTCGGTGACCGGATCCGTCATCCCCTTGCTGTAGTCGATACGGGCATCCGCCCGGCCGGATTGCCAGGAGGCCTCCATGTAGCGGGGGTGATTGGGCTCGGCGAGGAAGCGCTTCACCTCCTGCTGGGCCTGGGCGAGGCGCTGCTCGTCCGCCAGCCAGACGGAGACGCCGAGCTCGGACTGGGTCAGCTCGCACGAGATGCCCAGGGTGGCGAGGTAATCCACCAGCGCCTGGGCCATGCGGGCGTCGCCCAGCACCAGCAGCTGGATCATACCGGCCGGGGAGGAGTGGCCCGTCCCTGTCATGCGTCGCCTGCCTGGATCGGGAACTCCCTGCGCCAGGCCTCGAAGCCGCCGTCCAGGCTGTAGACGGCGTCATAGCCCTGTTGCAGCAGATACTGGGCCGCTCCCTGGCTGCTGTTGCCGTGATAGCACATCACTATGACCGGCGTGTCGAAGTCCACCTCGTTCATGAAGCGAACCAGGGAACCGTTGGTGAGGTGGAAGGCGCCGACCGCGTGGGCCGTCTCGAAGGATTGGGGATCGCGAATGTCCACGAGACGGGCTTCGCCTGCGCTCAGCTTCTGGTGGGCATCATGGGCGCTGATATGGGCAAACTGGTCCATTGAGATGTCCTGAAAATGGAGGATTGAGGGCCAGTTTACCGCAAGCCGTGGCTTGCGCTAAGTCCGCAATGTGCCTTGCCATGTGCCGCGGGATCGCAATTTCCTTCAATACCGGCTTGGGCGGGCCGGATAGGCTGGTGGCTCAATCCTTTGCGTGAGCATCATCCATGGAAATCAGTCTGTTGTTGTCCATGTCCGGGTTTGCCCTGGCCATGTCCATCTCCCCCGGTCCGGTCAACCTGGTCGCCCTCGGCACCGGCGCCCGTTATGGCTTTCCGGCCAGCCTGCGCCACGTGGTGGGGGCGACCCTGGGCTTCATCCTGCTGCTCCTGCTGATGGGGCTGGGCCTCGGGGGGGCCCTGTCCCGCTGGCCGGTGGCGGCGGGCGCCATCCACTGGGGCGGCGTGATCTTTCTCTGTTACATGGCCTGGCAACTGCTGGTGGACAGGGGGCAGCTGGAGCGGGTCGAGGGGGCGCCCCCCGCCTTCTGGTACGGGGCCCTGATGCAGTGGCTCAATCCCAAGGCCCGGCCCGCCGCCAGCCTTGGGATGGGAGCCTGCGGTGTCGCGGGCGGGGAGGTAGCCCGTGTTTACTTCTATCTATCTGGTGATCTGCCTCGGCTCCATCGCCTGCTGGGCCTATGCCGGCAGTTGCATGCAGGGGCTGCTGCTCGTGCCTCGCCGGTTGCGCTGGTTCAACCGGGCCATGGCGCTCTTGTTGCTGCTCAGCGCCGCCTATCTGGTGCGTTCAGCCTGACGGGCGAGCTGGGTCCTGTACTGGCCCGGGGTGGTGGCGACCCGGCGCTTGAACTGGCGCTGGAAGTGCGCCTGATCCGCGAAGCCGCTGGCCAGGGCGACCTCGGCCAGGGGTTGCCCCTGCCTGAGCAGGGTGCGGGCGTGGCGGATCCGTCTATCCAGCAGATAGGCGTGAGGGGTCATGCCGTAATGGTGGCTGAAGGCGCGCACGAAGTGGGAGGGGGTGAGCCCGGCCACGGCGCTCAGCTGTGACAGGCTGAGGGGGCTGGCGCTGTCGTCCTGCATCAGCTCGGCGGCCCGTTGCAGGTGCCGGGGTGGGCGATCGTCCCACCTGGCCGGGGTGAGCCTGGCCAGCAACTGGCGACTGAACAGGTGGCAGGCCACCTCGCGGGCCAGGGGATCCGACGCCTCTACCAGCTGGTGATGGAGGTGCCGCAAGCCCTGGTAGAGCAGGGGATCCCGGCTCGCCGTCATGTCGAAGGGCCTGAATTCGCTGCCGAGGCCCGCCTCCTCCTGCTGGCTGCGCAGCCAGTCGGTATCGAGGTAGAACATCAGATAGGACCAGGGCTGGTCCGCGATGGGATTGCAGGCGTGCACCTCTTCCGGGTTCATCAGCACCAGGGAACCCGGGCCGACCTCTTGCAGGCTGCGCTGGTTGAGGTAGTGACTGTGGCCGCCGGTGATGGCGCCGATGGAGAAGTGGGGGTGGCTGTGCTTGTCGTAGCAGACGTGGCGGCCATCCTGCACCGCCCGCGCCTCGATGAAGGGCAGGGCAGGATCGTGCCAGAAGCTGTGTCTGTCCGGCCCTGCCTCTGCCCTGCTCATGATCAGCCGCCGAGATAGGCCTGGCGCACTGCCGGATTGGCGAGCAGGGCCGCCCCCGTGTCCTGCAGCACCACCCGGCCGTTCTCCAGCACATAGCCCCGATCCGCCAGCTTGAGCGCCTGGTTCGCGTTCTGCTCCACCAGGAAGATGGTCATCCCCTTCTGGCGCAGCTGCTCTATGGTGTCGAAGATCTGCTGGATGATGATGGGGGCCAGCCCCAGGGAGGGCTCGTCCAGCAGCAGCAGACGCGGCTTGCTCATCAGGGCCCGGCCTATGGCCAGCATCTGCTGTTCGCCGCCGGACATGGTGCCCGCCCGCTGCTCCAGCCGCTCGTGCAGCCGTGGGAACAGGGTGAACACCTGATCCAGCAGGGCTGGTTGCTCGGCCTTGTCGACGAAGAAGGCCCCCATCAGCAGGTTCTCCTGCACCGTCAGGCGGGCGAAGATGCGGCGCCCCTCAGGCACCACTGCGATGTCCTTGCGCATGATGCGGGCCGTGCTGAGGGAGTCTATCTGCTCCCCCTCGAACCAGATGCTGCCGCTGCTGGGCTTGGGTTCGCCGCACAGCGTCATCAGCAGGGTGGTCTTGCCGGCGCCGTTGGCGCCGATCAGGGTGACGATTTCCCCCTCTTTTATCTCGACGCTGACGTCGTGCAGCGCCTGGATCTTGCCGTAGTGGGTCGATACGTTGCGAAGTTCTAACATCTTGCTTCCCTAGGGTCTGTTGATGTTTCGGCGCAAGCCGCGTTGCCGCGTCAAATGACGCCAGGCTAGACGCGGGGCGCAGACAATGGCTATTCCCTTGGCAAGTCCCGCAACAACGCATGGCGTCATTTGCCGCGCAACCCGAAGGGACGGGTCCGTTTTTTCGCGTAACGTCGTTACTCGACGGCTCATATGGATCACCAAACTTCGCGCCTCGCGCCTAGTTTCGCGTCAAAACTGACTCCGTCGCGGTCGTGACGAAACGTCAACAGACCCTATGACTCGCCCAGATAGGCCTTGATCACGGCCGGATTGCTGCGGATCTCATCCGGCTTGCCGTGGGCCAGCGGGGTACCCTGGTTCACCACAAAGATGCGGTTGGAGATCTCCATCACCAGTTTCATATCGTGCTCTATCAACAACACTGACACCCCAAACTCGTCCCTCAGGTTGGAGATGAGGTCGTTGAGCTCGTCGGTCTCGTGCGGGTTGAGGCCGGCGGCAGGCTCATCCAGCATCAGCAGCTCGGGCCGGGTCGCCATGCAGCGGGCGATCTCGAGGCGACGCTGCTGGCCATAGGCCAGGTTGCCGGCGGGGCGGTTGGCGAGATCCTTGAGGCCCACCTTCTCCAGCCAGAAGGCGGACTGCTCCAGCCCCTCTTTCTCGGCACGGCGGAAGGCCGGGGTCTTGAACAGGCCGGCGATGAAGCCGGTGTTCAGGTGTCTGTGCTGGGCCACCAGCAGGTTCTCCACCGCCGTCATCTCCTTGAACAGGCGCACGTGCTGGAAGGTGCGCACTATCCCCTTGCGGGCGATGAGGTGGCCGGGCAGCCCCTGGATCTCCTCGCCACGGTAGCGGATGGTGCCGCCGGTCGGACGGTAGAAACCGGTCAGGCAGTTGAAGATGGTGGTCTTGCCCGCCCCGTTGGGGCCTATGATGGAGATCACCTCCCCCTTGTCCACGTCCAGCTTGACGCCGTTGACCGCCAGCAAGCCGCCGAAGCGCATCGACAGATCGGAGACATCGAGCAATTTGTTGTTGGTATCGTTCAGTTTGCTCATTTGCGCAGCTCCATATGGGGTCGGCTCATGGGCAGCAGTCCCTGCGGCCGCCAGATCATCATGAACACCATCAAGAGGCCGAACATCAGCATGCGGTACTCGTTGAACTCGCGGGCCAGCTCAGGCAGCACCGTCATCACGATGGCTGCCAGCACCACCCCGATCTGGGAGCCCATGCCGCCCAGCACCACGATGGCGAGGACGATGGCCGACTCGATGAAGACGAAGGACTCCGGGCTGATGAAGCCTTGGCGCGAGGCGAAGAAGCTGCCGGCGAAGCCCGCGAAGCAGGCGCCTATGGTGAAGGCGGTCAGCTTGATGATGGTGGGGTTGAGCCCCAGGGATTTGCAGGCGATCTCGTCTTCCCGCAGCGCCTCCCAGGCACGGCCCAGCGGCATCCGCAGCAGGCGGTTGATGACGAACAGGGTCGCCACCACCAGCACCAGGGCCATCAGGTAGAGGAAGATCACCTTGTGGTTGGCGTTGTAGGCGATGCCGAAGAAGTCGTGGAAGGTGCCAAAGCCCCCGTCCTTGACGGTGCGGTTGAACTCCAGGCCGCCCAGGGTCGGCTTGGGAATGCCGGAGATCCCGTTCGGGCCGCCGGTTAGCGTGGTCATGTTGTTGAGCAGGATGCGGATGATCTCGCCAAAGCCCAGGGTGACGATGGCCAGATAGTCCCCCCGCAGCCGCAACACAGGGAAGCCGAGCAGGAAGCCGAAGGTGGCCGCCATCAGGCCGGCGATGGGCAGGCACTCCCAGAAGCTCAGACCGAAGTAGGTGTTGAGCAGGGCGTAGCTGTAGGCGCCGACCGCGTAGAAGCCGACGTAACCGAGATCCAGCAGGCCGGCGAGGCCCACCACCACGTTCAGCCCCAGCCCCAGCATGATGTAGATCAGCGCCAGGGTGGCGAGATCGATGGCACCGCGCGAGGCCATGAAGGGCCAGCTGACCGCAAACAGCAGCACCAGGATGGCGGTGAGGTTATAGAGCTTGGGCGCCTCCTCCGGGCTCGGCAGCACCAGCTTGGTGAAGCCGACGGAGAAGCCGCTGATGGAGGCCTGGAACAGGCGACTGATCTGGCCGCGCAGCATCTGGAACCAGAAGACGATGGTGGCGCCCCCCAGCAGCCAGGCCAGGGAGACATCGAGCCGACTCACCACCAGCAGGCTGGAGCCATCGGTCTCCAGCTTGAAGCCGAGCAGCCAGAAGGAGAGCACCAGCAGCATCAGGCTGGCGATGCAGGCATGGATAAATTGTTTTTTCATACCTTCTCGACCTCCGGACGACCCAGGATGCCGGTGGGCATAAAGAGCAACACGAAGATGAGCAGGGCGAAAGCCATCACATCCTTGTACTCGGTGCTGAGGTAACCGGCGGTGAGCGCCTCGACCACGCCGAGCAGCAGGCCGCCGATCACGGCGCCAGGAATGCTGCCGATGCCGCCCAATACCGCTGCAGTAAACGCCTTGAGACCGGCCATAAAGCCGAGGTAGGGGTTGATGACGCCGTAATACATGCCGAGCAGCACGCCCGCGACGGCGGCCAGGGTGGCCCCCAGCACGAAGGTGATGGAGATGACCACGTGGGTGTCTATGCCCAGCAGGTTGGCCATCTTGATGTCTTCCGAACAGGCGCGACAGGCGCGGCCCATGCGGGAGCGGTTGATGAACTGGGTCAGCGCCAGCATGGTGATGAAGGTCACCACGAAGATGATGAGCTGCATGTAGGAGAGGCTGGCCTGGAAGCCGTCCTCACCGCCCAGGGTCCAGCCACCGGAGATCAGGGTGGGCATGGCGATGTCGCGCGAACCCTGTGCCATCCGCATCATGTTCTGCAAGAAGATCGACATGCCGATGGCGGAGATGAGGGGGATGAGGCGATTGCCGCCCCGCAGCGGGCGATAGGCGACCCGCTCTATGGTCCAGCCATAGCTGCCGGTGATGAGGATACTGATCAGAAAGGCGCCGCCCAGCAGCAGCACTGTGCTGTCGATGCCCATCATCATGAGCCCCGCCATCACCATGAAGGCGACATAGGAGCCGATCATGTAGACCTCGCCGTGGGCGAAGTTGATCATGCCTATGATGCCGTAGACCATGGTGTAGCCGATGGCGATCAACGCATAGGTGCTGCCTATGGTCAATCCGTTCAGCAACTGCTGAACCAGATAAAGAAGGTGTTCGGACATACTGCGTTCCCTGTACTTGCCCGCAAAGAAAGGAGGGGGTGACGCTTGTCACCCCCGACCGGCAGATTATTTGACTTGGCTGGAGGTACCGTCGGCGTGCCACTGGAAGACACCGAACTCGAAGCCTTTGAGGTCACCGTTCGGTGCCCAGCTCAGGGGGCCCATGACGGTGTCGATCGGTGCGGCCTTCATGGCGGCAGCCACGGCAGCGGGATCATCCTCGCCCGCCTTGGCGATACCGGCCGCCAGAGCCTGCATGGCCGCGTAGGTGGTCCAGACGAAGGGACCGGAGGAGTCCTGACCCTTGGCCTTGAACGCTTCTACGATGGAGGCGTTGGCAGGCAGCAGATCGTACTTGTTCGGCAGGGTGACCAGCAGGCCTTCGGAGGCCGGGCCGCCGATGGCGGAGATGTCCTTGTTACCCACACCTTCCGGACCCATGAACTTGGCCTTCAGGCCCTTCTCGCCAGCCTGACGCAGGATCAGGCCCAGCTCCGGGTGGTAGCCGCCGTAGTAGACGAAGTCCACGTTCTCTTTCTGCAGCTTGGCGATCAGGGCGGAGAAGTCCTTGTCCCCGGCGGTGATGCCTTCAAAGGCCACTACCTTGACGCCCGCCTTGTCCAGGGCAGCCTTGACGCTGGAGGCGATGCCTTCACCGTACTGCTTCTTGTCGTGGATGACGGCCACGCGCTGGGGTTTGACCTGCTCGATGATGTACTTGGCGGCGGTCGGGCCCTGGTCGCTGTCCAGGCCTATGGTGCGCATGGTCAGCTGGTAGCCACGCTCGGTGATCTTGGGGTTGGTGGAGGCCGGGGTCACCATCAGCACCCCTTCATCTTCATAGATGTCGGAGGCGGGCAGGGTGTTGTCTGAGCAGAGGTGGCCGACCACGAACTTGACGCCGTCGTTGATCACCTTGTTGGCGATGGCCACGGCTTGCTTGGGATCGCAGGCGTCGTCATAGATGACGGCTTCGATCTGCTTGCCCTTGATGCCGCCGGCCTTGTTGATCTGCTCGACCGCCATCTTGCCGCCGGTGAACTGCATGTCACCGTACTGGGCGACCGGGCCGGTCAGGGGGCCGGCGATGCCGATCTTGATGGTATCGGCCGCATTGGCCATGGAGACTGATCCAAACAGAGCCAAAGAAACCGCTGCCCTGACTGCCATTTTGCTCAAGTTATTCATTGATTCGTCCCTTAATCAGTGGATTGTTTCATTTTCCGTGTGTCATTCCGAGCCTGTGTCCCGCCAGCCCGGCAATAGATAAGGTTCTATCATTCCTCACCGTGCAATAACAAGATGTTAAAGATACTAACCGGAACGGGTTGGGTAGGGCTTTTATGAAACAAATGCCCTGCTTAAAATTATATTTTGGAGTTTAATATCGTGGATGTCGATTAACATACTGACAACAAATTGTCACGGTGACAATTTTCAGAGTAAAAAACTGACGATATTTCATTCTGCGTCCGCTCTCATTTTGACCAAATTCCGTTTGCGCAAAAAGAAATGACCGCCTAGATTAGCCAAGATTGACAATTCGCTGGCAGCTCTCGTTAAAACCAAGCCTTTATTCGGGAAATCTGCTACTGTTCCGCCTTTGTTATTCAGGAGACAGAGATGGCCACTATCAAGGATGTCGCCTCCAGGGCAGGCGTATCCATCTCCACCGTCTCACATGTACTCAATCACACCCGTCGGGTCAGCGAAGATGCAACCCAGAAAGTGCTTGAGGCGGTGGCAGAACTCAACTACGCGCCCAATTCGGTAGCGCGCAGCCTCAAGATCAACTCGACCAAGACCATCGGCATGCTGGTCACCACCAGTGCCAACCCCTTCTTCGCGGAAGTGGTGCAAGGGGTGGAAGCCTACTGCTTCGAACAGGGTTACAGCCTGATCCTGTGCAACACCGAGAACCAGCCCCCCCGTCAGCAGCACTATCTGCGCATGCTGATGGAGAAGCGGGTCGACGGCTTGCTGGTGCTGGGGACCGACATCGACACCCCGCTGCGGGACATGCTGCGGATCCACAAGAACGTGCCTCAGGTGGTACTGGACTGGGGAACCGAGTGCGACTTTGCCAACGTGATCAACGACAACGCCCGCATAGGTGCGCGCCTGGCCGTGCGTCATCTGCTGGAGCAGGGTCACACCGAGATCGTCTGCATCACGGGCCAGATCGACAAGCCGACCACCCAGCAGCGGCTGGACGGGGTGCGTGACGCCCTGGGCGAGCATGGCCTGACCCTGAAGGACGAGCAGATCTTCGAAGGGGATTACGAGAGCCAGAGCGGCTACGACGCCATGCAGCGGATCCTGGCCCTGACGCCGCGGCCGACCGCTGTCTTCGCCTTCGACGATCCCATGGCGATCGGCGCCATCTGCGCCGCCTGGGAAGCCGGGGTCAAGGTGCCGGACGACATCTCCATGATCGGCTATGACGACATCGAGATGGCGCGCTTCTCCAGCCCGCCGCTCACTACCATCCGTCACCCCAAGGCCGAGCTGGGCCTGCTGGCGGTGCAGCAGCTGGTGAGCCGGATCCGCAACAAGGAGCTGGAAGTCGAGTCCATGACGGTCCAGCCCGAGCTGATCGTCCGCCGCTCGGTCAAGTCCCTACGCTGATCGCCCGGCCTCGGGCACCACGAAAAACCCCCTCCCTCGCGAGGGGGTTTTTGTTTTTGGGGTCTCAGGCTTTGAGGCCGAGCCGTCTGGCGAGCCGGTGCAGGTTGCCGCCGTCCAGCTCAAGCGCCCGGGCTGTGGCGGCCCAGTTGCCGTCATGGGCGGCCAGGGTCTGCTCTATTATCTGAAGCTGGAAGGCGTCGGTGGCGGCGCGCAGGCCGAGACCGACTGCGACGGGTGGGGCAGGGGGGGTCGTGCTGGCGGCAGGCTGCGGCGAGACCGCCGCCCCCAGATTGAAGTGATGGGCATCCAGGGCCGGGGACTGGCTGCCCTGCTCGGCCCGCGCCAGCACGGCGGCTCTGTGGATGGCGTGCTCGAGTTCCCGCACGTTGCCGGGCCAGTCGTGACCCTCGAGCAGTGCCAGCGCCCCGGGCAGGATGCGCAGCCGCTCCAGCCCCAGGCTGACCCGGCAGCGTTCGCAAAAATAACCGGCCAGCAGGGGGATGTCGCCGGGGCGTTCCCGCAGCGCCGGGGCCTGGATCGGGAAGACGCTCAAACGGTGGTAGAGATCGGCCCGAAACTGCCCCTCGACCACAGCCTGCTTCAGATCCCGGTTGGTGGCGGCCAGGATGCGCACATTGACCTTGAGCGGGGTGTCGTCGCCGATGCGCTGCAGATCCCCGTATTGCAGCACCCGCAACAGCTTGGCCTGCAGCGCCAGCGACAGCTCGCCAATCTCGTCGAGAAACAATGTGCCCTTGTCCGCCAGCTCGAACTTGCCCGCTCGGTTGTGGATGGCGCCGGTGAAGGCCCCCTTCACGTGGCCGAACAGCTCGCTCTCGGCCACCGATTCCGGCAGGGCGGCGCAGTTGAGGTAGACCAGGGGCGCGCTGGCGCGGGGTGAGCCCTGATGCACCGCCTTGGCGATCAGCTCCTTGCCCACCCCCGTCTCCCCCAGGATCAGCACGTTCAGCTCCGAGCTGGCGACCACCTCTATCTCGTGGCGCAGGCGGGCCATGGCGGGGGAGCGGCCTATCATCTCCGGCTGGCCCTCGGCATGGGGGACTGAGGCGAGCGGCTCGCTGCTCTGGCGGGCGAGCCGCTCCAGCAACAGGGCATTGCTGAGGGCGGCGGCGGCCAGGGCCCCCACCAGCCGCAGCTCCTCGTCGCTGATGGCGTCGAACTGGGTCGGGTTCATGCCGTCTATGGTCAGCGCGCCGATCAGGGTCTGATCCGAGAAGAGCGGCAGGCCGACGCAGGCGTGCACCTTGAAGTCGTCGTGATCCGGGATCAGGCCGTCATAGGGGTCGGGCAGGGTGCTGTCGGCGGGGAAGCGCACCACGTCGCCGGCCCGGGCGATGGCCTCCATGCGCGGGTGATCCTTGAGGGCGAAGCGGCGCCCCAGCACGTCCTGCATCAGGCCGTCGATGGCCAGCGGGATGAACTGGCCCCCCTCGAAGCGCAGCAGGGCCGAGGCGTCCGAGTGCAGCAGGCTGCGCACGCTCTGGATCAGGCGGTGGAATCTGTCCTGATGGGAGATGCCGAGTTGCAGGTCGAGGGCGATGCGCGCCAGGCTGTCGGTCGAGATCACGATAATTGTCCAAATGACAGTATGTTTGTGATTTTGACTATATGTCGTGATTGTCTTAATGACAATGACTGGGATTTGTATCCAATAAAAACAATGATTTATAAGTTGGCATGCCTGCTGCAATAGCGAGTTCAGTCGAACATCCACTATTGCATTCGAGGAACTGCCTGATGAGCATTCACGTCAAGAACAACATCCACTGGGTCGGCCAACGGGACTGGGAGGTACGGGACTTCCACGGCACCGAGTACAAGACCCACAAGGGCACCAGCTACAACAGCTATCTCATACGCGAAGGGAAGAACGTGCTGATCGATACCGTCGATCACAAGTTCAGCCGCGAGTTCGTGCAGAACCTGGCGGCCGAGATCGATCTCGCTGCCATCGACTATGTGGTGATCAACCACGCCGAGGAGGATCACGCCGGCGCCCTGACCGAGCTGATGGCCCGCATCCCGGGCACCCCCATCTACTGCACCCACAACGCCATCGACTCCATCACAGGCCACCATCATCACCCGGAGTGGAACTTCCACCCGGTCAAGACCGGTGACAGCCTGGACATCGGCAACGGCAAACAGCTGGTGTTCATCGAGACACCCATGCTGCACTGGCCCGACAGCATGATGACCTACATGACCGAGGATGCTGTGCTGTTCTCCAACGACGCCTTCGGCCAGCACTACTGCGACGAGCACCTGTTCAACGACGAGGTGGATCAGACCGAGCTGATGGAGCAGTGCCAGCGCTACTACGCCAACATACTGACCCCCTTCAGCCCCCTGGTGACCGCCAAGATCAAGGAGGTGCTCGGCTTCAACCTGCCGGTGAGCATGGTGGCCACCTCCCACGGCATCGTCTGGCGCGAGGACCCCACCCAGATCATCCTGAAATACCTGGAGTGGGCCGACCACTATCAGGAAGACCGCATCACCTTGTTTTACGACTCCATGTCCAACAACACCCGCATGATGGCCGATGCCATCGCCCAGGGCATCCACGAGGTGGACCCGGGGGTGGCGGTGAAGATCTACAACGTGGCCCGCCACGACAAGAACGAGATCCTGACCCAGGTGTTCCGCTCCAAGGGGGTACTGGTGGGCTCCTCCACCATGAACAACGTCATGATGCCCAAGGTGGCGGGCATGCTCGAAGAGATCACCGGCCTGCGCTTCCGTAACAAGCGCGCCTCGGCCTTCGGCAGCTACGGCTGGACCGGCGGCGCGGTGGACCGGATCCAGACCCGGTTGATGGATGCGGGCTTCGATATCAGCCTCTCCCTCAAGGCCAAGTGGCGGCCGGATGGCTCGGCGCTGGCCGAATGCCGCGAGCACGGCCGCCGGCTCGCCCGTCAGTGGGCGCTGCACCCGCTGGACGCGCCCCGCCCGATCACCACAACTCAGACAGCCGTGACGCCAGCATTCGTGCCAGCCAAGGCCCCGCAAGCCACAGCGGCTGCCGCCGAATGGGATGACGACCAGGCCATGCTCTGCACCGTCTGCCAGTGGGTCTACGACCCGGCCCAGGGCGAGCCGGATCAGGGGGTGGCGCCGGGCACCCCCTGGGCTCAGGTGCCTGACAGCTTCCTCTGCCCGGGTTGCGGCATCGGCAAGGAGGTATTCGAACCCTGCGCCGTGGAGGCCTGTGTATGAGTGCAGCAACTCAGAGTGACGCCGGCATCAGCCGGGAGATAGTGGTGATCGGCAGCGGCTTCGCCGCCCAGCAGCTAGTCAAGAGCCTGCGCAAGCTGGACGCCGAGCAGCCTATCCGCCTCATCACCGCCGACAGCGGTGACGAGTACAACAAGCCCGACTTGAGCCACGTGGTGAGCCGGGGCTGCGCCGCCGGGGCCATGACCCGCCTTAGCGGCAGCAACTTTGCCGAGCAGCAGCGCATCGCGCTGCTGCCCCATTGCCCCGTGCTTGGCATAGATCCCGTCCGGCGGCTGGTGCTGACCGAGCAGGGCAGCTTCCCCTATGGCCAGCTGGTGCTGGCCACCGGCGCCAGCGCGGCGCGCCCCGAGATACCGGGAAGCGAGCATCTGGTGACCCTCAACAGCCAGCAGGAGTATGCCGCCGCCGAGGGGGCAATCCAGCAGGCTCGCCGCATCCTGGTGCTGGGGGCGGGGTTGATTGGCTGCGAGCTGGCGATGGATATGGCGAGCGATGGCCGCGAGGTCACCTTGCTGGATCTGGCAGACAGCCCCCTCAGCGCCCTGCTGCCCGCCATTCTGACCCAGCCGCTGCAACAGGCGCTGCGCAGTCAGGGGGTCAAGCTGGAGTTAGGGACAGGTCTCGCCAGGATAGATGGCCAGCCGGGGGATGGCTGGCGCGTCACCCTGACCGACGGGCGCATCAGCGAGCAGGATCTGGTGATCGCCGCGATCGGCCTGCGGCCGAATCTGGCCCTGGCCCGCGGGGCCGGGCTGGCAGTGGAGCGCGGTATCCTGGTCGACGATCGGCTGCAGACCAGCGACCCCCATATCTTCGCGCTGGGGGATTGCGTGCAGTGGCAGGGTCAGCTGCTCCCCTTCCTGCAACCCATAGTGCTGGGAGCCAATGCGCTGGCGCGCACCCTGCTCGGCACACCGACCCCGCTGGCCCTGCCGCCCATGCTGGTGAAGGTGAAGACGCCGCGCTACCCGCTGCAGCTGGCGGGTCGTACCCGGGGTGAAGATCTCGCCTGGCAGTGCCGCTGGAACAGCCACGGCATGGTGGCCGAGGCGCACGGCGAAGATGGCAAGCTGTGCGGCTTCGTGGTGGGGGGAGACCAGATGAGCGCCGCCTTCCCGCTGCTGCGTCAGCTGCCCCGTTGATTTCATTTATTGCACCGGCCGGATAGACCCGGCCACGCGAGGAGAACCGATATGGCCCTGCAACTGATACCGTCTCACTGGGTGGTGCGCCGCTCCACCCCCTTCTTCACCCGCCAGAGCGTACCCGCAGCCCTGCTCAGCCACCACAACACCGCGGCCGGGGTATTCGGCCAGCTGTGCGTGATGGAGGGCACCGTCACCTATCACGGCTTTGCCGACGAACAGGCCGAGGAGCCTGAGCTGAGCCTGGTGATCCGGGCCGGGGAGTTTGCCACCAGCCCGCCCCAGTACTGGCACAGGGTCGAGCTGTCGGAGGATGCCTGCTTCAATATCCACTTCTGGGCCGAGCAGGCCGAATCCGACCAGCCGCTGTTCCACAGCCGCAAGGCATAAGGCTCAATCGCGGGCAGGGGCAGGGGCACTGGCCCGAATCTCCCCCTGTGCCTATGCAGATCAAAATAATCAACTCAGATGTTCGTTATCCTGCCCCCATATCCGCATGAGTGCTATGAGGGAGATGCATGAGCCTGATTGAAGCGATGACCATGGCCGCCGGCCTGGCCTATCTGGTGCTGCTGGCGTGGCAGGCGCGATCGGGTTGGCAGTGGCGCCTCGCCCTCGGCCTGCTGCTCATGCTCTGGTTGCTGGCGGCGGACAGCCTGATCTGGCTCGGCATGGGGCTGGTGGCCGGCGTGCTTGCCCTCTGGCACCAGCGGCAGCCGTTGCCCGCCCTCGAGGCGCTCGACAGCCAGTGGCTGCGGGGACGCACACGCCAGCTGCTGTTGCTCTGCTGGGGGCTGGTGACGCTGCAGTACGGCCTGCACACCTGGCAGCTGGGGCAGGGGATACCCCCCTGGCTGGTGCGCCCTGACGTGGTGGACGGCTTCCTGCCCATCGCAGGCGGCCTCGGGCTGCGGGCCTGGCTCGGACAGGGGCTGGTGGATCCGCACCATCCGGCGGCCACCGTCACCGTGCTGGTGCTCTCGTTGTCGGCCCTGCTGCTGGGGCGGGCGTTCTGTGCCTGGTTCTGCCCGCTCGGGCTGGTGGGGGAGTGGTTGCACGGTTTGCGCAGCCGATGGCTGGTGGGGGAGTGGACGCCGCCGCGCTGGCTCGATGTCGTGTTGCGTGGCCAGAAGTTTCTGGTGCTCGCTTTCCTGCTGTTTATCGTGCTGATCGCGGTGCCAAGCGCCGCCCTGCCCGGCTACCTCGCCAGCCCCTACCATCAGGCGGCGGACATGAAGATGGGGGCCTTCTTCTTCAACCTGACCCTGGTCTCGGGTCTGTGCCTTGGCTGGGTGCTGCTGCTCACCGCCAGCTTCCGGCAGGGGTTTTGCCGCTACCTCTGCCCCTATGGCGCCTGGCTGGCCCTGCTCGGCCTGCTGACCCCATGGCGCATTCGCCGTGACCCGGCCCGTTGCCTGCGAAGCGCGGGCCACGACTGCGACAAGTGCAGCCGGGCCTGCCCGTCGCGCATCCAGGTGCACCAGCTCATCGCGGTACGCAGTCTCGAGTGCACCAGCTGCCTGAGCTGCGTGGCTGCCTGCCCCAAGCGGGCAGATGCATTGCACCTGGGCACGCAGGGGCGCCGGCTCGCCCCCCGCCAGTTGCTGGGGCTGCTCTGCCTGTTGCTGCTGGTGTTGCCGCTGCTCGCTTACGGCCTGCTGGAGGTCTGGGTCAGCCAGACGCCGCTGGCGGATCGCTACGAGTTGCTGCAACGGCTGCCCTGGTTGAGCCATTGAGTCGCCGTGTGCGTCGGGGTGGGACAGTGTCCACCCCGTTGCGACGGCGACCTGTATAATTTTCCCCCGGTAAATTGTTAGCGCCATCCCACTTTGCTCATATTGCAATTGATCATATAGCGCTCCCCACCATAATGGACCCTGTTAATTGGCGTTGTTAATTCCAACCAGATGAGCAACAACATGAATATCAAGGTCAGCTATCCCAAGTGGTTTACCCTGGACCATAAAATCGCGTTCTTCTTCCCGCTGTAATTCCCCGCGGCGGCACGGCATGCCTGCCATGCCACTAGCCCGCCTCCATTCCTGAACTGAAATAGCTGCACCCGTCATCGCCTGTTTATTCCGGCGAGGCGATGTCGTGCACCCATTCTCGATATTTCCCACCTGCCGGATATTCTATTTTCGGCGGGGGAAGAGACACATTCTTAATATTTAAATCTGGGGTATTTATATTATGGAAAACTTCAAGCATCTGCCCGAACCCTTCCGTATTCGTGTCATCGAGCCGGTCAAGCGCACCACCCGCGCCTACCGGGAAGAGGCCATCGTCCGCGCCGGCATGAACCCCTTCCTGCTGGACAGCGAAGATGTCTTCATCGATCTGCTGACCGACAGCGGCACCGGCGCCATCACCCAGGACATGCAGGCCGCCATGCTGCGCGGTGACGAGGCTTACAGCGGCAGCCGCAGCTACTATGCCCTGCAGCAGGCGGTGCAGGAGATCTTCGGCTATTCCCTGACCATCCCCACCCACCAGGGGCGCGGCGCCGAGCAGATCTACATCCCCGTGCTCATCAAGAAGCGGGAGCAGGAGAAGGGGCTGGATCGCAAGAAGATGGTGGCGCTCTCCAACTACTTCTTCGACACCACCCAGGGCCACACCCAGATCAACTGCTGCGTGGCGAAGAACGTCTACACCAGGGAGGCGTTCGATACCTCGGTCACCGCCGACTTCAAGGGCAACTTCGATCTGGTGAAGCTGGAGGAGGCCATCCTGGAGGCGGGCCCGGCCAACGTGCCCTACATCGTCAGCACCATCACCTGCAACTCCGCCGGGGGGCAGCCGGTCTCCATCGCCAACCTGAAGGCGGTGTACGAGATCGCCAGAAAGTACGACATCCCCGTCATCATGGATTCCGCCCGCTTCGCGGAGAACGCCTACTTCATTCAGCAACGAGAGCCCGGCTACGCGAACTGGTCAATAGAAGAGATCACCATGGAGTCCTACAAGTACGCGGACGGCCTCGCCATGTCGGCGAAGAAGGATGCCATGGTGCAGATGGGGGGGCTGCTCTGCTTCAAGGACGACAGCATGCTGGACGTCTACACCGAGTGCCGCACCCTGTGCGTGGTGCAGGAGGGCTTCCCGACCTATGGCGGCCTGGAAGGGGGCGCCATGGAGCGCCTGGCGGTGGGCCTGCGGGACGGCATGCGCCAGGACTGGCTGGCCTATCGCATCGGTCAGGTGCAGTACCTGGTGGACGGGCTGGAGGCCATCGGCGTGGTGTGCCAGCAGGCGGGGGGCCATGCGGCCTTCGTGGATGCGGGCAAGCTGCTCCCCCACATCCCGGCGGATCAGTTCCCGGCCCACGCCCTGGCGTGCGAGCTCTACAAGGTGGCGGGCATCCGGGCGGTTGAGATTGGCTCACTGCTGCTGGGGCGGGATCCCGCTACCGGCAAGCAGCACCCCTGCCCGGCGGAGCTGCTGCGCCTGACCATACCGCGCGCCACCTATACCCAGACCCACATGGACTTTGTCATCGAGGCCTTCGGCGAGGTGAAGAAGAATGCCAGGAACGTGAAGGGTCTGGACTTCATCTATGAGCCGGCGGTGCTGCGCCACTTCACCGCTAGGTTGAAGGAGGTCGAGCCTCAGGGCCAGGTGGTCAGCAAGAAGAGTGAAAAATTAATAGAAGCATAACGAGTCAGGGGCACTTAATCAGGTGCCCCATTTTTTTCACAGCTCTGTGAAATTTCGGGAGTGACAACACATGACATCGAAACCATCCGTGACGGGAGGGGCCTGCATCATTGCCAGCGTCTGTGTCGGCGCCGGCATGCTGGGGTTGCCGAGTGCGGGGGCGGGCGCCTGGACCAGCTGGTCCTCGCTCGCCATTATTCTCACCATGATCGTCATGACGGTCTCCGGCTGGATGTTGCTGGAAGCCTTCAAACCCTATGAATTGACCGCCTCCTTCAATTCGGTGACCAAGGATCTGCTCGGTCACAAGATCAACGTCTTCAACAACCTGACCGTCTATTTCGTGGGCGGCATCCTGCTCTATGCCTATATCACCTCCTCGGGTCTGATCCTGAGCGGCCTGCTCGGCATCAACAGCCAGCTGGCGTCCGTCCTGTTCGTGCTGGTCTTCTCCTGCTTCGTCTGGCATTCGACCCGGGCGGTGGATCGCATCTCTGTGGTGCTGATCGCCTTTATGGTGCTGAGCTTCGTGTTCGGGGTGTCGGGCCTTGCCGCCAACATAGACGCGACCATACTGTTCCACTCCCTCACCGAGGAGCTGGGTCAGGCCCCCTATGCCCTGGCCATGCTGCCGGTGGCGCTCACCTCCTTCGGCTACCACCACTCGGTGGCGTCGATGCGGGCCTATTATGGCGAAGAGCAGAAGGCCAAGCAGGCGATCCTGGGGGGTACCCTGATCGCCCTGGCGCTCTACCTGCTGTGGCTGCTCAGCATCTTCGGCAACCTGCCTCGCAATGCCTTCGGCCCCATCATCGCCAAGGGGGGCGACGTCGATGTGCTGCTCGGCGCGCTGGCCTCGGTGATCGAGTCGAAGCGGGTATCCAACGCCATCAACCTCTTCTCCATGGCGGCCATCCTCTCCTCCTTCATCGGGGTGGGCCTGGGGGTGTTCGACTATCTGGCGGATCTGTTCAAGTTCGACAACAGCCGCCAGGGCCGCGCCAAGTCCTGGGGCGTCACCTTCCTGCCGCCCCTGCTGCTCTCCTTGCTGTTCCCGTTCGGCTTCGTGGTGGCCATCGGCTATGCCGGGGCGGCGGCGACCGTCTGGGCCTGCATCATCCCCGCCCTGCTGGCGAAGAAGTCCCGGGAGCTGGCGCCACAAGGGGGCGGCTTCAAGGCCCCCGGCGGTCAGCCCATGGTGGTGGCCGTCATCGTCTTCGGGGTGCTGACGGCCGTCTTCCACCTGATGGCCATGGCGGGCATGCTGCCCATCTATACCGGATGACCTCAACCTTCCGGCAAGCCGACATGGGGCGCCTGCGGGCGCCCCGTGTGGTGTCTGGCGTCTGAACCGCCCCGAACAGATGGCAACGGCCGGATATCCCCCCTGTTTCCCCCCATTTTTCCTCCGGATTTGATACCCGAAGGCATGCAGGGTAAAGTCCCCCGGCGCCAGCACTGGCGAACGCAGGAGAAGCACGGCGGCGCGCCGTGACCAGTCAACAATCCGTTTGGGGGAGTAATGGAACAGAAACCATCGTTGGTGGGCGGGGCATGCATCATTGCCGGCGTCTGTGTGGGAGCCGGTATGTTGGGACTGCCGAGTGCGGGCGCGGGTGCCTGGGGCCTCTGGTCCATGCTCGCGGTGGCGCTGACCATGGTGGTGATGACGGTTTCCGGCTGGATGCTGCTGGAATCCTATCGGGGTTATCCCCTGCGTGTCTCCTTCGATACCGTGACCCGGGATCTGCTGGGGGAGAAGGTCAATGCCCTCAACAACCTGAGCGTCTACTTCGTCGGCGGCATCCTGCTCTACGCCTACATCACCTCGGCCGGTCTCATCATAGATGGCATGACGGGGATGGGCAGCCAGCTGGGCTCCATCCTCTTTACCCTGCTCTTCTCCCTGCTGGTGTGGCACTCCACCCGGGCGGTGGACCGCATCTCAGTGCTGCTGGTGATCCTGATGGGGCTGAGCTTTGCCTTCGGCATCTCTGGCCTGTCGATGAACGTTCGCCTCGACCTGCTGCTCGACCGGGTCGGCAGCGAGACCCACTACGCCCCCTATGCCCTGGTGATGCTGCCGGTGGCGCTCACCTCCTTCGGCTATCACCACTCGGTGTCGTCCATGCGGGCCTACTACGGCGAGGAGCGCCGTGCCAGCCGCGCCATCATGGGGGGCACCGTCATCGCGCTGACCTTCTACCTCATCTGGCTGGTGAGCGTGTTCGGCAACCTGCCCCGCAGCGAGTTCGGCCCGGTGATCGAACAAGGGGGCAACGTGGATGCCCTGCTCAAGGCGCTCGGTTCGGTGATCGAATCCAGGGCGGTGGCCAATGCCCTCAACGCCTTCTCCATGGCGGCCATTCTCTCCTCCTTCATCGGGGTGGGCCTGGGGGTGTTCGACTATCTGGCGGATCTGTTCAAGTTCGACAACAGCCGCGCCGGTCGTGCCAAGTCCTGGGGCGTTACCTTCCTGCCGCCTCTGGTGCTCTCCCTGCTGTTCCCGTTCGGCTTCCTGGTGGCCATCGGCTATGCGGGCGCCGTGGCCACCCTGTGGACCTGCATCATACCGCCGCTGCTGGCCTGGAAGGTGCGCAAGGCGGCGCCCGATGGCAGCGCGGGCTTTCGCGCCCCCGGCGGTATCCTGATGATAGGGCTGGTAATCCTGTTCGGGGTGCTGACCGCCGCCTTCCATCTGCTCAACATGGCGGGGCTGCTGCCTGTCTATACCGGCTGATCGGCATTCCTTGCGATCCGATGTAGAAAAAGCGGCGCCTTCGGGCGCCGTTTTGCCGTGGTCAGCATAGGCAGCTGAGGTCTGACACTTCGCCCGCCGTTTTGCCGTGACTAGTATGAGCAGCTGAGGGCCGACACTTCGCCCGCCATCGAAGCATTGCCCGGGCTATGCCACTACTCTGGAGTCTCTTGTCACCAAGGAGAGTCAGGGATGTACGATATTCACGTGATGCTACCCGATAACCCGGGCACACTGGGGCTGTTCGGGAGCTTGATGGGGCGGGCCGGTGTCAGTCTGGAAGGGGGCGGCATGTTCACCCTGGGGGGCGCAGGCCATGCCCACTTTCTGGTGGAGGATGGTGCCGCTGCGGCCCGGGCCGCCGAACAAGGGGGGCTGGAGGTGGTGGCGGTGCGCGAGGTGCTGGTGCGCCGCCTCAAGCAGGAGGTGCCGGGGCAGCTGGGGGCCATCTGCAGCGCCCTGGGGGAGGCCTCGGTCAACATCATTACCCTGTACAGCGACCATGCCAACCAGCTGATCCTGGTCACCGACGACATCGACAAGGCCCGCAGGGTCACGGCAGAGTGGCAGTGACAGGGGCAAGCAGAGAGTAGCGAGATGAGCAAGCAGGAGAGCCTTGAACAAGGGTTGGCACAGGTGGCGGCCGCCATCGCCGATGGCAGCCGCGCCCGCATGCTGTGCGCCCTGATGGATGGGCGCGCCTGGACGGCCACCGAGCTGAGTCTGGTGGCCGAGGTGTCGGCGTCAACCGCCAGCAGTCACCTGGCCCGGCTCCAGCAGCAGGGGCTGACGGCCTGTGTCAGGCAGGGCAAGCATCGCTACTACCGCATCGCGAGCCATGACGTGGCGCTGGTGGTGGAGCAACTGATGGGGCTGGTGGACATGGGCACGGGGGCGCTCAGGAGCAAGACCCCGGAGCGGCTGCGCTTTGCCCGTAGCTGTTATGACCATCTGGCGGGGGAGCTGGGGGTGAGACTCCATGACGGCCTGATGAGCCAAGGCTGGCTGGAAGTGGAAGGCTATGGACTGACCCCGCAGGGGGAGCAGCATCTGGCCCAGCTTGGCATCGACTGCGTGGCGACCGGCAAGCGCCCCTTCGCCTGCCACTGTCTCGACTGGAGCGAGCGACGCATGCATCTTGGCGGCCAGCTGGGTGCCCGCCTGCTCAATCATATGCTGGACAAGGGGTGGCTGGTGCGCGGGCTTGATAGCCGTGAGCTGACCCTGACCCCCAAGGGGCAACGGCAGTTGCAACGGCAGCTCGGCGTCGTGCTGTGAGGAGTCATGGCCTTGCCGGGGAGGCAACGGCGAGGTGAGAATCGGGATCTCGGCTACAGCTTGATTGATAACGGCTTTTCGATTGCCGCCGCAGGATAGAAAGCCCAGGCATGGTCATCATGCGGGGCTTTTGATTGTGGGCAGATATTGCTTCAGGCGGTCATGGTGGGTTATTCCACCGGGGTCAGACGGAAGCCTTTGCCTTGCATGCACAGGTTGATCAGCTCGGCCTGCTCTTCGTCTTCGATCTTGTTGAGTTTGACCTGATATTGGCACTCGGATAGGGCATCTGTTCTCTGGGCTTCAGAGGCACCCGCTTTCGTATATTCACTGCTGGGAGTGGAAGAGCAAGCGCTCAGCACCATAATGGCGCCAGGAAGGATAAGGTGACGTTTCATGAAAATACCCTTTGTAGGGATGCATATTGAAATGCAGCCAATATGTTGATCTATCAATTGGCCTGGCCTCTATTCCGGCCAATCCATCCAATGGCAGATATTTCGCCATTATATAGACCCCTGGCTTGCGGATATTAACCGGGACTGAATGACGACGCAGAAAGCCATATTCCCTTGCCATCCAATCCGTCACCTCCAAGACCGAACCCCACCGAAAGACACAGGTAGGTCGGCATCTTCTCCTCCCTGCATTGGGAAGCCCTGCATTGGGACACCCACCTAATGCAGTGAATTGGGACACCCATCTGATTGGCGGGATGAATTGGGACACCCACCTGATGGGAAATGGCGGATAACTTGAAAGCCCCGCTCATGTGCAGACTGATTCGAAGGTATGAAACGGTGGTGATAGTGCTAGCTGTGAGCTTGAACGAGCGTCAGTGGCTGCCAGTGGGCAATCAGTGCCCGTGCAACGCCAACGAGTGCCGCTGTCATCGATGGATTGGTAGTGAAGTCGCGAGTTTTTAAGATATCAAGGGCTGGGTTGGTAACATCGTGTCTGGCCACAATGGACCGCGTAGCGCTGGCAGCAAAGCTTGTCGCCAATCGCCCGGATACCGTGGCGCCGAAACAGGGTGACTTGCCCCAACCACTGCCCCTCTTCTATGCCCAGGCGCTGGAGCACAGGTGCGAGATGATGCGGGATATGGCCATGCTTATCGAGGCGAATGGCTCGCCCTGTCCAATCCACCAGCGCCAGATAATCGGCAAAATAGCAGGGGAGCGCCTCTGGCTTACCTTCTCTTGCAAAGGGCAACAGCAAGGGGAGCTTTGTGGCTAGATCAGCGGTTTGCTCGATACGTTGCTGGACGCTGGTGAAGTCGCTCCCCTCCGGTGTGGTTGCGATGCCAGCCCGAATGGGATTGAGGTCGACATAGGTCATGCAGGCCAGCAGTGCCGACTCGGTGAGCAGGGCCTGGCTTTTGAAACGCCCCTCCCAGAAGTGGCCCTTGCAGCCATCTTCCTGATTGGCCTGGCGGGCCAGCGACTCGTTCAGCAAACGCACCAGCCAGCTGATGGAATGGAGACGCTCCCGCCACTGGGCGATCAGCTGGTGCACGACGTCCAGCTCGGGTGCTATCAGTTCCTCCCCCTGATACCAGCGCCGCACCAGCAAGGGCCACTGAAACAGGCGTGACCAGCGTTCAGCCACCTCATGTTCACTCCATTCATGGGCCAGGTTGGCCTGCACCTTGAGTACCAAATGATAGTGATTGCTCATCACGGCATAGGCGCAGATGCCTATGGCAAAGACCTGCGACAGCTGGCCCAGCTTGTCGGCAACCCATTGGCGCCTGTGCTCGTAACTTTGGCCTGAGTGATCATCCTGGCCGCAGAGAAAGGCACGCCGGACGCAGCGGCTGACCACGTGGTAATAGGGCGTATCGGCGAGGCTGATCTGGCGTGAACGGGGGATGGTCATGGAAACCTCCTCGGCAGTGATGCATCAAGCCAAGCAGCCAGCTATGTCGTTGTCAAAAAGGTGGGTGTCCTAGCTTTTTCCGTTGTCAAAAAGATGGGTGTCCTAGCTTTTCCTAGCTTTTCTTTTTTTCCTTTTGCAGCTTTTTGAGGCTTCCGACCCTCTATCGACAAGGCGCCCGGGTGGCGCCTTGTTTTTTGTGCCGCCCGGCTCAGGGACCTGGAGGGGCTATAGTCAGACAGATGGCGCCCGCGAGTCACTGTCTCCGGGCTGCCAGCTTTCGATCACCCCGTCCATCCACCAGACAGCTGCGCCCGGCAGCACGGCCGCCATGGTAGTCAGGCCGTGCGTGATCCTGTTTTGCATCGTATTCACCCAATTGGGAGAGAGATGTTATGTGCAAACACCTATTGGCCCTGGGCGTGCTCGCGGCCATCACCATGACCACGCCGGTTCAGGCCGAAGAGAAGGCCGGTATGCCAGCCATGACAGACGAGGCAATGATCGCCAGTGCCATGGCGGCGGCCCCCGTCAAAGTCGGAGCCGGCGCCACCATAGTGGCCATGGGGGCGGACGGCAAGATGCGCACCCTGCGCGAGGGCGGCAATGGCTTCACCTGCATGCCAGACAACCCGGCCACGCCGGGGCCGGATCCCATGTGCATGGACGCGGCGGCGATGGCCTGGGCCCATGCCTGGATCAGCCACGAGATGCCGCCCAAGGGCAAGATCGGCTTCATGTACATGCTCAAGGGCGGCACCGATGCCAGCAACACCGACCCCTACGCGACCCAGCCCACCACCAGCAACAACTGGCTGCAGACCGGGCCCCACGTGATGATCGTCGGGGCGGATGATGCCTTCTACGACATGTATCCGAAGGGTGCAGATCCGGATACCTCGGCCCCCTACATCATGTGGTCTGGCACCCCTTATCAGCACCTGATGGCGCCAGTGGAGTAAGACATTGTGTGCAGCAGGTCGGCGGCGTCGCTGCCGATCATCAGAAGGCGCCCGTCGGGCGCTTTCTGTATTGGGCTCGTTGGCGGTATGCCTGTGAGACGCGCTGGGTGGCGGGCTCTCATTCCCGATAACGGGCCGAGGTGATGAACTGTCCGAAGGTTTCACACCAGACAATCACGGTGTCGTAACGGGCCGGGTCGACTCCGGCGGGGAGCGGCACGATAAAGTTGTCGAAGGTCCTCACCGGCCCGACATGCACCATCTGCGGCTTCAGGCGGGCGAA
Organism: Aeromonas sp. Marseille-Q7275; assembly: GCF_965119515.1. Lineage (NCBI taxonomy): Bacteria > Pseudomonadati > Pseudomonadota > Gammaproteobacteria > Aeromonadales > Aeromonadaceae > Aeromonas > Aeromonas sp. Marseille-Q7275. The sequence goes on from NZ_CBCPLW010000003.1 coordinate 99,732, forward strand.
GTCTGCCTCGGTCTCGACGAAGGCGGGCGACAAATAGAGCTGGTAGTCGGGGCCCGGCGCCAGCCTGCCCATCAGGCTGATGGCGTCCGGTCCTATGCTCACCTTGCCTTCCCCCCAGTGCAGCCGATCGCTGTCTTTCAGATCCCGGCGAAAGGTGCCGTTAAAGGTCGCCTGTTGCTGACTGGCTGTCACCTGTTCACTGCTCGGTGCGGCAGGTGCTATCAGGATGGGCAGCAGATAGATGCCGGTGGCAAAGCCGGCCGCTCCCACCAGCAGATGGGTGGCCAGCAACAGCGCCAGAGTCTTGCGTTGCATAACGCCTCGGTCGTCGATTAATTGATGGTCATACCCTAACAGCGGCAGCTTCCCATGCCCATACCCGAACGCGGCAGGGGGTCACTCGGTGGGGCGCCGGGCAGCGGAAAAAGCACCATAGCGCGAGCCCTGGCCAAGCGACTGGGCGCCGTCTATCTGGGCATTGATACCATAGAGCAGGCCATTCGTGCCGCTGAGCAGGCGGATAACGAGATGGGGCCAGCCGGTTATGTCGTCGCCTATGGGCTGGCCAGAGAAAACCTGACACTTGGCTCGATCGTCATCACGGATTCCGTTAACCCCATACAGCTCACCCGGGATGCTTACCACGACATTGCCCTCTCGGTCGGGGTGCCCTGTCTCGATGTTGAGGTCGTCTGCTCAAATCCGACGCTACACAGCGAGCGGGTCGAGCACCGGACCGTGGATATCGAGGGGCTGGCGTTGCCGAATTGGCAGGCGGTGCTCGACCGCGATTATGAACCCTGTGACAGGGAGCGCCTGATACTGGATAGCGCCACCCTGTCGGTAGCCCAGAGCGTGGAAAAGATAGTCGCCGCGTTGGGAAAGCCGTTGTAGGTTCGATTAGCGAAGCATAATCGGACGATCGAGGTGCATTTGTCCCGGCTATTGCCGCGAGTCAGGGTTGGTCAGCCGGAGGGGGAAATTCGGCTGGCCGTTATGGCGGGAGAATAGATTTACGCGAACGTCCGATTACGCCTGATGGCTAATCGAACCTACGGATTTTCAATACCCCAGCCTTCATGGAGTAATAATCCTCCCTTTATGGAGACTTGTGAGTTGCAACACGAAAAAACTATAGGTTGATGTTTATATTGAGCTCCCTGTCATTTAAAGGAGGGGTTATGCAAGAAGCTCAATTTATTGATGCAATTCATGCCAAAACAAAAATAAGGCTAACTTTCTTTTCTAAAGAGGACGGTAGGCCCTTAGTGCGTTTATGTGCTCCTATGGACTTCGGCCCCAGTCGCCGAGCTCACAATAAAGACAACCGTTATCATCTTTGGGATTATGAAAGTGATGAGAAGAACCATGTGCTCTCACTTTTGCCAGATCAAGTCTCAAAAATGGAATTTTTAAACCAGAATTTTTGTCCAAGCGAATTTGTGACATGGCCACCAAATTGGTTTGTACCAGAGATTGGGGACAATATAGCTGTCAATACTTGAATATTTCAAAACAAAAACGGCGCCTTAACGGCGCCGTTTTTAATATCCTTACCCAACCAAAATTACTGCAGCAGGAGATATCCGCGACTTGCAGGAACAGGTTGCGCAGGTTGTTCAGCAGCGCCAGACGGTTGGCCTTGAGGGCTTCGTCGTCGGCCATCACCATCACTTCGTTGAAGAAGGTGTCGACCGGCTCGCGCAGGGCGGCTAGACGGGTGAGGGCGGCCTGATAGTCACCGGCAGCAAACAGCGGCGCCAGTTCGGCTTGCAGTTCGGCAACCTGGGTGGCCAGCGCCTTCTCGGCAGCATCGACCAGCAGCTCCGGTTTGACGGCAGTCGGCAACTCGCCTTCCACCTTGGCCAGAATGTTGCTCACGCGCTTGTTGGCAGCAGCCAGTGCCAGGGCGGCATCCAGGCTGCGGAAGTGGCTGACGGCCTTGACGCGACGATCGAAGTCGAGCGGACGGGTCGGGCGGCGGGCCAGTACGGCCAGCACCACGTCGGCACCGATACCTTCGTCCTGATAGGCGGCGCGGAAGCGGCCCAGCATAAAGTCGACCACGTCGGTGACGACGGTGTTGTTGGTCAGCTTGTCGCCGTAGACGCGTACCGCCTCTTCCACCAGTTCAACCAGATCCAGGTCCAGCTGCTTCTCGGTCATGATGCGCAGGGCACCGATGGCGGCGCGGCGCAGGGCGAAGGGATCCTTGTCGCCTTTGGGCAGCATGCCGATGCCGAAGATACCGGCCAGGGTGTCGAGCTTGTCGGCCAGCGCCACGGCGCAGGCTTCCAGAGCGGACGGCAGGGCATCACCGGCGAAGCGCGGCATGTACTGCTCGTTCAGGGCTACGGCCACCACTTCGTCTTCGCCGTCGTGACGGGCGTAGTGCATCCCCATGACACCCTGGGTGCTGGCGAACTCGCCGACCATGTTGGTCATCAGGTCACACTTGGAGAGCAGGCCGGCACGCTTGGCCTGAGCCACGTTGGCGCCGATGCGCTCGGCGATAAAGCCGGCGACGGTCTCGATGCGCTCAACCTTGGCCTTGACTGTGCCCAGCTGTTGCTGGAACAGCACGGTTTCAAGGCGCGGCAGGCGGGAGGCCAGGGTCTGCTTGAGGTCGGTCTTGAAGAAGAACTCGGCGTCAGAGAGACGGGGGCGAACCACCTTCTCGTTGCCGCTGATGATCTGGCTCGGGTCTTTGGACTCGATGTTGGTGACGAAGATGAACTTCGGCAGCAGCTTGCCGTTCTTGTCGTAGACCGGGAAGTACTTCTGGTCACCCTTCATGGTGTGCACCAGCGCTTCAGCGGGAACGGCCAGGAACTTCTCTTCGAAGTTGGCGGTCAGCACTACCGGCCACTCGACCAGTGCGGTCACTTCTTCCAGCAGGGCGTCGTCCAGATCGGCAACGCCACCGAAGGCGGCAGCGGCCGCTTCGGCGTCAGCCTTGATCTTGGCCTTGCGCGCCATAAAGTCGGCAATCACCATGCCGCGCTCCTGCAGGATCTGCGGGTACTGGCTGGCGTTGTCGATGGTGAACTCGGGCTCGCCCATAAAGCGGTGACCGCGGATGGTGCGGGCAGAGTCGATACCCAGAATGTGAGCGGGAACCAGATCCCCATCCAGCAGCAGGGTCACGGTAAAGACCGGACGCACGAACTGGATGGTCTTGTCGCCCCAGCGCATCATCTTGGGGATCGGCAGCTTGGCCAGCGCCTGGCTAACCAGCTCGCCCAACAACTCTTTGGCCGGACGGCCTTCGACCTTGGCGGTGTGAACCAGCCACTCGCCCTTGTCGGTGACCAGACGCTCGGCCTGATCGACGGTGATGCCGTTGCCACGGGCCCAGCCTTCGGCAGCCTTGGTCGGCTTGCCTTCGGCATCGAACGCCTGAGACACGGCCGGGCCGCGCTTCTCGACGCTCTTGCTCGGCTGTTCGCCAGCCAGCTCGTGCACCTTCAGCGCCAGACGGCGCGGTGAGGCAAACCACTCGACGTCGCCGAAGGCCAGATCGGCCTTGGTCAGTTCGCCTTTGAGGTTGTCGGCAAAGGCTTCGGCCAGGGAGCGCAGGGCTTTGGGCGGCAGCTCAGCAGTGCCGATCTCTACCAGAAATGTATGTTGTGCCATGTCCGTTCCTTAACCTTGCTTGTTCTCTGTGCGCTGACACATAGGGAAGCCCAGCGCTTCGCGGGAGGCGTAGTAGGCCTCTGCCACGGCCTTGGTCAGGGTGCGAATGCGCAGGATGTAGCGCTGACGTTCGGTGACCGAGATGGCCTTGCGGGCATCCAGCAGGTTGAAGGAGTGAGCGGCCTTGAGGATGCGCTCGTAGGCAGGCAGCGGCAGCGGTTTTTCCAGTGCCAGCAGGTGCTGGGCTTCCTTCTCGTACTGCTCGAAGCAGTGGAACAGGAACTCCACGTCGGCGTGTTCGAAGTTGTAGGTGGATTGCTCCACTTCGTTCTGGTGGAAGACATCGCCGTAGGTGGTCTTGCCCAGCGGGCCGTCAGACCAGACCAGATCGTAGACGCTGTCTACGCCCTGAATGTACATGGCCAGACGCTCGAGACCGTAGGTGATCTCGCCGGTGACCGGCTTGCACTCGAGGCCGCCGACCTGCTGGAAGTAGGTGAACTGGGTCACTTCCATGCCGTTCAGCCACACTTCCCAACCCAGACCCCAGGCACCCAGGGTCGGGTTTTCCCAGTTGTCTTCCACGAAGCGGATGTCGTGGATTTCGGGATCCATGCCCAGCTCTTTCAGGGAGCCCAGATAGAGTTCCTGAATGTTGTCGGGGGAAGGCTTGATGATCACCTGGAACTGGTAGTAGTGCTGCAGGCGGTTCGGGTTCTCGCCGTAGCGGCCGTCAGTGGGACGGCGGGACGGTTGTACGTAAGCGCAGGCGATGGGCTCCGGGCCCAGGGCGCGCAGGCAGGTCATGGGGTGGGAGGTACCGGCACCCACTTCCATATCCAGCGGCTGAATGATGGTACAGCCCTGGCGGGACCAATAGTCCTGCAACTGCAGGATCAGGCCCTGAAAGGTTTTGACATCGAATTTTTGCATAGTGTTTTTCGCGCGAAATGAAATCAGAGCAAGATTTGCTGAATGTGAACCGAGGGAGTATACCGTCTGGCATGGTCGGATAATAGGCGAAATTACAGAGGATTAGTGGGGCTATGCCGCCGCTTGCCCTATGATGTCGCCGACGGAAGCGGCCTGCCGATGGCCGATGAAATGACAAGGGAGAGGAAATGGAACTGCGCTGCGCCTGGGTGACCAGGGACCCGGAATACATCGAATACCATGACAAGCAGTGGGGCAGGCCGGTCCGCGACCCGCGGGAGCTGTTTGCCAAGCTCTGCCTCGACGGTCAGCAGGCGGGGCTGTCGTGGATCACCATCCTCAAGCGTACCGACAGTTACCATCGCGCCTATGCCGACTTCGATCCGCTACGCATCGTGCAGTTCGACGAGCAGGATGTGGAGCGGCTGATGCAGGACAGCGGCATCATCCGCAACCGGCTCAAGGTGCAGTCGATCATCAAAAACGCCCGCGCCTATCTGGCACTGGAGGCCGAAGGCATCGACTTCGTGGAGTATCTGTGGGGTTTCGTGGGCGGCGCCCCCATCGTCAACCAGCGCCAGGGCAACGGCGACATTCCGGCGACCTCGCCGGAGTCGGATGCCATGTCCAAGGCCCTCAAGAAACGCGGCTTCACCTTCGTCGGCAGCACCATCTGCTACGCCTTCATGCAGGCGGTGGGCATGGTGAACGATCATCTGGTGACCTGCCCCTGCCACGCCGAGTGCCAGCAAGGCTAAATCGGGAGCGGAACAAGCAGGGAGGCCAACAGCCTCCCTTCTTCCTTTCTGGACTTGGGATTAGGGGCCAGCTTGCCAGGATCTGACGCCATGGTGAGGGCGTTCACGCTGCTCGATTTTACCTCGGTCGGCAGCCTCCTCTGCTTCGCCGCCTGCGGGCGCTGGGCCTGGTAAAGGATCCTCTCGTCACCAGCCTTCGACAGGCCCCCTGCCGGCGGGGCCAGGGGACCGCTTTTCGGCGCCCGGTACAGCCGGGATACAGTCATTCCTGTTCAAGATTGCTGTATCCATATCGAAGTCCCCATCAACGAGGCAGTCCCATGTCACTGAATTCATTTCGCCACCGCACCCTCGGCACCCTGATCCTGGCGGGTTGCTCCCTGCTGGCGACCCTGCCCGCCCAGGCGGCCGATCGTCAGGATGCCCGCGACGTGCGCCAGGAAGTCCGTCCCGAGATCCATGAGGCCAAGGTAGATTGTCGTCAGGCCAACAATAAGGACAACTACGAGTGCCGTCAGGACAAGCGTGAAGTGAAACAGGACGTGCGCGAGAAGTCCCGCGACGTCAAATACTGATCCAGCACCACAGACCTCAGCCCGATCAACCAGGGAGCCTCGTCATGAACATTTCAACTCCTCACCCGGCTCGCAGCGCCTTGCTGTCAGCCTTGCTGGTCGGCTGTACCCTGTCGGTGGCCCTGCCGGCCCAGGCAACCGAACAAGCCCAGCAGCGCCGCCAGGCTCGGGATCTGCGTCAGGATGTCCGTCAGGAATCCCGCGAACAGAAGCGGGATTGCCGCCAGGAGGAGTTTCTGGGTAACGCCGACTGTCGCCAGGAACACCGCCACAACAAGCAAGAGGCACGCGACGTGGCTCGCGATATCAAATATTGATTCGAGAGCAGGGGCTCGCCGAACCCATCTTCCATGACGGCAGCCGAACCAGGCTGCCGCATTAACTTACATTGGAGTCCTTATGACTATTTCTGTATCCCGCCTGAGTGCCGCCCTGCTGACCGCCTGCACCCTGTTCGCCGCCGTGCCGGCTCAAGCCACCAATCAGGGTGAGCAGCGCCAGGACGCCCGCGACATCCGCCAGGACGGTCGTCAGGAATCCCGTGACGCCAAGCAGGAGTGCCGTGAGGGCCTGGTCGGCAATGCCGATTGCCGTCAGGACAACCGCGACAACAAGCAAGAGAACCGCGACGAGGCCCGCGACGTCAAATACTGATCCCGACAAGCCGCCTCCCTGTCGGGTCGCCCTGCTGGCGCCCGTCCGGCGGTTATCTTGACCCCAATGTATAATTTAGACATCCCAAGCCGGTGTATTTCGTTTAGCCAAGGAGCCACCATGAAGAAGACCGTATTTGCGCTGCTTGCAGCCACCGCCTTGTTGGCTGCCCTGCCTGCACAGGCAACCAAACAGGCCCAGGAGCGTCGCGAAGCGCGCGATGTGCGTCAGGATACCCGTCAGGAATCCCGCGACGCCAAGCAGGAGTGCCGCGAAGGCCTGGTGGGCAATGCCGATTGCCGTCAGGAGCATCGCGACAACAAGCAGGAAGGGCGTGACGAGGCGCGCGACATCAAATATTGATGTCCGGCCTGCCCGGGCAGGCAGCTGCCGTTCACGGCATGACACAGGGGGGCTTTGGCCCCCTTGTTCATATCCGCAATGCGCGCGTCACACTCTGGCGCCTCTCTGGGGTAGAATGCGCGGCCATCGGCTAGAGTCGTTCTTTTTCAGAGGTTTTTTCATGCATTTCAAGAAACTGGTTCCTGCGCTTGCCCTGACCATCGCCATGACAGGCTGCACCACCAATCCCTATACTGGTGAATCCCAGACCTCCAAGGGTGCCTGGGGCGCACTGGCCGGTGCCGCCACCGGCGCTGCCGTGGGTGCGCTCTCCTCCAGCAAGGGGGATCGCAAGAAAGGGATCCTGACCGGCGTGGCCGCTGGCGCCGCCCTGGGTGGCGGTATCGGTTACTACATGGATGTGCAGGAAGCCAAGCTGCGCGAGAAGTTGCAGGGTACCGGCGTCAGCGTGACCCGCAACGGTGATCAGCTGATCCTCAACATGCCGAACAACGTCACCTTCGACAGCTCCAGCGCCCAGCTCAAAGCCGCCGGTGCCAACACCCTGTCCGGCGTGGCCATGGTGGTGGCCGAGTTCGACAAGACTCGCCTGAACGTGGTCGGTCACACCGACAGCACCGGCTCCCGCGAGCTGAACATGAAGCTCTCCGCCCAGCGTGCCGACGCCGTCGCCGCCCAGCTGATCGGTCAGGGCGTGACCGGCAGCCGCATTTCCACCAGCGGCGTGGGCCCGGATCAGCCGGTTGCCACCAACAGCACCGCCGCCGGCAAGGCCCAGAACCGTCGTGTGACCATCACCCTGACCCCGACTGCCTGAGTCGCCCGGTTGCCGGTAACGAAAAGGCCCCGCCATTACTGGCGGGGCCTTTTGCTATGGGTGCTGTGGCCCTATGGTATCGGTGCTCTTTTCTCCCTTCTCCCCTCGCGGGAGAAGGGCCGGGGATGAGGGGCGAACCGTGTCTTAGACAGCGGCGGTCAGCTGCACTTCCACCTTGTAGCCTTCGTGGGCCAGACGGGCCTGTACGCAGGCGCGAACGGGTGCGGTGCCAGCCGGTATCCAGGCATCCCACTGGGCGTTGAAGGCGGCGATGTCGCCAATGTCCTTGAGATAGATGTTGGCCATCAGGATCTTGCCGACCCCGGAACCGTTGGCCTCCAGCAGGCGTTGCAGACTGGTCAGCACTTCGCGGGTCTGCTGGTGAATGTCGGCCTCGTCGGTGGCGGGGACTTCCACCACATAGAGGGTGCCGTTGTGGATGACAACATCAGACCAGCGGGCCGTGGTGCCGATTCGGGTAATCGTCATGGATTGCTCCGGTACAGGGGCTCATTGACCCTTGCGGATCAGATAGCGATAGGGGGCCTGCTCTGTCTCGCTGGCGATCAGGGTGTGATCCATGAAGCGGCAGAAACTCGGGATGTCGCGGGTGGTGGAAGGATCGTCGGCACTGACCAGCAGGGTCTCGCCTTCGGCCATCAGCCGCACTTTCTTGCGAACCATCATCACGGGTTCAGGGCAACGAAGCCCGATCGCGTCCAACTCATGAGTTGCATCGCAGAATAAAGCACTCATCAATAATCAACCTTCAACCAATTCAGCTGCCAATGATACTCAAGGCGAAAAAATAATCAAATCTGAGGGTGTTCGAGCAGCATATGTAACCAAAGTGTGATCCGGCTCTATCCAGACCTTGCCCGATGAGTAATATAAAAATTGAACCATATTCAACAAGGAGGTGTGAATATGCAGGTCTCCTACGGCAGATTGCAAGCCTACGCAGGCATGGGGTTCCTGTCGTTCGCCATGATAGTGCTGGGCAGCCCGATCGGAAACACCGGCACCTGGTTCGGGTCCATGGTGATGATAGGGCTGGGGCTCTGGATCGAGCTCAGCGACTACTACGACGAGGATGAGGACGAGAACGATCAATCCTGAATCGGATGACGATTCACCCACAAAGGCGGACGATGTCCGCCTTTGTCATTTCTGCTCCGCGCCCGAGCGGGTCGAGCGCATGGCGCGCTCCAGCTGCTGCGCCGTCTGCTCCGGGTTGGCGTTGGGGTCGTTGAAGAAGCTGCTCAGCACATCCATGATCCCCTGGCGCATGTTGGTCGGAACCGCCATCCCCTCCGCCATGCTGGGCAGCAGGTTGTCCTGCTGCTCGGCGTGGAGGAAGTCCTGATAGGAGCGGATGGCGCAGCGATCGAACTTGCTCATGTCCGGTTTGGTGAGCGCCGGGATGGAGCCCTTCACCCGGTTGAACTCCTCCTGGAAGCGCGGTGTCATCAGCAGGCGGGCCAGCTCGCCCTGGGCCTGCAGCTGGGCCGGATCCCGCTGCTTGAACATGGCGATGGAGTCCAGGTTGTAGCTGAAGAGGCCCTGGCTCCCCGGGCTTGGCAGGCAGTCGATGTCCTCACCGGGTCTGTAGTTGCCGGCGCTCAGCTCCCCCTTCACCCAGTCCCCCATGATCTGCATGGCGGCACCGCCGCTCTCCAGCAGGTTGGTGGCCTGGTGCCACTTCAGGCCGGCGTATTTTTCCGGCACATAGGCGCGCAGCTGCTGGAAGCGGGTCAGCACCCGCACCATGTCGGGGCCGGTCAGGGTGGCGCTGTCCTGCTCCAGAAAGGCCTTGCGATAGAAGGCCTTGCCCCCTTCACCTAGCGCCACTGTCTCGAACAGCACAGCGAGCTGCCAGGGTTCGTTGCCGATGGCCAGCGGGGTGACGCCCTGCGCCTTGAGCTTGTCCGCCACCACCACGAACTGGACCCAGTCGGTGGGGGGTGTCAGCCCCAGCCGCTCGAACAGCTTGCGGTTGAGCCACAGCCAGTTGACTCTGTGGATGCCGGTGGGCACCGCCATCAGGGCGCCGTTCTGGCTGAGGGTGTCACGGACCATGGGGGAGAGTTGCGGGTACCAGCCGAGGTGCTCGGCCATGGGGCTGAGGTCGCGCAGGAAACCCAGGCTGGCCCACTCGTGCAGCTCATATCCCTTGAGGTGTGCCGCCTCCGGCGGGTTGGCCGCCAGCGCCCGGCTTTTCAGCACCGTCATGGCGCTCTTGCCGCCGCCGCCCTGCACCGCGAAGTCGTTCCACTGGTTGCCCTGCTCGGCCCATTCCGACTTGAGTACCTCTACCGCCTTGGCCTCGCCGCCGGAGGTCCACCAGTGCAACACCTCCACCTGGGAGGCGCCGACGGGCAGGGAGGGCAGGGAGAGCAGGGCGACAATGGCAAACGGGAACAACTTCATACTGTGACTGCCTTGATGGAAGGAGAGTGGCCGGTGCCGACCGCACGCCACCCGTGCAGCACCCCGACGCGCTGGGAGGCGCCGACGGGCAGGGATAACAGGGCGATGACAGAAAACGACAACCACTTCATAAGCTTTACTGCCTTGGTAGGGAGAGGGTGGCCTGCAGGCCGCCCTGGGGGCGATTTTCCAGCACCAGATCGCCGCCGTGGGCGTGGGCTATGTTGCGGGCGATGCCAAGACCCAGGCCGGTTCCGGAAGAATCCGTGCTGAGGCGGTAGTAGGGCTCGAAGATGCGCTCGAACTGATCCTCCGGCAGACCGGGGCCCTCGTCCATGATGAAGAGGATCAGCATCTCCTCGTCATCCATCAGGATGACGCGCACCCGATGGCCGTACTTGATGCCGTTGTCCACCAGGTTGCCGATGCAGCGCTTGAGGGCCAGCAGCTTGCCGCGATAGGGCCACTTGCAGTGCCCCTCTATGGTGAGCAGATCCTCGTGCAGGTTCATGGACTCCGCCATCTGCTCCAGCAGGGCATTGATGTCGATGAGCTCGAGGTTCTCGTGAATGTCGGTCTCCTTCACCGTCTGCAACGCCCCCTTCACCATCAGCTCCAGCTCGTCCAGATCCTTGTTGAACTTGGCTATCTGGGCCTCGTCGTCGAGCAGCTCGACCCGCAGCCGCAACCGGGTGATGGGGGTCTTGAGATCGTGGGAGATGGAGCTGAACAGCCGCTCCCTGTCGTCTATGAAGCGGCGGATGCGCTGCTGCATGATGTTGAAGGCACGGGTCGCCGCCACTATCTCGGAGGCGCCCTCCTCCTTGAGGGAGGGCTGGTCGATGTCCTTGCCGAGGTTGACCGCCGCCTTGGCCAGCCGGCGCAGGGGCCGGGTCTGCCAGCGCACCAGCATGAAGGTGAAGAAGCAGAGGAAGACGGTCATCAGGGCGATGAAGCGCACCTGGTTGCTCGGCATGACGGTGTCATCCAGCGTCATGTAGGGGGCGGGCAGCAGGGCCGCCAGATAGAGCCACTCCCCCGGTTCTATCTCGATCTGGGTCACCAGCACCGGCGGGTTGATGGGCTCCAGCGACAGGGTGTAGCGGGCCCAGGAGGAGGGCAGATCCGCCAGCAGGGTGTCGTTGTTGAAGACGTGCAGCTCCTCGGGTCGCGAGAAGTCCACCTTGATGGCCATGGCGTCGGAGAGCTTGCGGGTCAGCACCTCCTCCACCTCCTTCAGCACCAGCGTCTTGCGCTCGCTGTCCGGGATGGCGCTGATGTGGATCTCTTCCTCGTTCAGGGAGACGAAGAAGCGGCTGCCCCCCATGTTGCGCAGCTGGTCCAGGGCGATGTGGCGGTACTGCAGCGGCAGGGACTTGAAGAAGTTGACTGTGGAGGCGGCGGAGAGCGCCAGGTTGCGGGTGGTGCTGAGCATGCCCTCCAGCTCCCGCTTCTGGATCTGCTGCATCCAGATGCCGGTGAGTATGGTCTGGGAGAGCAGGATGGCGAGCAGCAGCAACAGCAGCATCCGTGACAGCAGGGAGCGGGGGATCAGTGCCTGCCAGAATCGCCGACTTCTCATGGGATTGGGTGCCTCTTGTCAGTCAGCATCTGGCCCTGCCTCTGAGCCGCGCCGCTTGCCTCTCCCCTTTCACGGGATCTCGTGTACTTCCGCGATCAGCATGTAGCCGCTGCCGCGTATGGTCTTGATGATGCGCGGGCTCTTGCCGTTGTCACCCAGCTTCTGGCGCAGACGGCTGATCTGCACGTCGATGCCGCGCTCCATGGGCAGGCTCTCGCGGCCCCGGGTGGCATCGGAGATGGTGTCCCTGTCCAGTACCACGCCGGGCTGTTGCAGGAACATGCCGAGCAGCAGGGCGTCGCTGCCGGAGAGATCCAGCAGGCTGCCGTCATCGTGGGTCAGCTGGTGGCTCAGGGTGTCCAGGGTCCAGTCGGCGAAGCGCAGGCGGCGGCTCGGCTCCTTCTCTTTCTCCGGCTGGCGGAATTCGGCACGGCGCAGCAGCGCCTTGATGCGGGCCTGCAGCTCGCGCGGGCTGAACGGCTTGGCGATGTAGTCGTCGGCGCCGAGTTCGAGGCCGATCACCCGATCCGCCTCATCGGAGGCAGCGGTCAGCATGATGATGGGGACCTGGGAGTCGCGACGGATCTGCTGGCAGAGGGTAAAGCCGTCGTCGCCGGGCATCATGATGTCCAGAATGATGAGGTCCGGGCTGTGCTGGGCGAGTTGCTGGCGCATCTCGTCGCCTCCTGCCGCCGTCAATACCTGGAAACCCGCCCGGGTCAGGTATTCGTTGAGCAGCTCGCGGATCTCCTGATCGTCGTCGACGATAAGCAGTTGTTTGCTCGTTGACATATGTATGTGCATCCACCCATTTTTTTGTGCAGATTGAACCTGTCGGGGGAGCAAAAAGCAAGCAAGGCCCCCCTCTAATGTGAAGTTATGGGCAATATAGCCCCCGAATTGGCCCTGATCGGGATAACGGAATAAAAAAGGCCGACCCAAACGGGCCGGCCAACACGCAGATTCCGACGGCAGGAGCGCACCCCGTGTGGTGCGCTCCACAGGCTCGACAACGGGCCGGACGGGCCGACCCCCAACAAGACAATGGGGGCTCACGCCTGGCGTGAGCCCCCTGGATCACACCCGCTCGAACACTGTGGCTATGCCCTGACCCAGGCCGATGCACATGGTGGCGACCCCCAGGGTGGCATCCTTCTCCTCCATCAGGTTGATCAGGGTGGTGGAGATGCGGGCGCCGGAGCAGCCCAGCGGGTGACCCAGGGCGATGGCGCCGCCGTTCAGGTTCACCTTCTCGTCCACCAGATCCTGCAGGCCAAGATCCTTGACGCAGGGCAGGGACTGGGCGGCGAAGGCCTCGTTCAGCTCGAACAGGTCGATGTCGCCGACGGTCAGACCGGCACGCTTGAGCGCCTTCTGGGTGGCCGGCACCGGGCCGTAACCCATGATGGCGGCGTCACAGCCGGCGATGGCCATGGCGCGCACCCTGGCGCGGGGGGTGAGTCCCAGCGCCTTGGCGCGGTCAGCGCTCATCACCAGCATGGCGGCGGCACCGTCTGACAGGGCCGAGGAGGTGCCGGCGGTGACGGTGCCGTTGATCGGGTCAAACACCGGGCGCAGCTGGCTCAGGGTGTCGACCGTGGTCTCCGGGCGGATCACCTCGTCGTAGTCGTAGAAGAAGCGGGCACCGCTGGCGTCATGGCCTTCCAGCCCGACGATCTCCCTGGCAAAACGCCCTTCCACGGTGGCGGCATGGGCGCGGCGATGGGAGCGGGCGGCAAACTCGTCCTGCTGCGCCCGGCTGATGCCGTGCAGCTTGCCGAGCATCTCGGCGGTCAGCCCCATCATGCCGGAGGCCTTGGCCACCGACTTCGCCATGCCGGGGTGGAAGTCGACGCCGTGGCTCATGGGCACGTGACCCATGTGCTCGACGCCGCCGATGATGAAGATGTCCCCATCACCCACCTGGATGGCGCGGGAGGCGTCGTGCAGCGCCTGCATGCTGGAGCCACACAGGCGGTTGACGGTGACCGCTCCCACCTGCTTCGGGATGCCGGCTAGCAGGGCGGCGTTGCGGGCGATGTTGAAGCCCTGCTCCAGGGTCTGCTGCACGCAGCCCCAGTAGATATCCTCGATCTCGTTCGGGTCGAGGTTGGGGTTGCGCAGCAGGATGGAGCTCATCAGGTGCGCGGACAGATCTTCTGCACGCACGTTGCGGAAGGCGCCGCCCTTGGACCGGCCCATGGGGGTCCGGATACAGTCGACAATGACTACGTCTTTCATGAATGGATCTCCTTTCCGCAATCAGTAGAAGGTTTTGCCCTGGGCGGCCATCTCGCGCAGCTTGTCGCTGACGCGGTAGAGCGGGCCCAGATCGGCATACTGGTCGGCCATGGCCACGTAGCGATCCAGACCTATGGTATCCAGATAGCGGAACACGCCGCCGCGGAAGGGAGGGAAGCCCAGACCGTAGACCAGCGCGATGTCGGCCTCGGCTGGCGTGGCAACTATGCCTTCTTCCAGACAGAGCACCACCTCGTTGATCATGGGGATCATCATGCGGGCGATGATGGCGTCCTTGTCGAACTCCTGCTTCGCCTTGGCGATGGGGGCCAGCAGCTCGTAGGCAGCGGCGTCGGCCACCTTCTTCGGCTTGCCCTTCTTGTCCTGCTCGTAGGCGTAGAAACCCTTGCCATTCTTCTGGCCGAAGCGGCTGGCGTCATACATGACGTCGATGGCGGTGCGCCCTTCCTTGCTCATACGAGTCGGGAAGCCCTGGGCCATGACGTCACCGGCATGGTGACCTGTGTCGATGCCGACCACGTCCAGCAGGTAGGCGGGGCCCATGGGCCAGCCGAACTCCTTCTCCATCACCTTGTCGACGGCGGCGAAGTCGGCGCCATCGGCGACCAGCTTGTTGAAGCCGAAGAAGTAGGGGAAGAGCACGCGGTTGACGAAGAAGCCCGGGCAGTCGTTGACCACCACTGGGGACTTGCCCATGGCGGCGGCGTAGGCCACCACGCGGTTGATGGTGTCGTCCGATGTCTGCTCGCCGCGGATGATCTCCACCAGGGGCATGCGGTGCACCGGGTTGAAGAAGTGCATGCCGCAGAAGTTCTCGGGGCGCTTCAGTCCCTTGGCCAGCAGGGAGATGGGGATGGTGGAGGTGTTGCTGGCGAGCACGGCGTCTTCGCCAATGATCCCTTCCACTTCGCCCAGTACGGCGGCCTTCACCTTGGGATTCTCGACCACGGCTTCGACCACCACGTCCACATGCTTGACGTTGTCATAGCTGAGGGTCGGGGTGATGGCGGAGAGCACCTGGCCCATCTTGATGCCGTCGATGCGACCGCGCTCGAGTTGGCCGTTGAGCAGCTTGGTGGCCTCGCCCATGCCAAGCGCCAGCGCCTTCTCGTTGATGTCCTTCATCACCGCCGGGATGCCCTTGCTGGCGGACTGGTAGGCGATACCGCCCCCCATGATGCCGGCACCCAGCACGGCGGCGTGGCCGATGGCCTTGTTCGCCTGCTTGGCGGCCTTCTTGGCCAGTGCCTTGATGTGCTGATCGTTCAGGAAGATGCCGACCAGCGCCTTGGCCACGTCGGTCTTGGCCAGCTTGATGAAACCTTGCGCCTCGACGTTGAGCGCCTCGTCGCGGCTCATGCCGGCGGCGGCCTCGACGGTTTTGACTGCGGTCATGGGCGCCGGATAGTGTTTTCCGGCCACGGCGGCAACCATGCCGGCGGCGGTGGTGAAGCTCATCATGGCTTCCAGCTTGGAGAGGCGCAGCGGCGCCTTCTTGGCGGCGCGACGGCTCTGCCAGTCCAGCTTGCCTGCGATGGCGTCTCTCATCATCTGCACGGCGGCGCTCTGCAGCGCTGCGGGGGTGACCACGGCGTCGATGGCACCCACCTTGAGGGCGTCATCGGCACGGTAATCCTTGCCGGTGGTGATCCACTCCAGGGCGTTGTCGGCGCCAATGAGGCGCGGCAGACGGACTGTGCCGCCAAAGCCCGGCATGATGCCGAGCTTGGTCTCGGGCAGGCCTATCTTGGCGCTGGTGTCAGCCAGACGGAAATCGGTGGAGAGTATGGTCTCGCAGCCGCCGCCCAGGGCGTGGCCCTTGATGGCGGACAGGGTCGGCACCGGCAGATCTTCGATGGCGCTGAAGATGTCGTTGGCCTTTTTCAGCCAGCCGAGCAGATCTTCTTGCGGCAGGCTGAACAGTTCCAGGAATTCGGTGATGTCGGCGCCGACGATAAAGGCGTCTTTGCCGGAGGTGAGGATCAGACCCTTCAAATCGGCTTGTTGCTGTAATGCGGCGATCGCTTCGCTCAGCGAGAGCAGGGTAGCGCGATCCAGCTTGTTGACTGAACCCGGGGCATCAAACCTCAGCTCGGCAATGCCGTCTTCGAGGTAGCTGACCGACAGGGTTTCGCCTTGGTAGATCATGAGAGTGTCTCCTTGTTCCCACGCGGTGGGGGGCTTTGCTCCTTTCTCCCCAGCAGGGGGCGAGGCTCACTATTGATCCAAAAGGAGACATTTTCAACACCTATTTAAAACATTTGTTTAACAGATCTCGAGTAAAAGCTCCTCATCACAAAACGGGCAAACGAGAGGCGCCTTGCGGCGCCTGCTCTGGATATGAGTCGTTTATCAACTGGCCAGCTCCGGCCTGTCGCGATACTGGTTCAGCACCTCGGGGTCGGCGAGGGCATGGGTGTTGTTGACGGGCCTGTTGTGCACCACCTCCCGCACCGCCAGCTCGACTATCTTGCCGGACTTGGTGCGGGGAATGGCGTCCACCTGCAGGATGCGGGCCGGTACGTGGCGGGCGGTGCAGTGCCGTTTGATCTGCTGACGGATCCGCTCGCGCAGGGGCTCGTCCAGCTTGCATCCCGCCTTGAGCTTGACGAACAGCACTACCCGCTCGTCCTGCTGCCACTGCTGGCCGATGACGATGCTCTCCTCCACCTCGTCGAGCTGCTCCACGTAGCGGTAGATCTCGCTGGTGCCGATGCGCACGCCCCCTGGGTTGAGGGTGGCGTCGGAGCGGCCGTAGAAGAGGATGCCGCCGGTCGGGGTCAGCTCGATCCAGTCGCCGTGGCACCAGACGTTGTCAAAGCGCTCGAAGTAGGCGGCGTGGTACTTGTCGCCGTTCTCGTCGCCCCAGAAGTAGATGGGCTGGGCCGGGAAGGGCTTGGTGCAGACCAGCTCGCCCTTCTCCCCCTGCACCGGCTGGCCGGCCTCGTTGAACACCTGCACCGCGAGGCCAAGGCCGCGCCCCTGGCTCTCGCCGCGATAGACGGGGCTGAGCGGGTTGCCGATGACGAAGCAGGAGCAGATGTCGGTGCCGCCTGAGATGGAGCTGAGCTGTACATCTGTCTTGATCTGCTGATAGACGTAGTCGAACCCCTCCGGCGACAGCACGGAGCCCGTGCTGCAGATCTGCCGCAAGGCGGGGAGTGCGTGGGTCTTGATGGGGGCATAACCCTGCTTATGCAACGCATCGAGATACTTGGCGGAGGTGCCGAACAGGCTGACCTCTTCGTCACGGGCGAGGTCCCAGAGCACGTTGCCGTCCGGGTAAAACGGCGAGCCGTCGTAGAGCACCAGGGTGGCGCCGGAGGCGAGGGCGCTCACCAGCCAGTTCCACATCATCCAGCCGCAGGTGGTGAAGTAGAAGATTCTCTCCCCTGGCTTGATGTCGCAGTGCAGCTGGTGCTCTTTCAGGTGCTGCAGCAGGGTGCCGCCTATGCCGTGAACTATGCACTTGGGTTTGCCGGTGGTGCCGGACGAATAGAGGATGTAGAGCGGGTCGTTGAAGGCCATGGGCTCGAAGGCGAGCTGGCCCCCGGGCTGACTGGCCAGCACCTGATGCCAGTCGTGACCGAGGTGCAGCGGGTTGCCGAGCAGAGGGATCACCACAGTCTGCTCTATGCTGTCTAACTGGCTCACCACGCTGGCGACCTTGGCCTGAATGTCGATGGCCTTGCCGCCATAGCGGTAGCCATCCACTGCAAACAGCACCCTGGGCCGGGTCTGGCCGAAGCGCTCCACCACGCTGGCTTCGCCGAAGTCGGGGCTGGTGGAAGTCCAGATCGCACCCAGGCTGGTGGTGGCCAGCATGGCAACGACGGTTTCCGGAATATTGGGCAGGTAGGCCGCCACCACGTCGCCACGGCCTATGCCCTGGCCGCGCAGCCACTGAGCCAGCCGGGCGACCTGATCTGCCAGCTCGCGCCAGCTCAAGGTCTGGCTTGGGCTACCCTCGATGCGGGAGATGATGGCCGGGCTCTCGTCCTGGCGGCGCAGCAGGTTCTCGGCGAAGTTGAGCCGGCTGTCGGGGAACCAGCGGGCGCGCTGCATATCCTGGCGGTTCTCCGCCACTATGTCGCCCAGCTCTCCCTTGACACCGCAGTGCTGCCACACCAGTGGCCAGAAACGGGTGGTCTTCTCCACCGACCATTGATAGAGGTCGGCGTAGCTGCGCAGTTGCAGGCCGTGGAAGTGGTTGACCTCGGCCATGAACTGGTGGAGGTTGGAGTGCTGCATCCTGTCCTGATCCGGTGTCCACAGACAAAGGTTTTGCATGAATCGTTCCTGACTGCTGATATCTACTGTCTATCGGCAGTGTATTGAATTGTTCTTTATTTGTTAATCGAAGGTTTTCGTTTCATAACAAAAACCCCCTGACCCATGCGTTACCTCACGAAGCGGCAGCCTGACGGCTCGAGCCCTGATTCGCTTGATGTTATGCTGAAGTCACATTTGCCCGGAGCAGGACGCCATGAGCAGTTACAGTCAACTTTTTGCCCAGCATCTCGACACCCTGCAGCAGCGCACCCGCGACATACTGCAACAGCAGGGGCTCAGCGGACTGGCCATTCATTCAGGCCAGACTCACCGCATCTTCCTCGACGACCAGGATTACCCCTTCAAGGTCAATCCTCACTTCAAGGCCTGGTTGCCGGTACTGGACAATCCCCACTGCTGGTTGCTGGTGGACGGGGTGAGCAAGCCGGTGCTGCTGTTCTACCGGCCGGTGGACTTCTGGCACAAGGTGGCGGATCTGCCCAATGCCTTCTGGGTCGATTTCTTCGACATCCGCTTCCTGACCAGGCCGGAACAGGTGGCGGAGCACTTGCCAGCCGACAAGCAGGAGTGGGCCTATCTGGGTGGTCATCTCGAGGTGGCCCAGCTGGTGGGATTGGGGCAGCCCAATCCGGAGGCTGTGCTCAATTACCTGCACTACCACCGTGCCTACAAGACGCCCTATGAGCTGGAGTGTCTGCGGGCGGCGAATCGACTCGGGGTGCGTGGCCACATCGCGGCCAAGGACTCCTTCATGGCGGGGGCGAGCGAGTTCGAGATCAACCTCGCCTACATGAAGGCGGTCGGGCAGGGGGCCAATGAGGCGCCTTACGGCAACATAGTCGCCATCAACCGCAACGCGGCCATCCTTCATTACACCCATCTGTCGACCCAGCGGGTGCCGGATGCGGAGCGCCACTCCTTCCTCATCGATGCCGGGGCGGATTATCACGGCTATGCCTCCGACATCACCCGCACCTGGGCCTGGCGTCGGGGCGAGTTTGCCGATCTCATCGCGGCGCTGGATGCGCAGCAGCAGGAGATCATCGCGGAGATCAAACCCGGCCGCCGTTACAGCGAGCTGCACCTGCAGATGCACCACAGACTGGCGCGCTTGCTGCAGGCCACCGAGCTGGTGGACATGTCGGTGGACGAGATGATCCACACCGGGGTGACCAATGTGTTCTTCCCCCATGGCCTCGGCCACTTCCTCGGCCTGCAGGTGCACGATGCCGGTGGCTTCATGCAGGACGAGCGGGGTACCCATCTGGCGGCGCCCGAGCAGTTCCCCTACCTGCGCTGTACCCGGGTGATGGAGGTGGGGCAGGTGTTCACCATAGAACCCGGCCTCTACTTCATCGACAGCCTGCTGGAGCCGCTACGCCGCGGCGAGCAGGGCAAACGGGTCAACTGGAACAAGGTCGAGGCGCTGCGCCCCTTCGGTGGCATCCGGATCGAGGACAACGTGGTTCTGCATGGGGACGGGGTGGAGAACCTCACCAGGCAAGCAGGGCTCTGATGGCCGCAGACTATGCCATACCGGCTGAGCCGCTGGAGCTTTGCGAGGAGATCAAGAAGAGTCGCTTCATCACCCTGATTGCCCATGCGCCGACGGTCGAGGCCGCCAAGGCCTGGATCGCCGAGGTGAAGCGGCAGCACCCGACGGCCCGGCACCATTGCTGGGCCTTCGTCGCCGGGGCGCCGCAAGACAGCCAGGTCTATGGCTTCAGCGATGACGGCGAACCCTCGGGCACAGCCGGCAAGCCCATGCTGGCCCAGCTGATGGGGGCCGGTATCGGCGAGGTCGCGGCCGTGGTGGTGCGCTACTACGGTGGCGTCCTGCTCGGGACCGGCGGCCTGGTCAGGGCCTATGGCGGCGGGGTGGGGGCGGCGCTCAAGCGGCTCGAGACCCGCATCAAGCGCCAGCAAACTCCTTCCCTTATCTGCTGCGACTATGGCGACATGGGGGTGGTGGAAGCCCTGATCTCGACCCATCAGGGCCAGTTGCTGGCCGCCGATTATGGTCAGCAGGTTCGTCTGCAGGTGGCCTGGGATGCGGTCATCTGGAGTCAGGTGGATCAGGAAATGACAGACCGAACCCATGGCCGGGTATCTCTTCGCCCCTTAGATGGCTAGAATCCATCGCTCTTTTAGCCTGAAGGGGGAGCCGGAATGCAGATTCTGAGCATCATTCGTATCGTCGGTCTCTTGGTCGCGCTGTTCAGCTCGACCATGCTGCTGCCAGCGATGGTTGCTTTTGGGTATCGCGATGGGGGCGGTGCCGAGTTTGTGAACTCCTTCTTCATCGCCCTCCTGCTCGGCACCCTGCTCTGGTTCCCCAATCGCCATCATAAGAAAGACCTCAGATCCAAGGAGGGTTTCCTCATAGTGGTGCTGTTCTGGGTGGTGCTGGGCAGTGTGGGGGCCGTCCCCTTCATCATCAGCGACGTGCCGAACATGTCGGTCTCTGAGGCCTTCTTCGAATCATTCTCCGGCCTGACGACCACGGGGGCGACAGTGCTGACCGGGCTGGACAGCCTGCCCAAGGCCTTTTTGTTCTACCGCCAGCTGCTGCAATGGCTGGGGGGCATGGGGATCATAGTGCTGGCGGTGGCCGTGCTGCCCTTGCTGGGCATCGGGGGAATGCAGCTCTATCGCGCCGAGATCCCGGGGCCGGTCAAGGACAACAAGGTGACCCCACGCATCGCCGAGACGGCCAAGGCGCTCTGGTTCATCTACCTGTTGCTGACCACCCTCTGTGCCCTGGCTTACTGGATGGCGGGAATGACGCTGTTCGATGCCATCTGCCACTCCTTCTCCACCCTGTCGGTGGGCGGCTTCTCGACCCACGATGCCAGCATAGGTTTCTTCAACAGCCCGGCCATCAACCTGATCACTGTGCTGTTCTTGCTGCTGGCCAGCGTCAACTTCGCCCTGCATTTCATGGTGTTCGCCCACAAGCCAGTGCGATTGAGCAGCTATCTTCGGGACTCCGAATTGAAGGTGTTCCTGGGGATCCAGGGTGTGCTGGTGCTGATCTGTTTCGTCTCCCTGCTGTTCCACGGTCACTACGCCACCTGGCAGGAGGCGCTCAACCACGGCCTGTTCCAGGCGGTCTCCCTTGGCACGACCACGGGCTACAGCACGACCAGCTATGCCGACTGGCCCTCCTTCCTGCCGATGTTGCTGATGTTCTCGGCCTTTATTGGCTGCTGTGCCGGCAGCACGGGGGGAGGCATCAAGGTGATGCGCTTCATGATCCTGTTCCTGCAGGGGATGCGCGAGCTCAAGCGACTGGTGCACCCGCGGGCCATTTATACCCTGAAGCTGGGGAGGCGCGCGGTGCCGGAGCGGATCGTCGAGGCGGTGTGGGGCTACTTCGCCACCTACATCATCCTGTTCTTCATCTTCATGCTGCTGTTGCTGATGACAGGGTTGAACGAGGTGACCGCGTTCACGGCGGTGGCGGCCGCCTTCACCAACGTGGGGCCCGGGTTGGGCGAGGTCTCCAGCAACTTTGGCAATATCTCGGCGACGGCACAGTGGATCCTGGTGGTCGCCATGCTGTTTGGCCGATTGGAAATATTCACACTTCTGGTACTGTTTACTCCTGCATTCTGGCGTAGTTGAGGTTGGTATGGACAAGATTTTGGTGCTTTATTCTTCCCGGGACGGGCAAACGCGGAAAATTGTGGATGTCATGCTGGAGGAGATATCAGGATGCGAAGTGGTGATGCAGGATCTGCACACCCTGCCGATGTGCAACCTTAGCAAATATGCCAAGGTATTGATCGGTGCCTCCATCCGCTATGGCAACTTCCACCCCAGTCTGCTCAGCTTTATTCATGCTCACCATGAACAGCTGGAAGTGGCCAACGCCGCCTTCTTCTGTGTCAACCTGACGGCGCGCAAGCCCGAGAAGCAGACACCACAGACCAATGCCTATATGAAGAAGTTTCTGCGTCTCTCGCCGTGGAAGCCGAAAACGCTGGGGGTGTTTGCCGGTGCGCTGCGATACTCCCGCTACAACTGGTGGCAGACCCGCATCATCCAGCTGATCATGACGATCACCGGTGGCAGTACGGATACCAGCCAGGACATCGAATTCACCGACTGGGAAAAGGTACGCGCCTTTGCCCGGGAGTTCTGGTCAAAAAGGTAGCAAATCCGCACCCTTGCTCGTTGACGCCCCGCTTATGCGGGGCGTTTTGTTTGATAAATAGGCGTTTGAACCACCAAACAGCAAAAAGTGCCTTTTTTTGCTGTTTTACCCTTGTCATCCCGGCGCGGCTCCCTATAATGCGCCCCTACCAGCACGGCGGAACACGCCGAACTGATGAGCCAGCTTCCTTGCGAAGTGGGCGCCGAAAGAAAAGCGAAAACAACCGCTTGACTTTCGAAGTGAGGGGCGTAAGATGCGCCTCCTCAACGCGATAAGCGTGACGCTCTTTAACAATTTGAATCAAGCA